>NZ_JBFBBK010000096.1:0-13787 GCF_040682635.1 Streptomyces sp. NPDC051133
GCGCCCGTGTGTCCCGGCCCACTCGGCCTACGAACTCCTCCGGGCGGCAACATCCGCCGGACCAGTCTGGCTCCGGCAGAAACCAAGAAGTCAGCTTCGACAGCCCGGGTGAACGACCCGGCTGTGCGACCCGGAGCGGGATCAGCCCTGGGCGGCGATCCGGGCGAGGCGCTGGGCCTCCTCGCGGGTGGAGCGGGCGATGGCGTCCTCGTCGACGGTGAGCAGCCGGCCGTTCTCCACGACCTGCTCGCCGTTCACGAAGGAGGCGGTGACCGGGGCCGCGGCACCGAAGACCAGCGCGGTCACCGGGTCGGCGATGGAGGCGTGGGCGAGCGTGTCCATCTTCCACAGCACCACGTCGGCCAGCTTGCCCGGCTCCAGCGAGCCGATCTGCTCCGCCCGGCCGAGGACCTGGGCGCCGCCGTAGGTGCCGAGCCTGAGCGCCTGACGGGCGTTCAGGGCGGCCTCGCGGTGGGCTCCGAGGCGGTTGATCAGCAGGGCGTTGCGCAGCTCGGTGTGCAGCTCGCCGGACTCGTTGGAGGCGGTGCCGTCGACGCCGAGGCCGACCGGGACGCCCGACTTCAGCATGTCGGGGACGCGGGCGATGCCGGCGGCGAGGCGGGCGTTGGAGGACGGACAGTGGGCGACACCGGTCTTCGTGCGGGCGAAGGCGGCGATGTCGGAGTCGTTCATGTGGACGCAGTGCGCCATCCACACGTCCTCGCCGAGCCAGCCCGTGGACTCGAAGTAGTCGGTCGGGCCCATGCCGAACAGCTCGTGGCAGAACTTCTCCTCCTCCACGGTCTCCGAACCGTGGGTGTGCAGCCGTACGCCCAGCCGGCGGGCCAGCTCGGCGCCGTCCCGCATCAGCTCGGTGGAGACGGAGAACGGCGAGCAGGGGGCGACCGCGACCTGGGTCATGGCGTCGAAGGAGGCGTCGTGGTGCTTCCTGACGGTCTCCTCGGTCGCGGTGAGCGCGCCCTCCAGCGTCTCCACGGCGAAGTCCGGCGGCAGGCCGCCGTCCTTCTCGCTGCGGTCCATCGAGCCCCGGGCCAGCGTGAAGCGGACGCCCATCTCGGCGGCGGCCCGGATGATCGAGCCGGACAGGTCGCCGGAGCCGTGCGGGTAGACGTAGTGGTGGTCCATGGCGGTGGTGACACCGCCGCGGGCCATCACGGCCAGGGATCCCTGCGCGGCCGCGTACGTCATCTGCTCGTCGATGCGCGCCCAGGTGGGGTAGAGCGCGACCAGCCAGTTGAACAGGTTGTGGTCGGTGGCCAGGCCCCGGGTGATCCACTGGTAGAAGTGGTGGTGGGTGTTGACCAGGCCGGGCGTCGCCAGATGACCGCTCGCGTCGATCCGGCGCACCACGTTCTCGAGGCCTTCGGGGGCGCTGCCCGCGCCGACGGACTCGATGCGGTTACCGGCGAGGACCAGGTACCCGGAGGCGTACTCCGTGTCGCCCGCGTCCACGGTCGCGATGGCGCAGTTCTCGATGACGATGCGCTGGGCTGCCGATGGTGCCATCGTGCTTCCTTGTCTTTCGGTGGCGGCCCGCGGACGGGGAGGTGTCCACGGGGAGGGCACGGCAGGACCCTAGGAGGATTTGAGTGCCGGAGCCGCTTGCCCACTCCGGGTGCCGAGATGATGGAAGAACAGATTGAGCAGGACCGCGACGAGCGCGCCGGCGCTGATGCCGGAGCCGAGCACGGTCTGCGCCCAGGCCGGGAAGCCCGCGTAGAAGGTGGGTGCGGCCAGCGGGATGATGCCGGCGCCCAGCGCCACGGCCACCAGGATGATGTTGGAGCTGTCGTCCAGGCCCGCCTCCGACAGCGTACGGATACCGCTGACGGCGATCGAGCCGAAGAGCACGATACCGGCACCGCCCAGGACGGGCATGGGCACCAGCGAGACGACCGCGCCGAGGACCGGGAAGGCGCCGAGGACCAGCAGGGTGCCGCCGGCGACGGCGACGACGTAGCGGCTGCGCACCCGGGTCAGCGAGACGACGCCGACGTTCTGCGCGAACGCGGAGGTGGGGAAGCCGCCGAAGACGGGACCGAGCAGGGTGGCGATGCCGTCGGTGCGCAGGCCACGGGTGATGGTCCTGGCGTCGGCGCGGCGGTCGCAGATCTCGCCGAGGGCGAGCATCCCGGCGGAGCTCTCCGTCATCAGCACCAGCATCACGATGCACAGCGAGAGGATCGCCGCGGGCTGGAACTCGGGCGCGCCGAAGGCGAACGGGGCGGGCAGCGCGGCGACGGGGGCGGACCGGAAGGCACTGAAGTCGGCCATGCCGAACGGGATGGCGACCAGGGTGCCGACGAGCAGCCCGAACAGCAGGGCGACCTGTTTGACGAAGCCGCGGCCGAAGCGCTGGACGAGCAGGATGACGGCGAGGGTGAACCCGGCGAGCGCGAGGTGCCTCATGGCGCCGAAGTCGGCGGCGGTCTTGTCGCCGCCCTGCGCCCAGCTCACCGGGACGGGCATCAGCGTGACGCCGATCAGGGTGATCACCACGCCGGTGACCAGGGGCGGGAAGAAGCGGAGCAGCCGGCCGAAGAACGGGCCGATCGCCAGGCAGAAGACACCGGCGACCATCACCGCGCCGTAGATCGCGGGGAGTTGACGGCCTGTGCCGTTCGTCTCGGCGATCGCGAGGATCGGGGCGATGCCGGCGGAGGAGGCGGCGTTGACGAAGGGCAGCCGGTTGCCGACGAGGCCCTTGACGCCGATGGTCTGCAGGATGGTCGCGACACCCGCGATGAGCAGGCTCGCGGCGATCAGCCGGGTGCGGGCCGCGATGTCGAGTCCGCAGGCCTGGCCGATGATGAGCGGAGGAGTGACGACGCCCGCGTACATCGCGGCGATGTGCTGGAGCGCGGCGGGGACGAGCCGTGAGAGGTGGAGCTTCTCGTCCACCGGGTGCACGGACGTGACGGCGTCCTCGGTGTGCGCCGGCGGGGTGGAACAGGGGGCTTTCGCCGGCCCCTTTGCAGGCAGTGCCATGGTGTTCCCTCCGGTGTGGCGCGTCCCCGGTCCGGGTGGCGGGACCGGGGACGCGCGTCCCGCGTCAGAGGTTGGTCATGTCGACCGGGATCTGCGGCTCACAGCCGTCCCGGAGGATGGTCGCCTCGATCAGGCCGTAGGGCCGGTCGGCGGCGAAGTAGACCTCGTTGTCGTTCTTGAGCCCGAACGGCTCCAGGTCGACCAGGAAGTGGTGCTTGTTCGGCAGCGAGAAGCGGACCTCGTCGATCTCGCCGCGGTTGTTGATGATGCGCGAGCCCATCTGGTACAGCGTCTGCTGCAGCGACAGGGAGTAGGTCTCGGCGAAGGCCTGCAGCATGTGCTTCTTGACCTGCTCGTAGGACTTCTCCCAGTTGGGCATCTTCTGTTCGTCGTCGGTCCAGTTGAACCGCCAGCGGCCGGAGACCGAGGTCGCGAGGATGCGGTCGTACGCCTCCTGGAGGGTGGTGTACTTGTCCTTGACGTAGCCCCAGAACTCGGAGTTGGTCGAGTTCATCACCGTCAGGTCCTTCAGGCCCGAGATGACCTCCCAGCGCTCACCGTCGTAGGTGATCTGGGAGACCCGGGTCTCCTGGCCCTTCTTCACGAACGAGTGCTTGACCTCGTCCGCGCCGATGAACTGGGAGTTGGCGTCGGAGGTCGCGATCCGCTCCCAGGCGTACTCCTCGATGCGGATCCGGGCGCGGTGGATCGCCGGCTGCGAGGTGACGAAGTGACGGGCGAGGTGGATGCCGAACTGCTCCGCGGACTCGATGCCGTGCTCCTTGGCGAACGCGAACACCGTGTTCTTCGTGGTGTCGGTCGGCAGGACGTTGGCGTTGGAGCCGGAGTAGTGGACCTCCTCCATGTCGCCGCTCAGGGCGACGGAGACGTTGAGGTCCTTGATGTGGTGGGTGGCGCCGTCCCGCGTGATCTTGACGACTCGGTTCTCGGCCTTGCCGTACTGGTTCTGTCCCAGAATCGTGGGCATTTAGCTAGCTCCCTCGGTAAACGGAGTAGCCGAACGGGTTGAGCAGCAGCGGCACGTGGTAGTGCTCCCCGGGCTGCACGGCGAAGGTGATCGCCACCTCGGGGAAGAACACGGCACCGCTGTCCCGATTCGCGGGGGCGTCCTGCTGCGCATCGGCTTGCTTGTTCTCGAACTGCAAGAAATACGCCTCGACGGCGAAGTCGAGCCGTACGTGGGTGGTCCCCTCCGGCAGGGCCGGCAGGTCCTTGCACCGGCCGTCGGCGTCGGTCGCGGAGCCGCCGAGCGTGTGCCAGTCCGTCTCGCGCCCGCTGCGGGCGGAGAGCTGGACGGCGACGCCCTCGGCGGGGCGGCCGATCGAGGTGTCCAGGATGTGTGTGGACACGGAGGCGGTGGTGCTGGTGCTCATGGTGTCAGGCGTCCTCTTCGACGAGTCGGGCCAGTCGGATACGGTTGATCTTGCCCAGCTCGGTGCGGACGATCTCCCGCTCCTGCTCCGGCGAGTTCCCGATCCGCTCCTTGACCGCGTCCCGCATCTGCTCACCGGTCCGGCCGGTGGCGCAGATCAGGAACACATGGCCGAACCTCTCCTGGTAGGCCAGGTTGAGTTCGAGCATCTCGGCCTTGAGCTCCTCGGCGGCGCCGGCCATGCCGGCCTGCTCCCGCGCGGAGGTCGGGTCGCCGGGCTTGGGGCGCCCGATCGGCGGGTGCCCGGCCATCGCCTCCTCGAGGTCCCCCGTCGTCAGCTCGGCCATGGCGGCGTCACTGGCGGCGTAGAGGTCCTCGACGGCGGTGTACGGCCGGGTGGCGAGCAGTCGCCGGGCCCACTCGGAGGAGGCGCACGCCTCGTGGAGGGCGGCGAGGGCCGCCGGCTCCTCCAGGGTGTTGAACCGGGCCAGACCCGGGGGCGTGGAAGTCGAAGTCACGGGAGCCTCCGTGGCCGGATTCGGCCTTCGTGCTGAAGCGGGCTGCCGATAGCTAACGCCCCAGGAAACGCCACGTCAACACTTTGTTGAAAATTCCGCGTAACAAGCCGAGCCCCGAAGGGGCGCGGGCCGTCTCGACATGCGGCTGCGCCGCGTGGGCGCGCCCAGCCACGACGGCGCTGCAGACGCCCGACGGCAGTCCGAGGCCCCCCGAACAGGGCACCCGCCCCCCAGCGGAGCGCTAAGCGCCCTTCTCCCGGTTGAGGTAGTTGTAGACCGTGAAGCGGCTCACCCCGAGCGCGCTCGCCACGGTCTCCACGCCGTGCCGTACGGCGAAGGCGCCCCGCGCCTCCAGTATGCGCACGACCTCCTGCTTGGACCTGCGGTCCAGGTCGGCCAGCGGCCGGCCCTGCCGGCGCTCCATGGCCGCGAGAATGTGGTCGAGGGAGTCGGCCAGCTGGGGCAGGCGTACGGCGACGACGTCGACGCCGTCCCAGGCGAGGACGACGTCCTCGCGGCCGGCCTCGTCCGGCGGGATCATCTCCGCGCCCATGGCGTCGACCAGCGGCTTCACGGCCGCGATGAAGGGCTCTTCCCCGGTCACTACCGCCCCTCCCCGATCCCGTCCTCGATGACGTTGACCTGGAGCGAGACCCGGGTGGCGCCGGCCTCCAGCGTCTTGCGCAGCAGCGCGTCCACGGCGGTGAGCACGCGGTCCGCACCCCCCTCGGCCGTGTTGCCGAACGGACCGACGTCGACGGCGTCCAGCCCGGCCGTCTCGATGACCTCCCGCGCCACCACGGCGTGCGCGGGCGCCTCGTCCAGGTCGAAGGGTTCGGTCGTGAACTCCACTCTCAATCGCACGCGCTCAACCTAACGCGCGGCGGGGGTTTTGGGACCTCCCGGCCGGGACCGGGTGCGGGCGGGCGGCCGGTCCCTCTTGACAAGTGCCGACACACGACGGCAATCTTCCATTAAGCAGAAACGAACTTCCGGATTACGGAAAACCACCACGGAAGGGAGCGCGGCCCGAATGCCAGGTTTTGGATCGAGCACAGCCGCAGACCAGCGCTTCAACGTCAACCTGTCGATCCTCTTCACGGAACTCCCGCTCCTGGAGCGTCCCGCGGCCGCCGCCGCGGCGGGCTTCACCGCGGTCGAGCTGTGGTGGCCCTGGGTCGACTCCCCCACCCCCGAGCGGTCCGAGCTCGACGCCCTGAAGAAGGCGATCGAGGACGGGGGCGTCCAGCTGACGGGGCTGAACTTCTACGCCGGACAGCTGCCGGGCCCGGACCGCGGTGCCCTGTCGGTCCCCGGTGAGGAGTCGGAGAGGTTCCGCGCCAACATCGACGTGGCCGTCGAGTTCGGCCAGTCCCTCGGCTGCACGACCTTCAACGCCCTCTACGGCAACCGCGTCGACGGCGTGGACCCGGCCGAGCAGGACGCGCTCGCCCTGGAGAACCTGGTGCTCGCGGCCCGCGCCGTCGGCCGGGTCGGCGGAACCGTCCTGATCGAGGCCCTCAACCTGCCCGAGTCGCCGAAGTGCCCGATCGTGAGCGCGCCCAAGGCGATCGAGATCGTGGACAAGGTCAACGCGGCGACGGGCCTCGGGAACGCCAAGTTCCTCATGGACCTGTACCACCTGTCCATGAACGGCGAGGACCTGCCGTCGGTGATCGATCAGTACGCGGCGAAGACCGGGCACGTGCAGATCGCCGACAACCCCGGCCGCGGCGCCCCCGGCACGGGTGCGCTCCCGCTGGAGGAGCTGCTGGGCCGGCTGAAGAAGGCCGGTTACGACGGCTGGGTGGGCCTGGAGTACAAGGCCGGCGACCGCCCGAGCGCGGAGGCCTTCGACTGGCTGCCGCGCGAAGCCCGCGCGGCGCGCTGAACCCCCCGACCTTGCAGAGCAGTTGAGAGAGGCACCCCCATCATGAGCAACCTTCCCAAGATCGCCTGGATCGGCCTCGGCATCATGGGCTCCCCCATGTCGGAGAACCTGATCAAGGCGGGCTACGACGTCACCGGCTTCACCCTGGAGCAGGACAAGCTGGACCGTCTGGCCGCCGCCGGCGGTACGGCCGCCGCCTCGATCGCCGAGGCCGTGCGGGACGCCGACGTGGTCGTCACGATGGTGCCGGCGTCCCCCCAGGTCGAGGCCATCGCCTACGGCCCTGACGGCATCCTGGAGAACGCCCGGCAGGGCGCCCTGCTGATCGACATGTCCTCGATCACCCCGCAGACCTCCGTCGACCTGGCCGCCGCGGCCAAGGACAAGGGCATCCGGGTGCTCGACGCCCCGGTGTCCGGCGGTGAGGCCGGCGCCATCGAGGCCGTACTGTCGATCATGGTCGGCGGCGAGCAGGCCGACTTCGACCAGGCCAAGCCGATCCTCGAGGCCCTCGGCAAGACCATCGTGCTGTGCGGTCCGCACGGCTCGGGCCAGACCGTGAAGGCCGCCAACCAGCTGATCGTCGCCGTGAACATCCAGGCGTGCGCCGAGGCCGTGGTCTTCCTGGAGAAGTCCGGCGTCGACCTGAAGGCCGCGCTGGACGTCCTCAACGGCGGCCTGGCGGGCTCGACGGTGCTGACGCGGAAGAAGGACAACTTCCTGAACCGCGACTTCAAGCCGGGCTTCCGGATCGACCTGCACCACAAGGACATGGGCATCGTCACCGACGCCGCCCGCAACGTCGGCGCCGCCCTGCCGGTCGGCGCCGTGGTCGCCCAGCTCGTCGCGTCCCTGCGCGCCCAGGGTGACGGCGGCCTGGACCACTCGGCCCTGCTGCGGGCCGTCGAGCGCCTCTCCGGCGCCCAGGTCTGACCCGCCCCCCAGACTTCCGGGAGGCGCCGCCGCTGACACCTGTCCTGTCGCGCCCAGGCGGCGGCGCCTCCCGGATTCAACTTCAACAAACTGTTGACGTTCAGAGGGCCCACTTCTAGGCTCCACCCAGACTTCAAGGCTCCACAAAGCGGAAGATGATTTCCGCTGCCACCGCACGGAAGGTCCACGATGTCGAAGCGCGTGCTTACGGCGCGAACTCTCACCACGGAGTCCGGCGCACCGGTCGCAGACAACCAGAATTCCGCCTCCGCCGGCGTCGGCGGCCCGCTCCTGATCCAGGACCAGCAGCTCCTGGAGAAGCTCGCGCGCTTCAACCGCGAGCGGATCCCCGAGCGCGTGGTGCACGCCCGTGGCTCCGGCGCGTACGGCCACTTCGAGGTGACCGACGACGTCACCGGCTTCACCCACGCCGACTTCCTGAGCGAGATCGGCAGGCGCACCGAGGTCTTCGTGCGCTTCTCCACGGTCGCCGACTCGCTCGGCGGCGCGGACGCCGTACGTGACCCGCGCGGCTTCGCGGTGAAGTTCTACACCGAGGAGGGCAACTACGACCTCGTCGGCAACAACACCCCGGTGTTCTTCATCAAGGACCCGATCAAGTTCCCCGACTTCATCCACTCGCAGAAGCGCGACCCGTTCACCGGCCGCCAGGAGGCGGACAACGTCTGGGACTTCTGGGCCCACGCCCCCGAGGCCACGCACCAGGTGACCTGGCTGATGGGCGACCGCGGCATTCCGGCGTCCTACCGCCACATGAACGGCTACGGCTCGCACACCTACCAGTGGACGAACGCCCAGGGCGAGGCCTTCTTCGTCAAGTACCACTTCAAGACGAACCAGGGCATCCGCTCCCTCTCCGCCGACCAGGGCGCCGAGCTCGTGGGCAAGGACCCGAACTCGCACCAGACCGACCTGCTCCAGGCGATCGAGCGCGGGGTGCACCCGTCCTGGACCCTGTACGTCCAGCTGATGCCGGCGGCCGAGGCGGCGGACTACCGCTTCAACCCGTTCGACCTGACCAAGGTCTGGCCGCACAAGGACTACCCGCTGCAGCGCGTGGGCCGCCTGGTCCTCGACCGCAACCCGGACAACGTCTTCGCCGAGGTCGAGCAGGCCGCCTTCTCCCCGAACAACTTCGTTCCGGGCATCGGCCCCTCCCCCGACAAGATGCTCCAGGGCCGCCTGTTCGCCTACGCGGACGCCCACCGCTACCGCCTCGGCGTCAACCACACCCTGCTGCCGGTCAACTCCCCGAAGGCCGTGCCGGGCGGCGCGCAGAACTACGGCCGCGACGGCCTCATGGCCCTCAACGCCCAGGGCCGCGGCGCCAAGAACTACGAGCCGAACTCCTACGACGGCCCGGTCGAGACCGGCCGCCCGCTGTCGGCCCCGCTTCCGGTGTCCGGCCACACGGGCAACCACGAGGCCCCGCTGCACACCAAGGACGACGACTTCTTCCAGGCGGGCGAGCTGTACCGCCTGATGTCGCCGGAGGAGAAGTCCCGCCTGATCGCCAACATCGCCGGCGGCCTCTCGCAGGTCTCCCGCGACGACGTGATCGAGAAGAACCTGGCTCACTTCCACGCCGCCGACCCCGAGTACGGCAAGCGCGTGGAGGAGGCGGTCCGCGCCCTGCGCGAGGACTGAGCCCGGTCAATCCCTGAGCGGCGTACGGAGTCTGACGGGAGGTCATGACTTCGCACGCGGCCCGCGCAGGACGCCGTCACGGCCCGGATGAGGGGTGGCCGTGGGGCGGACGGCGCGGGCAGGGCGAGGACCGCGGTGGTCTGCGAGCCAGTGCGGTGGTGAAGGATCCGCGCTCCCCTTCCAGACCAGAGGGAAGGGGCCGCCGGCTCCGTCGCACCCACCGCGGTCCCACCCAGCCCCCTTCCGGGGGCCACCCGCCCCGTCCGGCGGCGCGAACGACCTGTCGCGCCCAGCCTCGCGCCGTCGGACGGTCACCAGACACAGAAGCGCTCCCCCGCCGGACCCACGTCCGGCGGGGGAGCGCTCGTGCGTTCCGGGCGCCCGGCACGACGGCCGGCCTCGCCCGTACGGCAGTGCCCATGCGTCCCGTACGGCAGTGCCCATGTGCGCGGCGGCTCCCGCGGCCGGGACCGACGTGCGGGAACGCGGGCGGCGCCGCACGCTGAATCCATGGGCAATCCGACGCACTATCCGCACATCGTGGTCCACTCCCCGGCCCTGGACGGGTCCCGGCGGGTCACCGAAGGGGACGTGACCCTGGGGATCGCCTCGCACCTGGACGACGTCGTGGAGATCCTTCGACTGGCCGACCTGGACCGGATCGAGGTGGAGGAGAGCGATCTCATCGAGTGGCAGGGCGGCGGCCCCGACGACTGGCCGGGGCTGTCGGAACACGAGCTGTGACGAACGGACGTACCGCAGCGGTCGTAGGCGGACTACGTCATGCTCAAATCAAGCTCTGAACACCGCGGCAGAGGCTTCAACCGCCCCCGGAGTAGGGCAGATTACGGGCACAGGGCCCGCCGGCACGGGGGCGGCGGGCCCTGAACGGGGGATGCACCAGGGAGGTCACGGGGGACCACGGGGGCAGCACGGGGGACGCGCAAGGGCGGCCCGTCCGAGAGGACGGGCCGCCCTTGGTGTTCCCGGCGGTGCCGGAACGACGGCGGTGTCAGACCTTCAGGGGCCTCAGACCTTCAGGGGCCTCAGACCTTCAGCGGCTTGATCGAGGTCGGCGCGTGGCCGGGCTCGGTGGCCAGGTCCTCGAACTCGGAGATGTCGCTGATGTCCATGGTGCGGCTCATCGAGATGTTGGTGATCCGCTCCAGGATCGCCTCGACGACGACCGGCACCTGGTGCTCGGCGGCCAGCTTCTTCGCCTGCTCGAAGGCCGCGCCCAGCTGGTCCGGCTCGGTGACCCGGATCGCCTTGCAGCCCAGGCCCTCGGCGACCTTGACGTGGTCCACGCCGTAGACGCCGAGCTCCGGGGTGTTGATGTTCTCGAATTCCAGGTTGACCTGGAAGTTGATGTCCAGACCGATCTGCGCCTGACGGATCAGGCCGAGGTAGGCGTTGTTCACCAGCACGTGGACGTAGGGGATCTTGTGCTGGGCGGCGACCGCCAGCTCCTCGATCATGAACTGGAAGTCGTAGTCGCCGGACAGGGCGACGACCGGGGCGTCCGGGTCGGCCTTGGCGACGCCGATCGCGGCCGGGACGGTCCAGCCGAGCGGGCCGGCCTGGCCGCAGTTGATCCAGTGGCGCGGCTTGTAGACGTGCAGCATCTGCGCGCCGGCGATCTGGGAGAGACCGATGGTCGTGACGTACCGGGTCTCCGGTCCGAAGGCCCTGTTCATCTCCTCGTACACGCGCTGCGGCTTCATCGGCACGTTGTCGAAGTGCGTACGGCGCAGCAGCGTGGCCTTGCGCTCCTGGGTGGAGGCGACCCAGTCGGCGCGGTCGGGCAGCTTGCCCTCGGCCTTCAGCTCCTTGGCGACCTCGACGAACAGCTCCAGCGCGGCCTTGGCGTCGGAGACGACCCCGTAGTCCGGCGGGAAGATCTTGCCGATCTGGGTGGGCTCGATGTCGACGTGGACGAACTTGCGCTCGCCGCGGTAGACGTCGAGCTTGTAGCCGGTGTGGCGGTTGGCCCAGCGGTTGCCGATGCCGAGGACGAAGTCCGACTCCAGGAAGTTGGCGTTGCCGTACCGGTGCGAGGTCTGGACGCCGACCATGCCGGCGTTCAGCTCGTGGTCGTCGGGCAGCGTGCCCCAGCCCATCAGGGTCGGGATGACCGGGGTGTTGGTCAGCTCGGCGAACTCGACCAGCAGGTCGGAGGCGTCGGCGCCGATGACGCCGCCGCCGGCGACGATGACGGGGCGCTCGGAGGCGAGCAGGAAGGAGATCGCCTTCTCGATCTGGGCGCGGCTCGCGGCCGGCTTGTAGACCGGCAGCGGCTCGTACGTCTCCGGGTCGAACTCGATCTCGGTGAGCTGGACGTCGATCGGCAGGTCGATGAGGACCGGGCCGGGACGGCCGGAGCGCATCAGGTGGAAGGCCTGCTGGAACACGCCGGGGACCTGCGCGGCCTCCAGGACGGTCACCGCCATTTTGGTGACCGGCTTGGCGATCGAGGCGATGTCGACGGCCTGGAAGTCCTCCTTGTGGATCACGCTGGTGGGCGCCTGGCCCGTGATGCACAAGATCGGAATGGAGTCACCGATGGCCGAGTACAGACCGGTGATCATGTCGGTGCCGGCCGGGCCGGAGGTGCCGATGCAGACACCGATGTTGCCCGGCTCGGTCCGGGTGTAGCCCTCGGCCATGTGCGAGGCGCCCTCGACGTGGCGGGCGAGGGTGTGGCTGATGCCGCCGCCCTCCTTGAGGGCCTTGTAGAACGGGTTGATCGCGGCGCCCGGCACACCGAAGGCGTCGGTGACGCCCTCGCGCTTGAGGATCTCAACTGCCGCGCGGGCAGCGGTCATACGAGCCATCGAGTACTCCTGCCTCGGCTGTCGGTTGCGTACTCCCGTCGCGCCCCGCGGTGAGCACAGTCTCCAGCATGTCTATTTTCCGCATAGCGGAATCTAACTTCTACTATCTGGAAGCAATGTAGGGGGTGGGGTGAACGTCGTCAAGAGAGGCCCGGACGCCGGGACACGGCAACCGCCGGACAAGGGAGGTACGGCAGGAGGACGATGGGGGCGCTGTCCGGAGAGGAGTGGTGGGGCCATGCCCGAGAGCGTGCCGGTGCGCTGTCCGGCCTGTCGGCGCGAGCACGTCTACACCGCGCCGGCGTATCCGTGCGCGTGCGGCGCGCCCACCGCCCCGCGGCTGGATCCGGCCGCCGAGCCGGCCCCGGCGGCGCACCGGGACTGGGACGACGAGTGGCTCACGGTGACCTGCGGCGCCTGCGGACGCCTGGGCCAGTGGCCGCACCCGGAACTGGGCTGCTCCTGCGGCACGGTCCTGCGCATTCCGGTGCGGGTGAGCCGGCCGCCCGCGGCTGACCCGCGGACACCGGCGACGGCACCGGCACCGGCACCGGAGGCCCGGCGCCCCGCCGTCCGGCCGCGCGCCATCCGCACCGCGCGCGACGCGGTCACCGTCGCCGCGCTCTACCTGCGCTGGCTCGGCTACCGGGACATCCGCCGTGCCGACCAGCGGCCCCCGAGCGGCATCGGGCTGGCCGCCCGCGGGCTGCTCGCCCAGGTGGACCCGACCGTGCGCCCGGCGGCGCCGCGGGACGTGGAGTGCCTGTGGCTGACGGCGATGACCGAGTCCGCGGACTGCGCGTACTTCTCGCTCGCGGGCTACACCGACGAGGCCCGGACCGGCGCGTCCGCGCTCGGGGTCCCGCTGTTCGTCCTGGACCTCACGGGCGTGCCACAGCCGGCGAACGCCCCGGCCGCCAGGCTGCACACCGAGGGCGCACCGGACCCGGGGAACGGGCCCCGCGACGCCCGGACCTGACGGCCCCGGCCGACCGACGGCTCAAGGGCAACACCGACACCGGAGAGCCCCGAACCGCCACGGACACGGCGAGCGCGCCGGAACGGGGGCCGGAGGACCGGAGGGGCGGCCCTTACTCGGCCCCCGGCCGGCCGTGCGCCGAGAGTGGCGCTCGGGCCCCGCCGGCGGTGCATCGCGAGCGCGCCGGAACAGGGGCAGGAACACGAGACGGGCGGCCCTGACGCGGCCCCCGGGCCGGCCGTGCCGGCGGAGCCGCCACGTCGACGCAGCACCAGGAGTCGCGCTCCCGCTGCACTCCGAGAGTGCGCCGGAACCGGACGCAAGGAACCGGGACGGGCAGGCGCGGCCCCGGCCGGCCGATGGGTCGAGCGCGCCGCCCGCAGCGGAAGGGCACGGACACGCTCAGGGCGCCGCCGGCGGTGCGGAGCCGGACGCCGAGTCCCGGGGCGGGCAGGAATGACGGGCGCCGCCGGGCCGCCGGGCCGGCGGGCCCCGGGGTGGGGGGGCGCCGCCCCACCCCCCCCGTACCCGGACGCCCCCCGGCGGGGGGGCCCGCGGCCCC
>NZ_JBFBBK010000097.1:0-13557 GCF_040682635.1 Streptomyces sp. NPDC051133
AGATCTTTTCTCGATCCGATTTCCTCGGTGCTTTCCAGGTTTCCGCTCTCGCGTTTCCCTTTCCGGCGGTTCCGACTCTATCAGATCCTTTCGGCTCTGACTCCCAGTCAGCGGGGTTTGTCTTCCCGGCCGTTGGGCCGTTCCGACGTCTCAAACCTTAGCGGATCCGCTCGGCGATTCCTAATCGGGCCGCCGGGCTCCATTCGAATTGAATTCGGGCACGCCGAAAACAACCCGTACGGGAGATCATGCTGATGGTGTGAGGGGTGCCGCTCGAAGCGGCTGAGGCGTTGTCGCAGAAGCGTTACGGCTCCGCGGCAACCCGAAGAACTTTACGGAACCGGCAGGGGAGTGTCAAGCGTCCCCTGTCAAGATCTTTTCGGGGTCCTGCGCTCGAGGTTCAGTCGAGATCGGTGAGACGCCCGCCGGCGTCCGGCTGGGCGTGCTCCACCCTGCGCAGCAGCCTGGTCAGGACCTCGCCGAGGACGGCGCGCTCCGTCGGTGTGAGGTCCTGGAGCAGGTCCTCCTCGAAGACCGTCGCAAGGCGCATTGCCTCCAGCCACTTCTCTCGACCCTCCGGGGTCAGCTCGACGATGACCCGTACGCGATTGGACTCATCCCTCTCACGGGTGACCAATCCTTCGGAGACCATGCGGTCGATCCGGTGGGTCATCGCGGCCGGCGTGAGACCGAGGCGCTTGGCGAGGTCGCTGGGGCCCAGGCGGTAGGGGGCGCCGGAGAGGACGAGTGCCTTGAGGACCTCCCACTCGGCGTTGCTGATGCCGAGGCCGGACGTCTGGCGTCCGTAGGCCACGTTCATGCGGCGGTTGAGCCGGGACAGCGCCGACACGATCTTCTCGACCTGGGGGTCGAGGTCCTGGAATTCGCGCTGGTAGGCGGCGATCTGCTCTTCGAGGGTCGGCTCCGCGACGCCGGGAGTGTCGGCCATGGCCGCAGTATGACACGGGACGCCTTTGCCTTGAAGTCCTTCGCTGTGTACTCTTTAGCTTCGAACTTTAGCTTCGAAGTCTTCAGGCTTAACTAGTGAGAGAGGTGAACGTGACCAGGGCGATGGGCGCAGCGATGCGCCGGATCCACGTGGGTAACGCACTCAGCGCGTTCGGGCTCGGCTTCACCGTCCCCTACCTGTACGTCTATGTGGCGCAGGTGCGGGGGCTGGGAGCCATGACGGCGGGTCTCGTGCTCGCCGTCTTCGCCGTTGCCGCGCTGATCGTGCTGCCGTTCGCCGGCAGGGCGATCGTGCGGCGCGGCCCGCTGCCGGTCCTGCTCGCCGCCCTGGTCACCGCCGCTCTGGGAGCGCTGAGCCTGGGTCTGGCCGGCAGCGCGGCAGCCGTACTGGCGTCCGCCGCCGCGCTCGGTGCCGGGCAGGCCGTGATGCAGCCGGCGCTGGCGACGATGATCGTGGACTGCTCGACGGCGGACACGCGCTCGCGTGCGTTCGCGATGCAGTTCTTTCTGCAGAACCTGGGCCTCGGTGTCGGTGGTCTCATCGGCGGCCATCTCGTCGACACCACGCGCGTGTCCTCGTTCACGCTGCTGTTCGCGATCGAGGCGGCGATGTTCCTGCTGCTGGTCGGCGTGATGGCGACCGTGCGGATGCCGCACTCGCCGCGGATCGAGGACGCGCCCGCCGGGGCGGCGAAGGGCAGCTGGCGGCAGTTGCTCGGGAACCGGGCGATGGTGCAGCTGTGCGTGCTGGGCTTCGTGCTGTTCTTCGCCTGCTACGGCCAGTTCGAGTCGGGGCTGAGCGCGTACGGCGTGGAGGCGGCCGGGATATCGACGTCCGCGCTGGGGACGGCCCTGGCGGCGAACACGCTGATGATCGTGGTCGCCCAGTTCGCCGTGCTGAAGTTCGTGGAGCGTCGTCGGCGCTCGCGGGTGATCGCCGCGGTCGGCCTGATCTGGGCCGTGGCGTGGGTCGCGGCCGGGTACGCGGGAGATGGCCACGGCCGCGTTCGTGTCGACGTACGCGCTGTTCGGGCTGGGTGAGGCGATGCTGTCGCCGACGGTCGCCCCGCTGGTCGCCGATCTGGCGCCGGAGGGCATGGCCGGGCAGTACAACTCGGTCTTCGCACTGGTCAAGCAGCTGGCGCTGGCGGTCGGTCCGGCGGTGGGCGGGCCCCTGGGTGCCTCGCTGCACGCGCCGTACGTCGTGACCTTCCTGCTGTTCTCGCTGGGGATCACGTTCCTGGCGCTGCGGCTGGGGCGGCGGCTCACCGCCGTACAGGACCGCCCGTGGTCGGCGCGCGAGACCCGGGTGGTGGCGCGCGGTGGGGCGCCCGCGGAACCGGTGGCCGCCGAGGCGTGAGCCGGTGGTCGGGGACGGCCGTCACCTTCGGGTGGCGGCCGTCGTCGTATGCCGGGGGGGCGGGCGTCGTCGTATGCCGGGGGCGGGCGTCGTCCTGTGCCAGGGCCGGGCGTCGTCGTATGCCGGTGGACGGGCGTCAGCGGGTCGCCGTGACCAGGATCGCGGTGAAGGGGAGGGTGGCCGTGGAGTCGGCGGTGGTGTGGGCGGCGAGTTCGTCGCGGACCAGCCGTGCCGCCCGGGTCAGGGCCTCCGCGCCGCCGGCTTCCTTGATCATGCTGCCCCAGAGGGCGGACAGGTGGTCCTGGGCGTAGGTGTCCAGCGGGGGCAGGGTGATGCCGAAGGTGACCTCGCGGTGGGCGATGCCGCGGTAGCCGGCCGCGCGCAGTGCGGTGGTGAGCCCCTCGGCGGTGCTGGTGAACGCCTTCGCGAAGTGGCGGACGGCGTCGGGGCCGCCGTACTCCGCGAGGGCTCGTCGCTCGGCGAGGAAGTAGGGCTGGCGCTCGACGGGAGCCCACACGGTGGCGGCGAAGCGGCCCTCCGGGCGGGTGACCCGGGCCGTCTCGGTCAGGGCGACGGTGAGGTCCGGGAAGAACTGGGCGCCCTGCTGGCAGACGACGGCGTCGAAGACGGCGGCCTCGTAGGGGAGGCGGTCGGCGGGGGCCGCGGTGAATTCGATGTCCGGGTAGAGGCGCGGGTGGCGGTCCCGGGCGACGCGGATCATGCCCTCGTCGATGTCGGCGCCGAAGACCCGCCCGGTGGGGCCGACGAGCGGGGCGGCGGCGTGGGCGACGAAGCCCGTGCCGCAGGCGAGGTCGAGGACGCTGTCCCCGGGGCCGAGGTCGACGGCGTCCAGCAGCTCGGCCACGAAGGGGCCCATGATCGGGGCGCTGTGGGCGTCGTATCCCTCGGGGGTTTCGCTGCTGTGGTGTGTGTCTGCCATGGGTGAGCTTCTAGCACCGGGGGCGGCGTGCACAGGTGTGCCGCGCGGGCGTCCGGGGCCGGGGGTCATGGCTTCGCCTTGGGGAGGACGAACTCGCACCACACCGCCTTGCCGCCGCCCGGGGTGCGCCGGCAGCCCCAGCCGGAGGCGATCGTCGCCACGATGGCGATGCCCCGGCCCGATTCGTCGCCCGGTTCGGCGCGGCGCCGCCGCGGCAGGTGGTCGTCGCCGTCCGTGACCTCGACGATGAGGCGCCGGTCGGTGCGGCGCAGGCGCAGGCGCATGGGCGGGGTGCCGTGCTGGAGGCTGTTGGCGACGAGTTCGCTGGTGGCGAGGACGCCCAGGTCGTGCAGCTCGGGTGGGAAGCGCCAGCTGGTGAGGACGCCGGAGGCGAAGGCACGCGCGCGGGGGGCCGCTTCGACGCCGCCGAGGAGTTCCAGCGCGGCGTTGCGGAAGAGGTCGCCGTCGGGGCCCGTTCGGGCGGGGTGCTGGAGGACGAGGACGGCGACGTCGTCGTCGTGGTCGGCGGTGACGCCGGCCGAGCGGACCAGGCGGTCGCAGACGACCTGGGGGCTGCCGGTGGCGCCGGCGAGGGCGGCTTCGAGGGCCGCGATGCCCTCGTCCAGGTCCTCGTCACGGCGTTCGACCAGGCCGTCCGTGTAGAGGACGGCGGTGGCGCCGGGACCGAGGGCGATGGAGCCGGAGGCGTGGATCCAGCCGCCGGTGCCGAGGGGCGGGCCGGTGGGTTCGTCGGCGCGGGAGACCGTGCCGTTCTCGTCCCGGACCAGGATCGGCAGGTGGCCGGCGGAGGCGTACACCAGCCGGCCCTCGTTGGGGTCGTGGACGGCGTAGACGCAGGTGGCGATCTGGTTGGCGTCGATCTCGGTGGCGAGACCGTCGAGGAGCTGGAGCACCTCGTGCGGGGGCAGGTCGAGGCGGGCGTAGGCACGGACCGCGGTGCGGAGCTGGCCCATGACGGCGGCGGCGCGCACGCCCCGGCCCATGACGTCGCCGATGACGAGGGCGGTGCGGCCGCCGCCGAGGGTGATCACGTCGTACCAGTCGCCGCCGACCGCCGCCTCGGTGCCGCCGGGCTGGTACGTGGCGGCGATCCGCAGGTCGTCGGGCTCTTCCAGTTCCTGCGGGAGCAGGGAGCGCTGGAGGGTGACGGCGGTCTCGCGCTGGCGGCGCTCGCTGGCGCGCAGCCGCTCGGCGGCCTCGGCGTGGTCGGTGACGTCGGTGGCGAAGACGAGCACGCCGCCGTCGCGGTCGCCGTCCTCGGCGACGGGGGTGCAGGTGAAGGTGTACGAGCGGCCGTCGACGGCCTTGCGTGACTTCAGGGTGCGGGGCTTGCCGCTGCGCAGCACCTGGTCGAGGAGCGGGAGCAGGCCCAGTTCGGCGAGTTCGGGCAGTGTCTCGCGGGCGGGTGTGCCGGTGGGGCGGGTGCCGAAGGCCGCGGCGTAGGCGTCGTTGAGGTAGGCGATGCGGTGGTCGCGGCCGTGGACCAGGGCGACGAGGGCCGGGACGCGGTCGAGGACGTCGCGCGCGGGCAGTTCGTCGACGGCGGGCACCGGGTGTGTGCCGTCGCCCGGCCGTTCGGCGCGGGCCGCGGGCACGGAGCCTTCCCCCCGCCGGTCCGGGGAGACCGGGGTCTCGGTCCGCGCGGCGGCGCGGCGCTGCGTTCCGGGGAGCCGGGCGCTCCAGCGCGTGAAGTTCACTTGGGAAGAAGCCTCGTGGGTGCTGTGGGCGGGCGGGTGGCCCGTCCGAGGACGTGGGGCAGTCTGGCAGGGAAGCGGGCCGCGGCGACATCCGTCAGACGCCTGGGCGGTCCGTGGAGTTCCTCGGTCGGGTCAGGACGACCCCTTCGGGTCGTCCGAGGGGCTGTGAGGAGGCTTTCCACCGGCCGCGAGTTCGAACTCCGCTCGCGGATGTTCGAGTGAACCGAGCGAGACGATCTCCCGTTTGAAGAGCCCGGCCAGGGTCCATTCCGCCAGCACGCGGGCCTTTCGGTTGAAGGTGGGCACCCTGCTGAGGTGGTAGACGCGGTGCATGAACCAGGCAGGGTAGCCCTTCAGCTTGCGCCCGTAGACCTGGGCGACGCCCTTGTGCAGGCCGAGGGAGGCGACCGAGCCGACGTACCTGTGCGCGTACGTCTGGAGGGGTTCGCCGCGCAGGGAGTGGGCGATGTTGTCGCCGAGGACCTTGGCCTGGCGGACGGCGTGCTGGGCGTTGGGGGCGGTCTCGGTGCCCGGCTCCGGCGCGGTGACGTCGGGTACGGCGGCTGCGTCCCCGACGCCCCAGGCGTGTTCCGTGCCGTCGACGGTCAGCTCGGCGGTGCACTTCAGCCGGCCGCGGCCGGTGAGCGGCAGGTCGGTGGCGGCGAGCAGCGGGTGTGGTTTGACGCCGGCCGTCCACACGACCGTACGGGTCGGGAAGCGCTGGCCGTCGCTGAGGACGGCGACGCGGTCGGTGCAGGAGTCGAGGCGGGTGTCCAGCAGCACCTGGATGTTGCGGCGGCGCAGTTCGGTGACGGTGTAGCGGCCCATCTCCGCGCCGACCTCGGGCAGGATCCGGTCGGTGGCCTCCACGAGGATCCACTTCATGTCCTCGGGGCGGACGTTGTGGTAGTAGCGCGCGGTGTAGCGGGCCATGTCCTCCAGTTCGGCGAGCGCCTCGACGCCCGCGTAGCCGCCGCCGACGAAGACGAAGGTGAGGGCGGCGTCGCGGATCGCGGGGTCGCGGGTGGAGGAGGCGATGTCCATCTGCTCGATGACGTGGTTGCGCAGCCCGATGGCCTCTTCGACGGTCTTGAAGCCGATGGCGTACTCGGCGAGGCCGGGGACGGGCAGGGCGCGGGAGACCGAGCCGGGGGCGAGCACGAGTTCGTCGTAGCCGAGGAGTTCGGCCGCCCCGCTCTCCTCGGCGGTGGCGAGGGTCTTGACGGCGGCGGTGCGCATCGCGTGGTCGACGGAGGTCACCTCGCCGACGACGACGTGGCATCGGTCCAGCACCCGGCGCAGCGGTACGACGACGTGGCGCGGGGAGATGGAGCCGGCCGCCGCTTCGGGAAGGAACGGCTGGTACGTCATGTAGGGATCGGGAGTGACAACGGTGATGTCGACCTCGCCCCTCCTGAGCTCGCCCTTCAGTGTCCGCTGCAGGCGCAGGGCCGTGTACATCCCGACGTAGCCGCCGCCGACAACCAGAATGCGCGCACGTTCCTTCACCATCCCATGACGCACCCGGCGCTGTTGTTTGTCCACAGCCCCGGCAATTTGTGTGACCGTCGGCCGGGTGTGGGCGCGGCCGGCCGCGGTGTCGTGGCAGGACGAAAGGGGCCAGGTCAGTGGGGGCGGGCGAGAGGGGGCGAAGGTGTCGAATCGGGACGTACATGACCCGTACTCCGATCGAGGGGCGCACTGTGCGGAACCTGCCCCTTCTGAATTGACTTCCTCTCAACTATGTTCGTGTGTCGACGGGGTGTAGGGAATGTGGTCGAACGGGTCCGCGACGGGCGGTTCCGGTCGAGACCGACGCCGCTTCCGCGCACTCCGGATTCAGTGGTGGGGAGAGTCTCCGGGGGGAGACGTCATAACCGGGGGAAACACATGCATGTTCAGGGCACGCATTGGTCATCCGCAGCCGCCGTCGCGACGGGCGGCGGGGCGATGAGCGCGGCGACGGGCAACGGGCGCGCGGACGCGTCGCGGACGACGCCGCTGCGCGTGGACGCACAGCGCAATCTGGAGCACGTGCTGCGCGCGGCGCGTGAGGTGTTCGGCGAGCTGGGATACGGCGCGCCGATGGAGGACGTGGCGCGGCGGGCGCGGGTGGGGGTCGGCACGGTCTACCGGCGCTTCCCGAGCAAGGACGTGCTGGTCCGGCGGATAGCCGAGGAGGAGACGGCGCGGCTGACCGAGCAGGCGCGGACCGCGCTCGGGCAGGAGGACGAGCCGTGGTCGGCGCTGTCGCGGTTCCTGCGGACGTCCGTGGCGTCGGGGGCGGGGCGGCTGCTGCCGCCGCAGGTGCTGGCCGGTGCCGCGCAGGGTGCCGCCGCTTCGGCCGGGTCCGTCGGCGAGGCCAGGGTGCCTCAGCAGCGGGCGCAGCCGGACAGCGGTGAGCTGCGGCTGGTGTCGGGGGAGTCCGCCGGTGGCGGTGACGACAGCGGTGTCGGGGTGCTGCTCGAAGTGGTCGGGCAGCTCGTGGAGCGGGCTCGGGCGGCCGGTGAACTGCGGCCGGACGTGTCCGTGGGGGATGTGCTGCTGGTGATCGCCACGGCGGCGCCGTCCCTGCCGGATGCCGCGCAGCAGGCGGCGGCGTCCGCCCGGTTGCTGGACATCCTGCTGGAGGGGCTGCGGTCCCGGCCGGCTTAGTCGCGCCCGGGCGGCGGGGCCGCACGACAAGGTCGGCCCCGCGCCCCAGGGGGAGCGTCCACTCGTCCGGGTGGTGGCAGCCCGCCCGTGCTGACCGGAACCCTCGGATGAGTGGATGCCTGAACTTGCGGGCCTCGGCCGAACGGTGCTGTGGCACGCTGACCCGGTGACGGGTTGGGCTGGTCCGGTGCCGGGGGCTTTCCGCGATGGGCGTTGACGGGTGGGACGAGTCACGCGGTGACGACGCGGGCGCGGAGGCCGGCGGGCTCACCTCACCGCAGGTGCCGAACCAGGGCGGCCGTCCGGCCTCCTCCGGCGCGCCGGTCCGGCGGAACGTGCCGGCCCAGCGCGACGGCAGCGTGCTGCCGCCGCCCCGGCAGCTGCCGCCCGCCGACGGCGAGCTGATCGAGCGGATGCGCGGCGGTGACGACTCCGCCTACGAGGAGCTGTACCGGCGGCACGCGGACGCGGTGCGGCGTTACGCGCGGACCTGTTGCCGGGACCGGCACACCGCGGAGGATCTCACCGCCGAGGTCTTCGCCCGGATGCTGCAGGCCGTACGGCGCGGCGCGGGGCCCGAACACGCCGTGCGTGCCTATCTGCTGACCTCTGTACGGCGCGTCGCCGCCCACTGGACCCGGTCCGCGCGGCGCGAGCAGCTCGTCGACGACTTCGCCGTCTTCGCCCAGCAGGCCGGCCGGCCCTCGGCGGTGTCCGCGGGCGACACCTCGGACCTGGGCGCCGACGTGCGCGCCCTGCACGAGGCCGAGCAGTCCATGGCGATGCGGGCGTTCCGCTCGCTGCCCGAGCGCTGGCAGGCCGTGCTGTGGCACACCGAGGTGGAGGACGAGTCCCCGAGTGACGTGGCCGTGCTGTTCGGGCTGGACGCCAACGGCACCCGGGTGCTGGCCAGCCGGGCGCGCGAGGGGCTGAGGCAGGCCTATCTCCAGGCCCACGTCAGCGCCACCCTCGCCCACGACGAGGAGTGCGCCCGCTACGCCGACCAGCTCGGCACCTACGCCCGCCGGAAGCTGCGCATCCGCGCCGAGCGGGGTCTGCGCAAGCACCTGGAGCAGTGCGCCAGGTGCCGGCTGGCGGCGGCGCAGATCGAAGAGGTCGCGAACGGTATCCCCGGTGTCGTCCCGGTCGCGGTCATCGGCTGGTTCGGGGCCGCCGGGTACGCCAAGGCGCTCGGGATCGTGGCCGGCGGTGCCGGGGCGGGGGCCGCCGGTGCCGCCGCGGCCTCCGGATCCTCCGGGGGCGCGTCCGGCGCGGGCGGGGCGGTGGCCTCGGAGGGGCTCGCGGCACCGGTGAAGGCGGGGATCGCGGCCGGTGTGGTCGCGGTGGCCGCCGCCGCCGTGGCCCTGGCCCTGGTGGACCACGGCCATCCGACGAAGGCGGTCGCCAAGCCGTCACCGCCCCCGCCGGCGGTGCAGCCCGAACCGCCGGCACCGGCCCCGTCGAAGAAGAAGCCCGCTCCGCGACCGGCCGTGCTCGCCCCCGAACCGGCCCGCACACCGACCCCGGCACCGGCACCGCCCTCTGCACCCACCCCCACGCCGAAGCCCCCGCCCGGGCCCACGCCGGCTCTGCCGCCCGAACCGAGGCCGACGCCCACCCCCACGCCGGCCCCGACACCCACCCCGACACCCACTGCGCCGCCGGCGACCACCGTGTACGAGCTGAGCGACCTGCGCTACGACGTCCTCGGCGACGGCACCCGGCCCGAGATCGCGCTCGGTGAGAGCAGCTGGGTCTGGCAGCGCTACGGCATGTCGGCCGGCGGCAAGCGGTACGCGCGCGGGGCGACTGTGCACGGCGAGTCGTCCGTCACCATCGCCCTCAACCGGCAGTGCACCGCGTACGACGCGCTGGCCGGCGTGGACGACCTGGCCCTCGGCCTCGGCGAGGTCTCCTTCGCCGTCTACGCCGACGGGGACCGACTGTGGGAGTCCGGCACGGTCACCGGGCGCGCCCCGGCCGTGCCCGTCCATGTCCGACTGGCCGGGCGCAGGACCGTACGGCTCGTCGTACGACCGCACCACCACGCCCTCGACCAGGCCGCGTTGGCGGACTGGGCCGAGGCCCGGTTCACCTGCCGCTAGGCCCCTCCTTCGGATCTTGCCGGGGTCGCGCGGCTACGGCCCTTCCGCGTCCGCCGTCAGGGCGCCCAGATCCCGCAGGACGCCCGTCACGTCGAGGCTCGCTCCCCGGGCGCGCTCGGCCGCGTGACGGCCGGCCGGCAGAGCCGCGCGGGCACCGGCCTCCACCCGGGCGGCCTCGCCGCGCTCCGGCTCGGGCCGCGGCCGGCCGTCACGCCAGGCGTCCGCGGCGGCGAACAGCCGCACCGCGCCCGGCAGATCACCGAGCCGGGCCCGCAGACCGGCCGCGATGTCCACCAGCCCCGCCGTGATCGACTCGGCGCACCGCTGCGCCACCGCCGTACGCAGTGCCTCGGCCACGATCGGCAGGCCGTGCAGGGGCCCCGACTCGGCGGCCGCGAGGAGCGCCTCGACCGTCCGCAGGGCCGACTCGAACTGCGGTGGCGGGGCGCCGTCGCGGACCATCGCGGAGGTCGTCTCGTACAGCTCGCGGGCCTCACCGGTCCGGCCCTCGTGCAGCGCGATGTGGGCGCGCAGCAGCAGCACGAAGGCGCGCGACTCCGGGACCGCGTACCGGTCGGCGGCCGTCCCCGCCCGGTCCAGGGCGGCCAGCGCGCCCGGGACGTCTCCGGAGCGGTAGTCGATCTCGGCGAGCCGCGCCATCAGGAACGGCGACTCGGCGTACGCGCCGACCTCGTAGGCGAGCCGCAGCGCCTCCTCGTACTCGGCCCGTGCCTCGTCGAACCGGCCGCGTGCCATGGCCGCCTCGCCGGCCGCACTGCACACCTGCGCCCGCATCCAGCGGTCCCCGACGCGCCGGCTGAGCACGCGCAGCTCGGCCAGGTCCTCGTCCACGCCCCGCAGATTGCCCGGGGAGTCGACGACGACATGGGTGCGGTACATCAGGGAGACGCCGATCTCCCAGTCACCGCCGTAGCGCCGGCAGTTGTCGACGGTCGCGGTGAGGTCGGTGCCCATGGCCGTCGAGCCGCCCAGGTAGTAGGTGGTGAGCGGCCAGACGATGCCCGGGAACCGGGCGGCCTGCGGACCGCCGCGCTCGTAGGCGGCACGGATACGCGCGACGTACTCCGGAGCCCGCTCGTCGGGTCCGAGGTGGTCCGTGTTCGTCTCGGACGTCAGGAACAGGTGGAGCAGCCGCAGGTCCATCCGCAGCTCCCCCAGCGGGTGCGCGGCCTCGCCGTCGGCGGCGGCGAGGAAGGCACCGAGCGGGTCGGCGGACTCCACGAGCGCCGTCAGGGCGCCGTCCGGGGTGTCGCCGCAGGGGGCATGCGCGTGGCTCTCCGTCCGGTCCCGGGCCGCGAGAGCGTCCAGGGCCACGCCCAGGCGCAGGACCAGCCGCACCCAGGCCACCGCCTCCTGACGGTGGTTGCGCAGCCACAGGAACCAGGCCATGGCCAGGACGATCGCGCCCGCCTCGGCCTCCGCGCGGGCGCGCACCGCGCGGTCCAGGGCCGCGCGGACGTTGTCCAGATCGGTCTCCAGGCGGGTGATCCAGGTCAGCTGGGCCGCCGAGCGCAGCTGCGGATCGGCCTCCTCGGCCAGCGCGCGCACCCACGCGCGGTGCCGGCGCTCGGCCGCGGCCCGCAGGCCGGGGACCTCGGCCGCGCGCTCGGTGGCGTACTCGTGGATGGTCTCCAGCATGCGGTAGCGCATGCCGCCCGCGCCGTCGGGGCCGCCGGGCGCGGCCACGACGAGGGACTTGTCCACGAGGGCGCCGATCAGGTCGGCCGCGGGACCGGTGCACACGGCCTCGGCCGCCGCGAGGTCCCAGCCGCCGGCGAAGACGGACACCTCGCGCAGGACCGTGCGCTCCCGCTCGTCCAGCAGGTCCCAGGACCAGTCGACGACCGCGCGCAGGGTCTGCTGGCGGGGCAGCACCGTGCGGCTTCCGGAGGTGAGCAGGCGGAAGCGGTCGTCGAGACGGTCGGCGATCTGACGCGGGGTCAGCAACCTGAGCCGGGCCGCGGCCAGCTCGATGGCGAGCGGCAGCCCGTCCAGCCGGCGGCTGATCTCCGCGACGGCCTCGGTGTCGGCGAGCAGCGCGTCGGCGTCGGGACGGACGGCCTTCGCGCGCTCGGCGAAGAGGCGGTGTGCCTGCTCGGGGACGAGGGGCTCGACCGGGCGCACCGACTCACCGGGGACGCCCAGGGGTTCACGGCTGGTCGCGAGGATCGTGAGCCCGGGGCAGTGGGTGAGGAGGGTCTCGGCGAGGCCGGCTGCCGCGCCGATGACATGTTCGCAGTTGTCAAGGATCAGGAGTTGGCTGCGCGGGGCGCAGTACTCGATCAGCAGGGCCGTGGGGTCGGCCTGCGGGGTCGCCAGCTCGTTGGTCAGCAGGACGGTCTCGCGCAGACCGAGCGCGCTGACCACCGCGCCGGGCACCGCCTCCGGATGGTCGAGCGGGGCCAGCTCGACCAGCCAGGCCTGGGGCAGCCCCGCGGCGGCCTCCTCGGCGAGGCGGGTCTTCCCGGAGCCGCCCGGTCCGGTGAGGGTGACCAGGCGGGCCCTGTGCAGATCGGAACGAATGGCCCCGAGTTCTGGTTCCCGGCCGACGAAGGACGTCAGACGGGGGCGCAGATTGCCGCTGCGCTCGGGGGGTTGAGCGGGGGCGGGGGCGGCCGGCAGGTGCGCCCCGGGCGGCTCGGGTGTGTCCTGCCGCAGCAACGACGTGTGCAGGTCCTTCAGTTCCCGGCCCGGGTCGGTGCCGAGGGTGTCGGCGAGGGTGCGGCGGAAGGACGCGTAGCCGGCGAGGGCGTCGGCGGGGCGGCCGGTGTCGCGCAGGGCGCGGATGAGGAGGGCGTGCAGGGGTTCGTCGTAGGGGTGGGTGGCGGTCAGTTCCTGCAGCTCCGGTACGGCGTCCGCGGCGCGGCCGAGGTCGAGGGCGGCGGCGGCCCGGGCGCGGGCCGCCTCCAGGCGCAGGGCCTCGGGGCGGGTGGCGGCGGTGCGGTCGGGGAGGTCGGCGAGGGCCGGGCCGTACCAGAGGGCGAGGGCGTCGGTGAGGATGCGGTGGGCGGTGGCCGGGTCGCCGTGCGCGAGGGCTTCGGTGCCGGTGCGGGTGAGGCGTTCGAAGACGTGGAGGTCGACGTCGTCCCCGGTGGCTTCGAGGCGGTAGCCGCCGGGGGCGGAGGCGACGGCGTGGCGGCCGAGGGTGCGGCGGAGGCGGCCGACGAGGGCCTGGAGGGCCGCGGGGGCGTCCTGGGGCGGGTCGTCCGCCCAGATGTCGTCGACGAGGGTCTCGGGGCTGGTGGTGCGGCCGGGGCGGAGGGCGAGCGCGGCGAGAAGGGTGCGCAGGCGGGGGCCGCCGATGGGTACGGGGGTGCCCTGGTCGTCCGCTGCTCGGGTCACGCCCAGGATTCTGTACCGCACCCGGCCATTGTCGCGGGGGGCGGGGAGTGGGGCGACGGGGTTTCACCGCACGGTGCCCGCGGAGCCGGCGGGACTCTCACGCTCCGGAGGCCAGAGCGTCCCTCCTCGGCTGGATGCCGGACGGCACCGCCCGGGCGCGGGCCGGGGTGCCGGTCCAGCAGGTGCCTCGGCGGGAGAGGAGGCGGCGGAGCCAGAGTTCCAGGGAGATCAGGTCGGCCAGGCCGTCCAGGGGCAGGGGCGAGCCGGCGGCGGCCGCGCGGAGGGCCTTGCGGATGACACGGGCCTCGACCAAGCCGGCGTCGGCCAGCAGGGGGGTGGAGAAGAGGTCCAGCATGCCGATCTACCTGCCTGAGCCAGCACCGACACGACCCGCCGACGGCAAGGGCTTCAACCGTCTCAGCCTGAACGCCCACATCTCGGCGGGCG
>NZ_JBFBBK010000098.1:0-12749 GCF_040682635.1 Streptomyces sp. NPDC051133
CGGCCGTCGCCTTCGGCGCGCTGCTCAGCCAGGGCATCGGCGACACCATCCGGGTGTCGCTGAGCGCGCCGCCGGCGGAGGAGGTCAAGGTCGGCATCCAGATCCTGGAGTCCCTGGGGCTCAGACAGCGGCGCCTGGAGATCGTCTCCTGCCCGTCGTGCGGCCGCGCGCAGGTGGACGTCTACAAGCTCGCCGACGAGGTCACCGCGGGGCTGGACGGCATGGAGGTGCCGCTCAGGGTGGCGGTGATGGGGTGCGTGGTCAACGGTCCGGGCGAGGCCCGCGAGGCCGACCTCGGAGTTGCCTCGGGCAACGGAAAGGGTCAGATCTTCGTCAAGGGCGAGGTCGTCAGGACCGTCCCCGAGTCCAGGATCGTGGAGACCCTCATCGAGGAGGCCCACAGGCTCGCCGAGCAGACGAAGTGAGTTGGGGAACAGCACGGCACGGACGAGAGGGGGCCCAGCGTGACCATTCTGGAGACGATCCGGGGACCACGCGACCTGAAGGCGCTGTCCGAGGCGGAACTCGGCGAACTGTCCAGCGAGATACGTGACTTCCTGGTGCACGCGGTGTCGCGCACCGGGGGGCACCTCGGAC
This sequence comes from Streptomyces sp. NPDC051133, assembly GCF_040682635.1. NCBI lineage: Bacteria > Bacillati > Actinomycetota > Actinomycetes > Kitasatosporales > Streptomycetaceae > Streptomyces > Streptomyces sp. NPDC051133. The sequence goes on from NZ_JBFBBK010000098.1 coordinate 598, forward strand.
CCAACCTGGGGGTGGTGGAACTCTCCGTCGCGCTCCACCGGGTCTTCGAGTCACCGGTCGACCGCATCCTGTGGGACACCGGCCACCAGAGCTATGTGCACAAGCTGCTGACGGGCCGGCAGGACTTCTCCAAGCTGCGCGGCAAGGGCGGGCTGTCCGGCTACCCCTCGCGCGAGGAGTCCGAGCACGACGTCATCGAGAACAGTCACGCCTCCACCGCGCTCGGCTGGGCCGACGGCCTCGCCAAGGCCCGCCAGGTGCGGGGGGAGAAGGGCCATGTGGTCGCGGTCATCGGCGACGGCGCGCTGACCGGTGGCATGGCCTGGGAGGCGCTGAACAACATCGCCGCCGCCAGGGACCGCCCGCTGATCGTCGTCGTCAACGACAACGAGCGCTCCTACGCCCCGACCATCGGCGGTCTCGCCAACCACCTGGCGACCCTGCGCACCACCGACGGCTACGAGAAGGTCCTCGCCTGGGGCAAGGAGGTCCTCCAGCGCACCCCGGTCGTCGGCTCCACCCTCTACGAGTCCCTGCACGGCGCGAAGAAGGGCTTCAAGGACGCCTTCGCCCCGCAGGGCATGTTCGAGGATCTGGGCCTGAAGTACGTCGGACCGATCGACGGGCACGACATCCAGGCCGTGGAGTCGGCGCTGCGCCGCGCGAAACGCTTCCACGGCCCCGTCCTGGTCCACTGCCTCACCGAGAAGGGGCGCGGCTACGAACCCGCCCTCAACCACGAGGAGGACCACTTCCACACCGTCGGCGTGATGGACCCGCTGACCTGCGCGCCGCTCACCCCGGCGGGCGCGCCGTCCTGGACGTCGGTGTTCGGCGACGAGATCGTGCGGATCGGTCAGGAGCGGGACGACGTCGTGGCCATCACGGCCGCCATGCTGCACCCGGTCGGCCTCGGCGCGTTCGCCGAGCGCTTCCCGGACCGGGTGTGGGATGTGGGCATCGCCGAGCAGCACGCGGCCGTCTCCGCGGCCGGCCTCGCCACCGGCGGACTGCACCCGGTCGTCGCCGTCTACGCCACCTTCCTCAACCGGGCGTTCGACCAGCTGCTGATGGACGTGGCCCTGCACCGCTGCGGGGTCACCTTCGTGCTGGACCGGGCCGGTGTCACCGGCGTGGACGGGGCCTCCCACAACGGCATGTGGGACATGTCCGTGCTGCAGGTGGTGCCGGGCCTCAGGATCGCCGCCCCGCGCGACGCCGACCAGCTGCGCACCCAGCTGCGCGAGGCCGTCGCCGTGGACGACGCGCCCACCCTGGTCCGCTTCCCGAAGGAGTCCGTCGGCCCGGTCGTCCCCGCGGTCGACCGCGTCGGCGGTCTGGACGTGCTCCACCGCGCCGAACGTCCCGAGGTGCTGCTGGTGGCCGTCGGTGTGATGGCACCGGTGTGCCTGCAGGCCGCCGAACTGCTCGAGGCCCGGGGGCTCCCGTGCACCGTGGTGGACCCCCGCTGGGTGAAACCCGTCGACCCGGCCCTGCCCGGCCTCGCGGCCGAGCACCGTCTGGTGGCCGTGGTGGAGGACAACAGCCGGGCCGCGGGCGTCGGTTCGGCCGTCGCCCTGGCCCTGGGCGACGCCGATGTCGACGTGCCCGTACGGCGGTTCGGCATCCCGGAGCAGTTCCTCGCGCACGCCAAGCGCGGCGAGGTGCTGGCCGACATCGGTCTCACGCCCGTCGAGATCGCCGGGCGCATCGGCGCGAGCCTGGCCGTCCGCGACGCGGGCGGCACAGCCAAGGAGAGTGAATGACCACCGAGTTCGACCTCGGCGCGCTGCTCGCCGAGCGCGGAGCCGAGCGCTACGAGCTGCACAGGCGCCACCTCAACCCGCAGCTCCCGCGCATGCTCCACACCATCGGCTTCGACCGGGTCTACGAGCGTGCCGAGGGTGCCCACTTCTTCGACGCGGAGGGCAACGACTACCTGGACATGCTCGCCGGTTTCGGTGTGATGGGGCTCGGCCGTCACCACCCGGTCGTCCGCAAGGCGCTGCACGACGTCCTCGACCTGGACCTCGCCGACCTCACCCGCTTCGACTGCCAGCCGCTGCCCGGCCTGCTCGCCGAACGGCTGCTGGCGCACAGCCCGCACCTGGACCGGGTGTTCTTCGGCAACAGCGGCACCGAAGCGGTCGAGACGGCCCTGAAGTTCGCCCGGTACGCCACCGGCAGGCCCCGGGTCCTCTACTGCGACCACGCCTTCCACGGCCTGACCACCGGCTCGCTGTCGGTCAACGGCGAGGACGGCTTCCGGGACGGTTTCGCCCCGCTGCTGCCCGACACCGCCGTGCCCCTCGGTGATCTCGACGCGCTGGCCCGGGAGTTGCGCAAGGGAGACGTGGCCGCCCTGATCGTGGAACCGATCCAGGGCAAGGGCGTGCACGAGGCCCCGCCCGGCTATCTGCGGGCCGCGCAGGAACTGCTGCACCGGCACAAGGCGCTGCTCATCGCCGACGAGGTGCAGACCGGCCTCGGCCGCACCGGCGACTTCTACGCCTACCAGCACGAGGACGGGGTGGAACCGGATCTGGTGTGCGTGGCGAAGGCGCTGTCCGGCGGTTACGTCCCGGTGGGGGCGACCCTCGGCAAGGAATGGATCTTCAAGAAGGTCTACTCGTCGATGGACCGCGTCCTGGTCCACTCGGCGAGCTTCGGCTCCAACGCCCAGGCGATGGCGTGCGGCCTCGCCGTGCTGTCGGTCATGGAGAACGAGCAGATCGTCGCCGGGGTCCGCACCACCGGCGAACTGCTGAGGTCCCGGCTGCGGGAGCTGATCGACACCTACGAGCTGCTCGCCGACGTGCGCGGCCGGGGCCTGATGATCGGCATCGAGTTCGGCCGGCCCTCCTCGCTGAAGCTGCGCAGCCGCTGGACCATGCTCCAGGCGGCCCGCAAGGGCCTGTTCGCGCAGATGGTCGTCGTGCCGCTGCTGCAGCGGCACCGCATCCTCACCCAGGTCTCCGGCGACCACCTGGAGGTGATCAAGCTCATTCCGCCGCTGATCATCGACGAGTCCGACGTGGACCGGTTCGTGGAGGCCTTCACCGCCGTGATGGACGAGGCGCACAGCGGCGGCGGCCTGATGTGGGACTTCGGCAAGACGCTGATCAAACAGGCGGTGGCGAACCGCTGACCGCGGCGCTTCACATGAACCGGAAGAGCGGCATGAAGACCCAGAAGGGATAGGCGAACGCGATCGCGCCGAGGACGGTGCCCGTGACCGCGAGCCACATGCGGCCGATGCCGAGGCGGGCGTAGTGGACGCCCGAGAGGCCGAGGACGACGGCGAGGGCGCCGCCGATGATCATCACGGGGAACAGACCCAGGGTGAGCCAGGGGAGCAGGCCCGTCGCGGCCCCGATTCCGAGGAAGAGCGAGGTGGGGCCGAGGGCGACTGCGGGTGAGTCGTCCCGGCCGGGTGCGGAGCGGGCAGGCATGGGATCCCCCTGGTGCGAACGTCCTGTTTTGAACGTGTTCAAATCCTGGGGCCGATCGTAGCGAACGGTGCCGGAGCCGGGGAAGGGGGGTGGGGCCGAGCCTTTTTGCCTCTCGGGCAACGAAATTGCCCCACAGGTAAAACTGGGGCTCAATGGAGGCATGAACGCCTCAGACGCCGGCCCCCCGACGGACCAGGGCGGCGACCTGCCCGCCGTCGCGCCCCAGCTGCGCGCACTGCGGCGACGCGCCGGCCTCACCCTGGAGGCCGCGGCCCGCGCCGCCGGGCTCTCGCCGGCTCATCTCTCCCGGCTGGAGACCGGGCACCGGCAGCCGTCGCTGCCGATGCTCCTCGCACTCGCCCGTATCTACGGTACGACCGTCTCCGACCTGCTCGGCGAGACGGTCGCCGACCGGGACGCCATCGTGCGTGCCGCGGACATGGAACCGACCCGGGCGGGCGGCTGGACGTACGTCCAGGCCGGAGCCTCCGGGCGCGCCATGCAGGCCCTGCGCGTGCGGGTGCCGTACGGCTCGCAGGGCGACATCGTCCGCGTCCACCCCGGCGAGGAGTGGCTGTACGTCCTCAAGGGGCGGCTGCGGCTGCGCCTCGGCGACACCGGGCACCTGCTCGCGCCCGGCGACAGCGCCCACTTCGACTCGCTCACCCCGCACCGTCTCGCCGCCGAGGACCACGACGGCGTCGATCTTCTGTTTGTCCACACCCTGCTGCAGAGCCCCACGGCCACGCTGTGCCTGGGGCCGCTGACCGGAGAGCTGCCATGAGCGACCTGGAAACCAAGTTCCCCCGAGCCCTGTGGATCCGGCTGATCATCTACATCGCCCTCGGCCACGTCCTGGCCGGATTCCTCTACCTGCTGTTCGCCGTGGGCGCCAAGGGCTGAGGCGATCGGGCGGGTGGCCTCATGCCTCGGCCGTGAAGGTGGCCTCATGCCCTCGGCCGTGAAAGGGGGCGGCCCGCCCGTCTCGACCGCCCCGCCCGGCGGTCCGGCTGCCCCGGGTCGCCCGACGGGGGTCAGTCCAGCAGGCGCTCGCGCAGCCGGTCGCGGGACTGCGGGGTGAGCCCGAGGCCCTGCTCCAGGTAGCCGTCGACGCCGCCCCAGGTGTCGTGGATGCTCTCGAAGGCCGCCTGGAGATACTCGGCGCGGGCGTCGAAGAGCGGGTCGAGCAGCTCCATCACCTCGGGTGTGTACGCCGTCCGGGCGCTGCCGCTGCGGCGCACCTTGTAACGGCGGTGCTTGGCGTTGGACTCCAGGTAGTCGGCGACGATCGCCTCGCGCTCCACGCCCAGCGCCAGCAGCGTCACGGCTATGGAGATGCCCGCGCGGTCCTTGCCGGCCGCGCAGTGCATCAGGGCGGGCACGCTGTCCTCGACGAGCGCGTGCAGCACCCGGGAGTGCTCGTCGGTGCGCTCCGTGACGATCTTCCGGTACGAGGCGATCATCCGGTCCGCGCCCTTGCCGCCCGCCAGGATGCCGCGCAGCTGGTCGAGGTCGCCGTCGCGGACCATCTTCCAGAACTCGGCGCCGTCCGCCGGGTCGCTCAGCGGCAGGTTCACGTTCCGCACGCCGGGCAGCTCGACGTCCGGGCCCTCCAGCTTCTGGTCGGCCGCGTTGCGGAAGTCGAAGACCGTGTGCAGGCCCAGGCCGGCCAGGAAGACCGTGTCCTGCGCCGTCGCGTGCGCGAGATGGCCGCTGCGGAACAGCACTCCGTAACGCACCCGCCGCCCGTCCTCGGTCGGCAGCCCGCCCACGTCACGGAAATTTCGCACTCCGGCCAGTTCGGGCTCGGTCGACGGGACCTGCTGCGTCACGGGGGCTCCTCCCGGTCGGCCCCGCCGTCGCGGCTCGTCGGCAGGCGCTCCGACGACGATACGACATCGGTTTCCCCGGGCAAGGAGTTGCCCGCGGTCATTGTCAGCAGGGGCGCACGGGCCTGATGATGTTCGCACTTGAGCGGATCTGTTGGCACCTGTGAGGTCTCGATGGCGGACATCGCCGAAGACGGTCGTACCTGGCTCCTGTCGGGGCCCACCAGCAGTTATGCCCTGCATCTCACCGACGCGGACGACCTGCTCCACCTCCACTGGGGGCCGCGGATCACCCTGGCGGACGCCGAGGCCCTGGCCGCGGACCCGCTGCCGGGCTACTGGCCCTTCGAGTCCCCGCTCGACGGCCGCGAGGAGTACCCGGTCGAGGGCGGCCCCCGCTTCGTCCGCCCCGCCCTGTCCGTGCGCACCGGGGAGCGGCGCGGCACCGAGTGGCGGTTCGTGTCCCACGAGACCGAGGACGAGGAGCTGCGGCTGCGCTTCGACGACGACGGGCTCGCGATCATCCTCCACTACCGCATGCGCGGCGACGTCGTGGAGCGCCGGGTGACCGTGCGCAACGGCGGCCACGCGCGCGTGGAGCTGCTGCGGGCGGACGCGGCCACCTGGACCCTGCCCGACCGCGAGGGCTGGCGGCTGTCCCAGCTGCACGGCCGCTGGGCCGCCGAGTCCCGGCTCACCACCGCCCCGCTCGGCCCCGGCGAGAAGGTCATCGGCAGCCGCCGGGGCCACACCGGCCACCAGCACCTGCCCTGGGTCGCGCTGGACACCGACGCCACCGAGGAGCGCGGCGAGGTCTACGGCTGCGCCCTCGGCTGGTCCGGCTCCTGGCGCATCGCGGTCGCCCACCTCCCGGACGCGCGCGTGCAGATCACCGGCGGCGCCGGCCACGACGACTCGGGCCTGCTGCTCCTCGAGCCGGGGGAGTCGTACATCACGCCCCTCTTCGCCGGGCTGTGGAGCGACACCGGGTTCGGCGGGGCGAGCCGCGCCTGGCACGCCTACCAGCGGGCGTACGTCGTCCCGGACGCCGGACGGGACCGGCCGGTGCTGTTCAACTCCTGGGAGGCGACCGGCTTCGACATCTCCGAGGAACAGCAGCTCGCGCTCGCCCGCCGGGCCGCCGGGATCGGGGTCGAGCTGTTCGTGGTGGACGACGGCTGGTTCGGCGCCCGTACCGGCGACCGGGCGGGGCTCGGCGACTGGACCCCCAGCCCCGGCCGCTTCCCGCACGGCCTCAAGCCCCTCGCCGACCAGGTGCACGGCCTCGGCATGCAGTTCGGCATCTGGGTGGAGCCCGAGATGGTCAACCCGGACAGCGACCTGTACCGCGCCCACCCCGACTGGGTGCAGTACCAGCCGGGACGCAGGCGGACGGAGCTGCGCAACCAACTCGTCCTCAACCTCGCCCGCGAGGACGTCCAGGAGTACGTGTGGGAGCAGTTGCACGCCCTGCTCGCCGGCGCCCCGGTCGACTATGTGAAGTGGGACTTCAACCGCTGCTTCACCGACGCCGGCTGGCCCGGCGAGCCCTACCCGCAGCGCCTGTGGGTGGACCACGTCCGCGCCCTGTACGCCCTGCTGGACCGGCTCCGCGCGGCCCATCCCGGCGTCGCCTTCGAGTCCTGCTCGGGCGGCGGCGGCCGGATCGACCTCGGGGTGATGGCCCGCACCGACCAGGTGTGGACCTCCGACAACACCGACCCGCTGGACCGGCTCTCCATCCAGCACGGCTTCAGTCAGATCCACCCCGCCCGGGTCATGGCAGCCTGGGTCACCGACAGCCCGAACACCCAGCTCAACGGCCGGGTCAGCTCGCTGCGCTTCCGCTTCGTCAGCGCCATGGCCGGCGTACTCGGCGTCGGCGGCGACCTCACCGAGTGGACCGGGGAGGAGCTGGCGGAGGCCCGGCGGTGGGTGGAGCTCTACAAGGAGATCCGTCCGGTGGTGCAGCGCGGCGAGCTGTACCGGCTGCGGCCGCCGACGGGCGGGCTGAGCGCCGTCCAGTACGTCCTCGGGGACGAGGCGGTCGTCCTCGCCTGCCTCCAGGCCCAGAGGTACGGCGAGCCGGTGCCGGCGCTGCGGCTGCGCGGACTCGATCCGTCGGCCGCGTACGCATGCCGCGAAACGGGACAAGTGCACCGAGGGGCGGTGCTGCTGCACCACGGGCTGCGCACCGGGCTCACGGGCGACCTGGACGCGGCGGTCGTCCGGCTGCGCCGGATCTGAGTGTCGTCGCTCCAACAGCCGCGACGGCGGCCGTATTCCTGGATCGCGCACTCTTCGGGAGTGGCTCTTGTCACCGTTCGTCAACACCTGCCTACGGTCGCGTAAGTCACAGTCGAAGGTGAATCATGGTCCGACGTGGCAGACGATTCGAAGAGTGACAACAGATCAGTGATCGGGTCGTACGTGGCGGTGGGGGACAGCTTCACCGAGGGCGTCGGCGACCTTGGGCCCGACGGGGCGTTCGTGGGCTGGGCCGACCGCTTCGCGGTACTGCTCGCCGACCGGTGCCCCGAGGGCGACTTCCAGTACACCAATCTCGCCGTGCGCGGGAAGCTCCTGGACCAGATCGTGGCCGACCAGCTCCCGAAGGCCGTCGAACTCGCCCCGGACCTGGTTTCCTTCTGCGCGGGCGGCAACGACATCATCCGGCCCGGCACCGACCCGGACGAGGTGGCCGAGCGCTTCGAGCGGGCGGTGGCCCAACTGGCCCAGACCGCGGGCAGGGTGCTGGTGACCACCGGCTTCGACACCCGGGGCGTCCCCGTGCTCAAGCATCTGCGAGGCAAGATCGCGACGTACAACGGGCACGTCCGCGCCATCGCGGACCGGTACGGCTGTCCGGTGCTCGACCTGTGGTCCCTGAAGTCCGTGCAGGACCGCAGGGCCTGGGACGGCGACCGGCTCCACCTCTCTCCCGAGGGGCACACGCGCGTGGCGCTGCGCGCCGGACAGGCTCTCGGCGTCGACGTGCCGGCCGACCCGGAGCAGCCCTGGCCGCCGCTGCCGCCCCGCGGCACGCTGGAGGTCCGCCGCGACGACGTCCACTGGGCCCGCGAGTACCTGGTCCCGTGGATCGGCCGCCGGCTGCGCGGCGAGTCCTCCGGGGACCACGTCACGGCGAAGGGCGCGCTGTCACCGGACGACATCAAGATGCGCATCGCCTCGGTGGCCTGACCCGTACCGGTGTGCCCCGTACCGCGCGCGGTGTGCGGTGCGGGGCACGCGTGCGTGGCGCGGGCGGGCCGCGCGGGGGCGCGCGGGGAACCCGGGGCGCGCGGGCTAGCGCTCGGCCGGAACGGCCCGGTCCAGGCCCAGTTCACGGGCGAGGGCGTCGTCGACCCACTGCTGCGCCCGCGACCGCGGCACCGAACCCGGGTACGAGGTCAGCTGCACGGCCAGCCCGTCCAGCAGCGCGGTCAGCCGCAGGGCGGCGCCGGCCGGGTCGGCGCACGTGAACTCGCCCGCCGCCACACCTTCGGCGACGACCTCGGCGAGCGCCGCCTTCCACTGTTCGTCCAGCTCCCGCGTGACGTCCCGCAGGGCGGGCTCGCGCAGTGCCACGGCCCAGCCCTCGATCCACAGCCGCCGCCCCTTGGCCTGGCCGGTCGGCGCGTACCAGCGCACCGCCGAGCGCAGTCGGCGCAGCGCCGACGTCCGCCGGCCGAGCAGCTTGCGCAGGTGCGCGAGATCGTCCTCGGCCGCGTAGGCGAACGCGGCGGCGACCAGCTTCTCCTTCGTCGAGAAGTGATACAGGACCAGCGCGTTGCTCACGCCCAGCGCGGCGGCCACGTCGGCGATCCTGACCGCCGCCACCCCCCGCGCCTCGATCTGCTCGATGGCGGCACGCAGCAGCTCCTCCTGCCGCTCCGCCACGCTCAACCGCACTCTCGCCACGCGGTCACCCTACACAGCCCCGTGGAGCGGCGCCGACGGCCTCGCGGCACCCCGGCGCGGCCGGCGCGACGCCATCGCCCTACTGACTGCTCGTTCAGTCAGTGGCCGGCCCCGGCCGCTGCCGCGGCCCCCCGCTCACCGGTACCAGCCGAAGCGCTCCGCGATCACCGGCAGCCGGTCGGTCACCAGGGCGTGGGCGGCCGCGCGCGGGGTCGTCCCGTCGGCGTCCGCGCGGTCGAGCATCAGGCCGACGAGGGCCCGCATGGAGCGGCGGATGTGGGCGAACGCCTCGTCGGGGTCCGCCCCGATGTCACCGAACAGGGTCCACCACCACCAGGCGTTGGTCCCGGAGTTGACCACCACGTCGGGCAGCACCGTCACCCCGCGCGCGGCCAGCGGCTCCTCCGCCTCCGGAAGGACGGGCATATTGGCGGCCTCGACGATCCAGCGGGCGCGGATCCGTCCCGCCTGCGCGGCGTCGACCGCGTACGACACGGCGGCCGGCACCAGGACCTCCGCGTCGGCGGACAGCCAGGCGTCGCCGGGCAGTTCACGGTCGCCGGGGCGCAGCACCCGGCGGTCGACGGTGCCGTACGCGTCCCGCGCGGCCAGCAGCGCCTCGACGTCCAGACCCGCCGGGTTGGCGACGGTCCCCTTGACGTCGGCGACGGCCACCACCGTCAGCCCCGCGCGGGCGAGGAACCGCGCGGTGGCCCCGCCCATCGTGCCGAGCCCCTGTACGGCGACCCGGGTGCCCCGGTACGGCACGGCCGCCCGGTCCAGGGCGGCGAGCACGGCCTCGGCGACCCCGCAGCCGCCGGCCAGCTCGTCCAGGCCGATGCCGTCGACCTCCACCGCGAAGGCGGCCGCGAGCCGTTCGCGGGCCGCCGCCTCGTCGTCCAGCAGCGGATACACCGCCTGCACGCAGGAGACCAGTCCCGCCTCGGCCGCCGCGCGGTCCACCAGGTCCTGGCTGAGGCCGAGGTCCTCGCCGGTCGTCCAGCAGCTCTCGACGTACGGCCGCATGGCGCGCAGATACCGCACCAGCAGCCCGTACGCCCGCGGGTCCTGCGGGTCGCAGTCGATGCCGCCCTTGGCGCCGCCCAGCGGGACGTAGCGGCCCTCGGGGTTGTAGTGGAGGGCCTCCTTCATCGTCATGCCGCGGGCGAGCCCCGCCACCTCCTCCAGGGTGCAGCCGGGCCGCATGCGCAGCCCGCCGCTGGCCACCCCGCGCACCAGCCGGTCCACGACCAGGAAACCGCGGCGGCCGGTGACGTGGTCGGTCCAGACGAGCGACATCAGGGGGGCGGTCATGGGGTCTCCTCGGGGGCGGTGCTCGGGACGGGGCCGCCTCCCAGGGGGCGAGAGGTGCGTGCCGGAGGGCGCGGGAACGGGCATTTACTGAACTGCGGGTCAGTATCGGGAGGTGCTCGCCGGCCTGTCAACGCGCCGGACGGCCCTTCGGCAGTGCCGCCGGAGGAGGGTGTGACCCCGGGTTGCCGCAGGGGCCGACCATAATGGAGGGCCTCAGCCACTCCACCGGGAGGTACCGTGACCGGTCTGCGTTCCTCGAGCTCCGGACTCCGCGTGCCGCGGCCTGCGGCCTTCGGCGCGGACCCGGGCGGTGAGCGCCTGGCACGCATCCGCCGCTCCCCCCACTTCAAGGACGGCGTCTTCCAGAATCCCGGCGGCAGTGCGCGCACCCGGCCCTCCGGCTCCGCACTGGACTTCGCCAAGGTCTTCTTCGACAGGGACACCCGGCCGCTGCGCGCCCCCGAGGGCACCGTGCCGGTGCACCCCACGACCTACGCCGACCTGGCCAGGCCGCCCGCCACCGGACTGCGGCTGACCTGGATGGGCCACTCCAGCGTGCTCGCGGAGATCGACGGCCGGCGGGTGCTGTTCGACCCCGTCTGGGGCGAGCGCTGCTCCCCGTTCCCCTTCGCCGGCCCCAAGCGGCTGCACCCGGTGCCGCTGCCGCTGACCGCGCTCGGCCCGGTCGACGTGGTGGTCATCTCGCACGACCACTACGACCACCTGGACCTGCCCACGATCAAGGCGCTGGCCGGCACCGACACCCTGTTCGCCGTGCCGCTGGGCGTCGGCGCCCACCTGGAGCACTGGGGCGTCTCCCCGGACCGCCTGCGCGAACTGGACTGGCACGAGTCCGCCGAGGTCCGCGGGCTCACCCTCACCGCCACCCCGGCCCGCCACTTCTGCGGCCGCGGCCTGCGCAACACGCAGCACACCCTCTGGGCGTCCTGGGCGGTGGCCGGCGAGGAGCACCGGATCTTCCACAGCGGCGACACCGGCTACTTCGACGGCTTCAAGGACATCGGCGCGGCCCACGGCCCGTTCGACGCCACGATGATCCAGATCGGGGCGTACAGCGAGTTCTGGCCCGACATCCACATGACCCCCGAGGAGGGCCTGCGCGCCCACCTCGACCTGCAGGGCGGAGCGCCGCACGGCGCGCTGCTGCCGATCCACTGGGGCACCTTCAACCTGGCCCCGCACCCGTGGGCCGAGCCGGGGGAGTGGACCAAGGAGGCGGCCGGGCAGGCCGGCCAGGCCGTCGCCCTGCCCCGGCCCGGCGAGCCCTTCGAGCCGGAGGGCAAGCTCCCCGCGGAGCCGTGGTGGCGCGGCGCGTCCGGCAGCGACCGCCGGACCTGGCGCTCGGTCGGCGCGTTCGTGGCCGAGCCGCCCGCGCGCGCCTGACGCGCCCTCACCGCCCCGGTCGAGTCAAGGCCAAGGCCGATACGCTCCGTGACGGAGGGTGGGCCCCGCCCCGGGGGAGCCTCCGGCGCGACGACGCCCGGAGCGAGCGGGCAATCAGCTGAAAACGGACGGATGTCTTCAGAACCAACACAGTGGACGCGAGCAACTGAGGACAAGCCCTCGGCCTATTAGTACCGGTCACCTCCACACGTTACCGTGCTTCCAGATCCGG
>NZ_JBFBBK010000099.1:0-12300 GCF_040682635.1 Streptomyces sp. NPDC051133
GGTCTCGTGGCCTGCGACCAGCATCAGGCGCATCGTGCCGATGAGTTCGGCCTCGCTGAGGCGGTCGCCGCCCAGCCCAGCACTGCGCCGAGGTCTGGCGGACGTCGGTGTCATCACGCTCACTGGCGGCGGCAGCTACATCACCGCCCGCACCATCACGGCCCTGCTGGACAACACCCGACGCCCCGTATGGATCAGCGCTTTTGTCCTGCGAACCGTGGACTACGACGACGTCATCCGCGTATTGGCCCAGCGAGGCCTGTACACCACCACCGATACCGCCCGCACCTACCCACAGCGCTTGTTCACAAGTGAACGAGAACGGCGCTATGCGATCCAAGCGGTATGCGCGCAGGGTCACGACCCTGCCGGACGCGAGGACACAGGCCGCTTCCACTGCACGCGCTACGACTCCCGCCCCGCCACAGAAATCCAGGCCGCTTCGCCAAGCCCACCGGCACCGGTACGCTCCTGACTACGACCACCAGGTCGACGTCCCGCTTCGCATTCACTCGTGAGCCTATCGAACCCGGGTCACCCTCTCACTGGCTTGGCCAGCGTACGGCGCGGCATCGGGCACTGTCCCCCCGAGGCAGGCCGAACGTGCTGCACCGCCCAGGTAACACCCGCCGAGTGAAGCCTTCAGAGGATATCTCCGTCGCTCTCGGTTCACGCCGAGACCGTGGCTAATACCCCAAGGTCGTAACCGATGAGGCCCTCCGTCGTTCTCACAACGAGATTCCGCGCGCGTCACCCCGACGGATCCCACCTCGGAATCTCCGGCTGAGACCCACGGACGCCTCCCTGGAGAACAGCTGCTGTAACAGAAGACCCGCTCCCTCCCTCGTCGGGCGCGGGTCTTCTGCATGCCCTGCTCCCAAACCGGCCTCACCGCCTGGTAGGCAGCTGACGCCGCCCGGCGCGTCCGGGACAAGGTCCGGCGTGTGTTGCGAGAGAGGGGGAGGTCCCCGCCTGCAGGACCGGCGGCCCCTGAGAAGTGGCTGCGCTGGAGCAAGCTGCACGCCACCTTTCACGCCCTCGTCCCGCGGGCCTGCGCCTCCCCTGCCTCCGAGTAGGTCGACGCCCGCGCCGCAATGGGCCGTCCTCGGGCGGCTCCCTTCCCTACGTCAGCGCGGGCCGCCGCACCGTCACTGCTTTCGCCGAGCCCGTACAGCAGTACACAGGCGTACTTCCGCCACTTGAGCAATCGGGTTGGCTGCTTGTCCCGCCTCGGCACGCAACCAACTCTGCCTCGCCCGCCTCCTCGTAGCCGACCGACGCCGTCTCTGGGAGTAACTCAGCTCTCCAGACAGGCTGGCTTCCGCCCGCGTCGGCCGCGACTTCCGGCACATCCGGCCCCCGGTCCCGGGGCGACCAGCGGGTCGAAAGAACACCCGTCCCGCACTCTGCCACGACGCGCACACACCCGGGACACAGCCAGCGGAACGACAAAAGAAGAGGTCAACCACTCCAAAGCCCCGCCGTACAGGTTAAAGATCAAGCTAGGCGGGTGCAGTGGCGGTCGCGGTCACCCCCGCCGCGTTGGCTGAAGGCGCCAAGGAGACCGTGCCGTTTCGAGAATCACAAACCCGTTGTCGTGTGGGGAGTATTCGGTAATTGGGAGGGCAGATCTGGGCTCGGATAGCTAATCGCATAACGAGTCATCCCCTTTAGGCTTGGAAATCGGGCCTGTGAGCGAGTCCTCTCGAGATGAGGCTTCAGGGCGACGGGTTGCGCACCTAGAGCGGCAGGATCGTAAAATTCGCGTGCGCATATTTTACATGCCGCCTGTGTCTTAGATCCGTTTCTTAGGTCACCATATTCATCACGCTTCCACCTTACCTGAGCCGTCGGCTGGAAGAGGTCTGTCCGCCTGCATGAGGTATGTCGAGAAGAGGTCTGGCAGCATGATAAGAAGTCGTAAAATTCGTGGTGTCATTGCGACCATGGCAGCAGCTTCCATGGGTGCTTTCTTCGCTCTGTCGAATATATCGGCCCAGGCGTCCGAGGGTATGCCGGCAAGTTGCGGTGAAAAGTCCTGCTCTGCTGGTTGGGATGATGAGACGGTCCTGGACAAGCAAATCGGGATCGCCTCGTCAAGCATGTCTGCGAAGGCGTATTGCGATCAGCACGGAATTGGTGATAAGCCAGGTCAATGCCAGCTTTTGTCATGGTATGAGGAAGGCCGTCTTGCCGACCCGCCTCGGAAGAACCAGCAGGGGGATACGCGCTTCGAGTGCGCCCATGACAACAGCAGCTTTGCTATCTCCTGGTCGAGAACCAGTACTGCCACAGACTCGGTAGGTGCCTCGATTTCGATCGGTTACACGATCGAATTCGAGGAGGCTCCCCTGGGTCTTGGGGCCAAAGAAAGCCTCAATTTTAATGCGACAGCATCCTACGAACACTCTTGGTCGAAATCGGATACGTACACCGAGACGGATACCGTTCTGCTCGACAAGGGACAAACGGGATGGGTTCAATACGAACCTTTTAAGGGGTACAGTCATGGAATCGCCACTGTATATATAGGAAGCCCGGAAAAGTATGGGGTCTTTATGTATCCCACGAATATCTACGGTGACCTGCCCGGTGTTGACACCGGCACAGACGGTGATGTCACTCACTATGCGCGGTGGATGACAAGGAAGGAATGGGACGCCCACTGTGGAGATTTGAAGCCACCAGCGCAAGTAGGCCATAATACGAGCAAAACGTCTGGCTTGCAGGAAACCGGTAGCAGGAGCGTCGCATAGATACATTGTCAGTGCAGCGGTAAGTGGGGTGCCTCCTGAGGGGGCACCCCACTCACCGTGTATTTCCCTGCATTGGTCGCTGATATGCGGTTCGGTTGCACCTCGTGGGGGCAGGCATGAGCGGCAGCGAGATGTCCGACTTCAACCTGGCCTGGGTCGCGTCGCGGGCTGCGGTGGAGCAGGCCCGGAATATCGGTGGCGGCCGTGCAGCGAAGGCGAAGCCCCTCTCCGGCCAGGGAGCCTGGTTTGGTATAGGAGGCTGGCCGAGGCCGCAGGAGCTGCTGAACGCATCGCACACGGCCGCTTGGCAGAAGCACCGGCAGAAGACATCACGGTCGGCAGTACTCCATCTCAGCTGTGGCCCGCGGCATACCCCGTTGCACTGACTCACACGGGCCTGCTGGACAAGCGACCCGCATAAATCATATTTTCTTATGGGCCGAATGACTCATGGCGCGCCGTCGTACAGGTCAGTGGCGGGTCGACCGGGCAAACGTTGAGAAACCTGCCCATCGGACAGGCGTTCACGGCTCGGTTTCGCGAGGGACAGGAGCAAGAGCCTCCGAGGGTGGGGTCTGGTACCGCCACACGAAACTAGGAGGAATGCTCGTGATGCCAGCGACTAAATCGCGACGGGGGAGACGGAGAGCGCGGGTCGTCGGTGCCAGCCTGGCCACGGTAGTGGCACTGGGCATCGCAACAGGCCCCGCCTCGGCAGGACAGAGGCAGCCGGGGCCACCCAGCGGTACGGGTGTGCAACCCGTGGAAACCAGCACTTTTCTCTGCCCGGAGGGCACCACAGTTGATCTTGGTGCGTTTGTCCCAGACGTAGGGACGAGCAGCAGCCTGTCTTTCGCCGGCGCGACCGTCGACTTGACCGAACGCTCCACTGTCAATGGACCAGTGACCGACTTCGTCGTCCACGGCCCCTTCGCCGCCGTCTCCGTCGGACTCCTGAGCACACCTTTCGGGGACGAGAACAACGCTTACTCATACGCCCCTGCAGGCATCGGGGCCGACGACAGCGTCCACACCCCGTTCGACCCGAACAACCCGGGCCAGTATTACTCCGCCGCTGACACCACCATCGAGTTCTGCTTGATCCCGAGCAGCTACAACGACGGCGCCTGACAATGCCGAGCGCCTGACAGATGCCCGAGCCGATCGATCCTGTCGCCAGGCTGCGCATGTCATTCCTGGCGGCGGTGCCCGATATCCGACGGCCTGGTCATCCACCGCTGCCACACCGATCCCCGTGCTGCGCCACGCGCGGCTCGAGGAGAGCAGCAGAGTGCGGACCTGGGCTGCGGCAGCGGCGTGCCTGTCGCGCGTGACCTTGTGACGTGTCGACAGCAGCGAGGTACAGATCGGCAGCGTCCCGCTTCCTGCGGGTGAACCGAGCAAAGCATGGGCGAGGGCGGCTGCCGGTCCGGCAGCCGCCTTCATGTGCATGGCTTCCCCCCTCAGCCGCGGACAATGTTCTGGGCCTGCGGGCCCTTCTGGCCTTGGCCGATCTGGAAGGTGACGTGCTCGCCCTCGGTGAGCTCACGGAATCCGTTGCCCTGGATCTCGGAGTAGTGCGCGAAGACGTCCGCCCCGCCGCCGTCCTGGGTGATGAAGCCGAAGCCCTTTTCTGCGTTGAACCACTTCACTGTGCCGCTGGCCATCAACCGAATCCTTCGTTCATTCCCGGGAGCAGCCCTGTATCCGGGCATACTCCAGCTCCTCGACTACCAGGAGCAGGAATCGTTCTACCCTGGTGCGCCCTGCCTATCCCACCGACTGATCACAGTCGCGCTCGGTGTATGCCGCCTGCAGCGGGCGTGGCACGGGATGCCGGGGTAGGCGGCCTGTCATCGGCGCGTAGTGGGCTGATGCAGTATGGGGGAGGGAAGGATCCTGATGACCGCCACTGCCGTGGACAAGATGGTTCCTGCCGGCGGTTGCCGACCCGTCCAAGGCGGTCCCGAAAGACGCTCGTGAACTGTCCTGGTTGTTCTTCGACCAACTGGCGACCCTGGACGAGGGGATGCCCGAGTACAGCTACGCCCGCAGCACGCTGATCGAGATGAACATGTCCCTGGTTCGCTACGCGGCCGGCCGGTTCCCACAGCCGCGGGCCGGAGAAGTGGAGGGCCTCGTCCAGGCCGGCATGATCGGGCTGATCAAGGCGATCGACCGGTTTGAGCTGCTACGGGAGGCGGAGTTCACTTCCTTCGCCCTCCCCTGCATCGTCGGCGAGATCAAGCAGTTCTTCCACCCGGGCCGTGCACGTGCCGCGGCGCCTGCGGGAAGCCGCGTCCAGCTCTGCTGTTGATCAGTACGGGGCGGCAGAGGGCAGCTGACGATGGTCTTGGATCCGCATGGAACTCCGGCGCTTTCGTGGGCTGCTGTAGTCCGGGGCAATGAGCCTGCCAGAGATCGCCACGAAAGACGGGGGCTGGACCGAAAGACGGTCGCAAGTACCTCTCGGCCACGGGCCCGGCTGCAGTAGACCATCTCAATGCCCATGTGAGCGAGGACCTTGCCCTCGTTGCCCCCTGTCGACCCGGGCCTGAGCACCGGGAAGGTCTCGGCTTCCTTGATCGGGCCGGGTGCCGCCCAGGGCCGCCGGGCCGGCTCCTACACCGCTCAGCGGGCGATGCCCAGGTAGAAGGCTCGTACCGACATCAGCAGCATCGCCCGGATCGGCCCATTCGCCACTCTGTCGCCGCCGGTAGAGGTGGTGACCGGCACCATCAGGCGGCCCGCTCCCACCTGTGCTGACCTGGCACTGGGTGCCCCGTACCCGCCCTCCGGCCGAGGAGTGCGGGCGCACGTGAAGAACAACCTGGGGCATCGTCGTGCCGTGCAGCATGGCGTCACTCAGAACTGAAATCTCAGCAGGTCGCCGCCACGGAAGTCGGCCCCAGGCTCAGGGTGGCCCAGTGTGTGCTGTGGCCATCGGGGTGGTGGGTGGTGCCGTGCTGGTTGGCGAGTGCGGTGATCAAGGTCGTGCCGCGGCCGTGTTCATCCTCAGCGCAGGAAGCGTGCCAGGTGTCGTGGTGTGTGGTCGGGCCGCCGTCGTCGACGGAGATACGCAGGATGTCAGAGGAGGGCTGGTCCAGATGGAAGACCAGGGGTGGCGCGGCATGTTCGACCGCGTTCGTGACCAGTTCGCTGACCAGTAGGAGGGCGGCGTCTTCAAGGTCGTAGTATCCCCGGGCGGTGATGGCGGTATGCGTCAGGCTACGGGCACGGGCGGCGGCCTGGGGACGGTGCGGCAGGACCTGGACAAGGGGCGCAGTGGTGAGTTCGCCTGCCATGGCAGGCCTGCCGGTGCGCTGCACCGGGGAGGAAGGGAGGGCGAGGGTGTCGGCCACAGTGATCACTTCCGAGGAATGCGGTGCGTGCAGTTCCTTTCACCTCCATCCTGACGATTCGAGTAAGAAGTGGGATCAGTGAAGATGCCTAGTGAGTGCCTAGTTGCTGCCCCCTAGTGCTGGGCCAGAAAGAGGGATGAACTGGGGCAAAAGTGGCAGCTTGGCCAGACCTGCGAGGCCCTCACCTGACTGGAACAGCAGGAGGCCGTCACTGCGCCCCGCAAGCCGGAATCACCGGTGCCCAGCTGGAAGCTCGAATGCACCGCAATGACCATGGCCTCCCCCCTTCCGGGTCCACGTCAGCCACTGCCGCGACGGCCAAGGCAACGCGCTGGCCCGACCGGAACCGCGACCCCGAGCGGGAGACCGACTGTGCGCTCGCCTTCATGGACGCCGTGGCCGCCGACAAACTCGAGGGCGAGGAGTTCACGACCGCCACACCGAGGCGATCGCTCGGATCATCGAGGCAAGCGTGAGGAGAAGCCGCTGCCGGGCCCTGGAGCAGCCCGCTGCGGTGCTGGCACTGATGGCCGCACTGCAGGAGTCGGTGTCGAAAAAGAAAGCGTCCCGTGGCGAGGCCGTCGGGTCGGCCGAGGTGCAAAACTGCCGTTCGGTCACCAGACAGCAGCCTTTCATCGGCCCATCCTGCCACCTGATCAATCAGCGCCTCAACGAACAGCCACTTCGTCTGGCTCACGCGCATGAGGCCGCCGGGTGGCGCTGTGATCCCGACGCGCATGACTGTCCGCAAGCCCCATCCAGCCTGCGTATTCAGACATGATCTAGCGAGGAACCCCGGGCGTTCACGAAGTATGACGGGGCCCAGAAGTGGTCTGCGGCGGGGGACCTGTACGTCAACGGGCGCGTAGGCGACTGAACGGCTGTGATGTGGGCGTCTGCGGAAGGCGACGGTCACCGGACGGGCGGTTCCGGTGACCGTCGGTCGCGCAGGGGCTGGGCACACCCGGCGCTGAATTCACGGGGCGGCTGGGAGCAACCCCGTGAATCTGGTCATTCTAGGGCCTGTGTGATGTTGTGATCAGCCGGTTGCCTTGAGGAGGTCGTTGATCCAGATCATCGACGCGCGGAGGTGGAGACCGGCGAGGTAGCTCTCGGGCGTCTTGTCGTATCGAGTGGCGATGCGCCGCCAGGCTTTCAACCTTGTTGATGAGCCGCTTGACGGTGTTCCGCTCTTTGTAAAGATTGCCGTCGTGGCATGTGGGGCGGCCGTCCCGGCGGCCTTTCTTCTTCCGGTTGGCGGCGTGGTCCTTCTTCTCAGGGATGACTGCCTTGATGTTGCGTTTCCGCAGGTATGAGCGGTTGGCGCGGGACGAGCAGGCCGTGTCGGCAGCCACAGCGTCGGGCCGGGTTCGAGGCCGGCCGACAGGCAGACGGACCCGTATCCTCTGCAGCGCGGGGACGAACTGCGGGCTGTCGCCGGCCTGGCCCGTGGTCAGCACGAGTGACAGCGGACGGCACTTGCGGTCAGCGGCGAGATGAATCTTGCTCGTCAGTCCACCACGGGATCTGCCGGGCAGGGCCTGGTGCAAGCGGAGCTTGCGCCGCCGCCTGATACGCCGTCGCTCTTCCTGCTCGGGGGCGTCCCAGCCGTCCTGTCCGTTCTGTTCTAGCGCTCCGCCCCCCCTTTTGCCGGGCCCGCTCCTGCTCGGGGCGCGGCTTCCTCAAGGGCGTCCATGGTGTCCTTGCCGATGTGCATCCCGGCCGCTTCGTGGTGAGCGCGGGCAGTGGTGGCGTCCACGCTGACCAGGGATAAGTCCGTCTGTCCCCGGCGTGCGGCCTCGGCGGTCATGCCTTCCACAAGAGCGGAGAAGACCCCGGCGTCCCGCCAGACGCGAAAACGCCCGTAGACGGTCGCCCACGGTCCGAACTCAGGGGGCATCTCGCGCCACTGGGCGCTGGACCGGAACCGCCAGATCACCCCCTCGAACTGCTCCCGCAGCCGCTCGGGGTACGGACCGTACTCGCCTACCGGCAGGTACGGCTGGATGAACTCCCACTGCCGGCCGGTGAGCTGCCTACGTGTCACACCCAGCGTCCGACCAGGACCCAGTCCCTGCACGGGACCAGAACACCAGATTGATCACGACCTCACACAGGCCCTAGTACTCCAGCGACTTGCGAACGGTCGTAGGGCTACGGTCGTGAGGTCTGCAAACACCGCAACACTGCAGGTGTGCGTGCGCCGCTCTGCGGTTCCTCCTACGCGAGCCACGTACAGATTAACCGGCCACGACCTGGCGCACATTCCGCAGTATCCGGGTATAACCCCAGCGTGTGAGATGCCGGCATCTGAAATGTCTTGGCGAGACGTCCGAAATTCTGAAGGCCGGTCCTCCCGGGCTGATGCATTGAGCGCAACCGTCCTGCCCGTTCCTGCCAGTGGATTGCGGGGGCGCTGTACCGTACGCCGCCGAAGGCTAGGCGAACACGGCAGAACGACGGCGAGGACGATGGCACATAGGCAGGACGCTCATGTCTCCTCCGCTCACTATGGGACGGGCGGAGGAAGGCCGGACGTCCCGGAGAACTGGGGCAACGGCGGGCTGGTCGGCCGGTACCGGCTGACGCGCAGACTCGGCTGTGGGGGGATGGCAGAGGTGTTCGCCGCCGAGGACGTACGCCTTGGACGCACCGTCGCCGTTAAGCTGCTGCGCCGCGAACTCGCCGCAGACCCCGTGTCCACAACCCGTTTCACCCGCGAGGCACAGTCGGCGGCGAAACTGAATCATCCCGCGGTCGTTGCGGTGTACGACTCCGGGGAAGACGTAATCGATCATTCGACCGTTCCCTATATTGTGATGGAGCTGGTCGAGGGGCAGACCGTCGGCGAACTGCTGCTCAACTGCGCCTCCCCTGGACCGGAGCACGCGCTTTTCATCGTCTCCGGTGTCCTGGACGCGCTCGCCTACTCTCACCATCACGGCATCGTCCACCGCGACATCAAGCCGGCAAATGTCATCATCACCAACGCGGGTACCGTAAAGGTGACGGACTTCGGCATCGCGCGCGCTCTGCACAACGCCCAGTCGAGGATGACGCAGACCGGCATGGTCGTGGGCACGCCCGATTACCTGTCGCCGGAGCAAGCGGTGGGCAAGGACATCGACCACCGCTCCGACCTGTACTCGACAGGTTGCCTTCTGTACGAACTCCTCACAGCGCGGCCGCCGTTTGCCGGCGAGACGCCTATCTCTCTCGTCCGTCAGCACGTCGAGGACACGCCGGTGCCGCCGTCCCAGGTGTCCGGTGCGGCGCCGCCGGAGCTGGACGGGCTCGTGATGCGTGCGCTCGCGAAAGACCCGGACGACCGCTTCCAGACAGCGCAAGAAATGCACAGCCTGGTTCAGTACGGGCTTCAAATGCTGCACAGCCATGGAAGTAACGTCGGCACCTGGAACACAGCCGGCCGTGGGGGCATGCCCGAAGCGCCTCCCGCCACCTCGACCGGCGGCTCTGCTGACACGATGGCGCTCCCTCACGGCAACTCCGGCACTCCACCGACCTTTCAGACGATGGTCTTGCCGCCTGCAGGACGCGATGACGAAGGCTTCGAAGAACACGACGAACCGAACCGAAGAAATGCCACGTTGAGGGTCGTCACGCTGGGGACGGTGATCGCGGCGATCGCTATCGTGGCCGGTGTCACCCTCGCCATGACGGGCAACGGTCACACGGGCGGCGGTGAGCGCACCGACGAGCGGCCGAAGGGAACACACAGCCAGAACCAGAAGCAGCCAGGCCATGGTTCCCATCTGACACCGTCGCGCTGGGCGCAACAAACACGCCCTGGTACCAGGCCTCCGGGCCCCCGCTCACCAGACGCGCCGCCACAGCACTCCACGACGGCCGGCCAGACGCCGGCCCCCCAGCTTTCGCATGCATGGAACGGTAAACCCTCCCAACCCTCATATGGACTGCCACCGGGGTCATCGGACTCGCTGCCCTCGAGGACGCACGAGACGACCGGGAGCCAGCCACCACCCAGCGCAAGCGTGTCGGCGCCGCCTGCGGACACATCACCGGTCTCTCCTCCAGCCAGCCGCACGCCCAACGACACCAGCACACCGCGATAACCCCACACCGTTCCCAGGAAGACTGTGGCCCCCGTGCCGACCCAGCTGGCTGGCCCGAATTCATCGGCACGCATATAGGACAAAATCCTAGAATAGCAAAACCGCTGCCTCGTACGAGGCAGCGGTCAGCCCTGGCTCCGGCTAACGCGCGGTCGACGTTTTCACCGATCGGACGGTGGGGTTGGTCCTGCATTGCTTCAGCTCGTTCTTGTCCATGGGAACGCTGCGGGGAATAGCACCCGTGACCTGCTGATCCTTAAGGGCGTTGGGGTCGAGCGGTTTTGGCAGGTCACCGGCGATGTCGGTGACCACTCGGTAAGAACCCGGCAGCATTCCCGATCCCAAAACCGGCCTGGTGATGAGAACATCGGCGATACCGTGAGCCGTCCCGTGGAATGAGCCGTATTCAATCCAGCCCACATATCCCGGCCGGACTCTGAGCGTTTCAGCCCCTCCCTCACTCTCAGCCTCTCCCCAGGTGTAATCATAGGTGATCCCGATGGACGCGGAGACCTCAGCCCCGACCTTGATAAGGTCCAGAATATCGTAAGAGATGCCGAACTTTTTGGACAGTGAAATATCAGTTCCCAAACTGTTCTGAATGATGCGCGTCTTGCTCCACTCGAGCGTCTTGGTCGTCGTACTCGGAGTACAGTTGAAGACATAGTCACTGACGCGTTCTTTATAGTTGAGCGTCGACTTCCGTGATGTTTCACTGAAGCCCGTTATCTTACACTGGCCGTATCCGTCACCCACGCCATAAGTCTTGCAATATTGGTTGGCCGCCGAGTTACGGACGAGGGGCGGCGTACCTTTCACTCCCATGACCCGGCCGGGCATCCACAGGATGAGGTTTTCGTATGCCTTTTCCTTTTCCTTTGCGCTCTTCCCTTTCGCCTTGTCATTCACGGTCTGGCCGTTCGCCGACGAGACCAGCAACGCAGAAGCTACGACGGCGGCGGCGGTGGCTCCCGCCACTACAAAACGTCCGCGGCGCGCGCGAGATGAGGCATGCGTTCTTGCTCTCATGGTGTCTTCCTTATGAGCGGGGAGCCATTCAGGCAGGGATCAGCAGGCTAGGAATTGGTGATGAGCTGAGAGACATTCACATATCCCGCGGCTAGTAGGTCGGGTCGGCGCGAGTGAAAACGTCGCCGCCCTCTGTCGCAGCGGTGTTGCAAGCTTTGCGTTCCCCCGCCGTCATCTTTCGTGTCTGGGACACAAGCCCCTTGATGGTCTGCGCCTTCCGATCCGCCTTCTTACCAGGTTTTGGCAGGTCGCCGGTGATGTCGGCGACTACTCTGAAGGAACCTGGCAGCATACCCTCTCCGGGGCGACTGATAATGACGTTGGCAATACCATGTACCGTTCCATAATATGTACCGTATTCCCACCACGCCACGTATCCTGGCTTTGCGGTAAGAGTGTCTCGCCCGCTCTGGGTGCTCCGCTCGCCCCAGCTGTACGAGTAAGTCTGCTTGGCCGAGACGGACCAGCCCCCGCCTACGATGAAGCTGGCCTCAGCGGAAACGCTCAGGCCCACGGAGCCACCCACCTTGTTGTAGGCCTCGTTCCAACGGCTCCAGGTCACTGCCTTATCGGCGTCGTCCGCGGAACAGTTGTAAAGGTAATCCCCGACCCGCTTCATATGGTTGGGAGTCACCGTGCGTGACTCTTCGGTAAATTCGGTAATCGTGCACTGGCCATCACCGAAACCGAACCCGTGTTTCTGACAGTATTCACTCGCCATTGAGTTCCGGATCATCGGTGCGGAGCCACGCACACCAATCACCCTGCCGTACTGAGCCAGAATCGCTCTATCCAGGACTGTTTGCTTCGCTTCTGGTTCAGCACCGTTGGCTGTCGGCAGGGCCAGCATGGCCGAGGCTGCAGCGGCGGCCGTCACGCCAGCGACGATCCAACGGCTCTTTCTGGCACGGTGGTTCATGTTCTTGACACCCTCTTGTAGGCGGCATAGCCGGGCCAAATCCCCCCCAGCGACTCCCCCTCGGTGCCCCGGTCCTGCTGGAAGGCCAGGAAGGCGAAGGCGCCCGGCATCGACACCGCGAACAGCGCCACCAGGCCGGC
>NZ_JBFBBK010000100.1:0-11909 GCF_040682635.1 Streptomyces sp. NPDC051133
CTGGTGGACCACCGACCCACTACGCAAGCCTCGCACCAGCCGACTCGAGCGCCTCAGCCACCAACTCGCCGGCTGACGAATTCAGCAACAGAGTCGTGGCAGGGGTGGGTGCCTTGATCAGTAGCTCCAGCGCGTCCGTGCTGGTCAGTTCCAGGTCCGCGTAGGCGTCAAGGGCGGCGGGGAAGTACTCGCGCAGCGTGTTGCGCAGTCGCTGGAAGGCGCGGGTGCGTTCCCAGATGAGGGTCTGGTGGGCGCGGGCGACGACCTTGACGGCCTGGGCCTGTTCGCTGTCGCCCGCGACGGGCCGCAGCTGGTTGCGGTCGATGCGGACCATGTCGGCCAGCGCGTGAGCGTCGCCCTTGTCGCTCTTGGCCCCGGAGGTGCCGTACCGCTCCTTGAACCGCGCGGCCTGCCGCGGGTTGATCGCGTACACCTGGTAGCCGGAGGCGATCAGGGCCTGCACCCACGGGCCCCGGTCGGTCTCGATCCCGACGACCACCTCGGTGGGGTCGAGGTCGGTGCCACCGTGCTTCGCGAGGAGTTCGTGGAGCTTGGTGATGCCCTCCACGCCCTCGGGCAGTCTCGCGGTGGCCAGTTTCCGGCCGGCTGCGTCCTGGACCTCGACATCATGGTGATCCTCGGCCCAGTCATCGCCGATCAGTAGCAACACGCCCTCCTCGTCCGGGACTTCACTTGCTGCGCAGCCTGCGGAAGACGCGGCACGCTCCCTAATGGATCCAGTGCTCACGCCCTCCCCGGCGGGCACGCCACCCCATCAGCGGTCTGGCCTTCCGGCCGACCAGCAGGGGCACGGTCTGACCACAGAAGTCGGATGCTTCCGGGCTGGTGAGTGCTCACCTGCTGGCGGCTACGGCACCGAGTCTCTCCGACCCGGCAGCTCCCATTAGGGCTGGTTGTACGGGTCAGGGACCAAGCAGAAGGTGACGGCGTCGATCGTCTGACCGGGAATTGGGGTTGTCAGGCCCGTATCGGCCGCAATACCGCGAGGGAAGGGCGGCACGGAGCTGGCGGAGTAGACGTAGGCGTTGCCGCTACCGGTCGGCTCGCCTCCCTTGAAGACGATGACGGCGCGGACGGCGTAGTCCCGGTCGATGTCGAAGCTCAACTGGTTGGAGGCGTTCGTGGTAGTGGTGAGGGTCGCGGTGGGAGAGGACCCGGTGATGACCGTCATCCCGTTCTGGACCACGTCGGGGAGCGCGATGGTGAAGTCTCCCGGCACGACAGTGTCGCAGGTCGCGTCTTGGCCTACCAGCTGCGGAACCACCGCGGCGGCCGAGGCCGGGCTGGCGGCGATGCCGAGCGCCACTGTCGTAGCGAGGCCGGCGCCGACGAACCGAGCACCCCACCTCGCTCGTCGCGACAGGGTTCTTGTACGGGTAGCTACTCGCATCTGGAGAACCTTTGTGTTCTGAGGTTGTCTGAGACCTCGATACCGTTCATTCCTCCGCGGACTCTCGCGCCTTCTTCTTGCCACAGCCGAGTTGAAACATCCGCTCAGACCTCGTGCTTAGGACACGATCTTAGCCAAATCTGGCCTTCGTTATATGCAACAACACTGTTTTTAGGCCATTCAGGGCTTCGGTGAACGCTGAAAAGGTGAAGGGACCTTCCATCCGGCGTTCACGGTGAAGCGGATCACCGGCCCGGTGTACCGCAGCAACGCTGAAGAACCCAATTGGCGTAGGGGGCGTGCCGTAAAGCACGAGGACGGTCCGATCATGCAAATGTTGGGATGCTTAGCGGTCGGTGGATTTTCCGAACTCAAACTTCCGAATGAAGGAGGTGCGAGGACTCCGCAAGGCAGAGGCCGGGAACAACTGCGTTGCAAGGAGTGCGCTCGTTATGGGAGTGACTACCCGAGCAAGGGCCCATTCGCGCCGAGCTAATTGGGGAACGCGGATCGCCGGTGCCAGCTTGGCTACGGCAGCGGCTCTCGGTATCGCCGCCAGCCCCGCGTTGGCGGCTGCGGGGCCGGCCAGTGAGGCAGGCGTGCAGCCCACCCAAGTTAGCGGTAGCCCGAGCTGCGCCAGTGTAGCGGGAGCCTTCCAGGTCGACGTGACACCCGCCAGCGGAACGACGAGCTTCCCCGGCGGATCGGTCACCATTACCCCGCACCCCAGCTTTCAGGGGCCAGAATTCGACTTCCATATCGCCGGCCCCTACGCCGCCCGCCAGGTCATCGTTCACGCCGCAAGTGGAAGCTCTCCGACTGCAAACATTTACACCTACGATCTGGCCAGCGGCTTTCCCGGTGGGTTGATGGAAGACTTCAACCTGCATGCACCGACAGGGAGGCCCACGCCCACCTCCGCGTTCTTCCCGATTGACAGCATCACATTCTGCCTGATTCCCAGCCCCTACTAGCCTCGCCGTTTCGGTTGGGTACGGCGGCTGGTGAGGCGGAAATGCGAAGGTGCCTTCCTGACCTGGGACGATGAACCTTGCTGAGGGGTTCTGTCGGTCCAGGCGGAGGGCACTTTCTACGTGCAGGGTATCGGGTTGCGTCCCAAGATCTATGTCAGTACCGACGGTTCGGGGATGGTCGGTCATGCGGGAGCACGGTTGCTGGCGGATCTTGCCGACGCCACGGGACTGACCGCCGCATACTCCACCGCTCTCAGGCCGCTGCGGCCTCGCGGGACCGGACATACCCCGGGACGGATCGCCACCGACCTGGCGGTGATGCTTGAGCAGCGGCCCGGCCACCGGCCAGAGGCTGCCCACTTCCCGCTGCGGGTCCATCCGGTCTTGGGCACGTGCCCCATCCTCTCTGATAGCTCACAACGGAGCGGCAGAGAAGTCAGAACGGTTCAATGTGTCGCTCAGCGCCTGCGAGCCCACAAGCGACAGCAGCGGGCCGAACGGGTGATGCCGGCCGCCAGCGTCAAGGCCGGACGCTCAGTGCTTCCACAGCACTCCTTCGCGATGCTCGTGCTGCCCCGCCCCTCGGCGAACATCGCAACGGCTTCCAGCCTGACCCGCTCGCGGAATGCCTGCCTCTCCGCCGTCAGACCCCCACCCTGCGGATACCTCATACACCCGGCATACCGCGACGATCACCGACCGTCAGCCCCTACGACAACCCGCCTCCAAAGTCAGTAACGACCCTGACAACTCTCCGTTACCACCGAATGTGAGAAAGGGCCGTTGACTACTGGACACACCCCGCGACGGAGGCGCGGCGCCGACGAGGAGCCGCCACACCCTCCGGCGCCGATGGAGCGCGAGTCCGGCAGGACTCGGCTGCCAAACCTGGTGGGGCACGTCTGTAATGAAATTGCTGTGAGTCCTGACAATTTGTCTCTTTCTTTCGGGTGGCTGCGGCGAGATGGTGCTGTCATCCGGGAGCGCCGCCTCACTGCTTGATCCATCCCGATGGGCGGCTCCCCTTCCTTGGGATAGTTCACGTAGCGTTTCTACTTCAGCCTGGGGCTAAAATGGCGCGACACTCAAGACGGTGGAAGTGTGGCCTTGTATGTGCCACGGCGACGTCGGCGGCAATGGTGGCCGGCAGCCTGATCATCGGCACGACGGCGCATGCTGACAGCAAACTCACGGATCTGGATCTAATCACTCTTCAGCAGCCCGGTAGGACTTTCGGCGCTAGGGATGCGCAGGGCAAAGCCGTGAACTTCCCCAACGACTGGGCGAGTGCGTATTGCGCCAAGGTGGGCCTCGGGGACGGCCAGAACCAGTGCCATCTCAATTACTTCAACGAGGAGTCGTTTTCTGGCTGGACTCCGCATTACAAGAAGCGGATCAGTGACTTGCTGTTCAACTGCTCGAAGAGTCCGGCCACGCAGAATTTGGCCTGGTCCTACTCCAAAGAAGCCTCGGTGACCGCGGGTTACTCCGTCAGCGTGGCTGTCGCGGCGGGAGGCGATTTCGCGCCGCTCGGCGTGGGTGGAACCCTTACGGTCACGGTCACAGGCACGCAGAGCACCCAATGGTCCTGGGGGTCGTCCAGCACCGAGTCGAGTTCCGATACCATGACCGTCCAGCCGGGCGAGGTCGGATGGTTCGACCGGGGAGACTTCTACGGCACAGCCCACGGGATAGCAGACGTGACTATCACCGGGGTCGATTCCTCAAAGATGCCCCCTGGCAAGGGAATAGCGATGGGTGAGTACAACATCGTTACCGATATAACGGGTGTTATGCCGAAGCAGACCGATCCGGCAGCCGTTGATGCCCAGGGTGCGGTCGGCATGATTTCCGATTCGCGCCCGATGACCCCCTCCGAGCAGGCCAGTTGCGACGACCAAAGCAGCTACACAGCGAAAGGCTAGCGGTGGTTTTCTGACAGCGGGTTCGTCCGGGAGTAGACCGTGAGGTGAAGGCGTCAACTACGGTCTCGGGGAGCCTGAGATGACGAAGCGGCTTCCGTGTCCGCCCGCACCTGGAAGGTTATTCAAAAGCCCAGTGGATCTAGGTCGCGTTTGAGATGTTGATCAAGGTCGTGCAACGATCTTGATATGGCTCGCGGAGATCTGACGGGTAACCAATGGGCCCGGCGGGAGGCGGTGTTGTTGCCGCTGCCGAGGATGGGCCGCAAGCCCCGGGACCGGCGGCAGGTCTTCGACTGGATCTGGTGGCGAGCCCGCACAGGCCCGGGCCCACCAGCACGCCGCCGGGGCTCGCAAAAAGGGGATCACGATCCGGGCGGGCGCGTCCGGACGGCCTGGCGGCCGAGCCGGCCGACCACGCGATTGGGCGTTCGCGTGGCGGCCTGACCACGAAGATCCACCTGGCGGTCGACGCCTCCTTTCACGTCCTGGCGGCCGTCGTCACCGCTGGCCAGCGCGGGGATGCTCCGGTGTTCACCGAGGTGATGGACCGCATCCGGGTTGCCCGCATCGGCGGCGGACACCCGCGCACCCGGCCGGCCCGGGTCCTCGCCGACCGGGCGTACTCGTCCCGCAAGATCCGCGAGCATCTGCGCCGACGGCAGATCCCACACATGATTCGCTACGAAGCCACCGTCCAACTCACCTTGATACGGCAGGCACTGTGACCACATCTCAAACACGACCTAGATCGCTTGTTCGAATTGGGTGTCACTTCGGACACGGCCCGTCCGGCGCCGTGGTCGGGGGTCGCCCCCGGCGTGGTCGGCCTCATGGTCGGGGCGACCACGCGGGCTCAGCGGCGGCGGAGTTCCCCTTCGAGGACCAGGTTGTCTCCGCGGGCCACGGTCTGGAGCAGCTGGGCGCACACGGTCGCTTCGGCGGCGAGGCCGGCCGGACTGCCCAGCACGGGGAAGGCGGTGCGGACGCGGGCGGCGGTGTCCGGCTGGAGCAGCGAGTAGGCGTAGAGCGTGGCGGCGTCGAATCCCTCCGGGGCCATGCCCCATCCTTCCCAGTCCAGCAGGCGCAGCGGTTCGGTGAGGTTGGCCCAGTGCACGTCGGCGTGGGCTGTGGTCCAGCAGGAGACGGCCGGGGCCGGGATGCCCACGAACTCGGGGATGGCCCGTTCGATGTACTGCTGCCGTACGGCGACGCGGCCCGTACTCGGTGGTGCACCCACACAAGTACGGGGACACCCCGGCCACCACGAGTCCGCCGGCCGCACCAAGAACACCAAGGTCCGCCCCGGCGACCCGTATCTCAAAGGCGCCCTCGGACTCGCCGCGTTCGGCGCGGTGAGAACCAAGGACACCTACCTGCAGGTCCGTTACAAGCGGCTCACAGCCCGCCGCGGCCCGCTCAGGGCCTTGGTCGCCGTCGAGCACTCGATCATCACCGAAATCTGGCACATGCTCACCGACAACGTCACCTACCACGAGCTGGGCGGCACCTACTTCGCCCAGCGCGACCCCGAACGCGCCACCCGCCGCGCGATCAACGCGCTCAACCAGCTCGGCTACACCGTCACCCTCAACCCGCTGAAAGGCGCAGCTTGACCGACCAGAGTCAGGACACCCCGGCGACCGCCACGGCCACCGGGCACTCAGACCTGCCCACACCCACCCTGACCTGCTGCTATTTACGCGTCAGAGTCAGAAGGAGGACCTGACCGCGTTCGCGGACTTCCCTGATCGGCACTGGAAGAAAATCCAGTCGACCAATCCGCTGGAGCGGATCAACCGTGAGATCAAGCGCCGGACCGACGTCGTCCAGATCTTCCCCAACCCCGACGCCCTCGAGCGCCTCACCACCGCCGTCCTCGTCGAGATGCACGACGAATGGATCGCCTTCCCCCGCCGCTATCTCCCCGAGGGAAGCATGGACACGATCTACAAAGATCAGATCGACCTCGCTACACCACCACAGGGGACATGACCCTGGTCACGGTAGCGGCGCTGCGGGTTGCGGCCGTTGCCGTGACCAGGGCGGCGTGATGGGCTGGGCGCGGTGCGGGTGGATGGTGACATCCGAGCGGACGGCCTCTCAGTATCCGATGCCCCGCTCCTGTCGGCCCGTCGGAAGTCGGCGTTTTGGCCGTAGCCGGCAGGGGCCACAAGCACCGGCGGCGTCAGGTCCCATCCGGCCAGCTCATCGATGATGTCCAGGGCGAGTCGCCACTTCTGCTGATGTCCGACGTCGTCGGGAATCTGAGTCCTCTGCCGCCGCTGGGCCATCGGCCCACTGCTTGGGAATGAACAACCGCCATTGAAGCGGGCACGATGCGGTATCGGTGACGGCGTGCACGCTCACCGCGACCTGGCAGTTCGCCTGCTTGCCCAGCGTGCCCCGCAGTACTGCGGGGCCACGGCGACCGACATCCTGCCGTCCTTGGGAAACGACAGGTCATCGACCGCCCAGGCATCCGGGCCACCAGCGGCACCATCCGCTCGGCGATTCGACACCGCACCGGCAACGGATCCAGGTGGACTGGTTCACGAACTGCTGCAGGTTCTGCTCATTGCCGTCCGGCAGCTGCTCAGCCGTCGCCTGGATGGACTTGCGCCGACCGTCCGTCATCAGTCCCTGCAGATAGGAGTCGCTCTTGGCCCGCTGGTCCTTGCGAACCGCGGTGGGGGCTTACTGGCAACCGGCCGATGGCACTTGAAGCCATCAAGGGGCGGGCCGGATCAAAGGCGTTGCCCTTGCGCGCCCCGGAGCAGGATTGCCTCTCCCTCTCAGTCATCTTGCGGGACATGACGACGAGCACGTTCTGCTTGCCATCGGTGTCGTTGGGGGCGGGACCGATGATGGTGTCGTGAAGGAACCAGGTGTAGCGGCCCCAGTGTCGATCGTCGTAATGGGTCTGCCAGACGCCGGAGACCGTCTGCATCACCTGGGCGCGCGCAATCCAGCCAATCTCACCAGGTTCCACCGTCGCTGTCGCCGAGCTCTCTTCTGAGTGCTCGCTCGTCCAGGTGTGATCGTAGGTCTCCGTGACACTGAGGTTGACGATGCCTTCGAGGCCGGCACCCTCGGCGATGGAGACTCCGAGGGAATCAGAGGAGCTGACCGAGTCGGTCCAGGTCATTGACTCAGTAGCAGGAGAGGCACTGCAGTTGTAAAGCGTATCGGAGACCCTGTGGAAATCACCCAGGTAGGCCTTGCCCAACTGGGGCGAGTTGAAAGTGCATTTGCCCACGCCTGAGGCGCAGTCGGCCAGGATCTGCTTAGCAGTGGGCGTGTCATCGGCTGTGGCCGGCGACGCCATCGCGGCCACCATCCCGAACGCGGCCGCCGCCAGCGTCAGCGTCCGTACACCCTGCAGTCGCGACCAGTTTACAGGCATATGTGTTGCCTCTCGATCTACCGTGGGGGGAAAGCGATCGCCGACTCTCCCCGTTCCAGCAGAGATCGCAATCGTCTGTAGACCCGTAAGAGAATGGCGCAAAGGCGCGCCATCACTACACCAAGACTTGGTAAAATTCCGTTTCGCCGCATGACTGCAGCGTAAACTCTTACCATCGAAATTGACGGTTCGTTAACTGCCATCCATGGTTGCTGTATTGGGGGGCTTCATCCGAGAGCAGGGAGCTCAGGCGGCTAGAAGTCACACGCCCCCACTGCTTGTCCCGCGGATACAGGCTCTATGGAATTGGGCGGCCGCGTCAGGGTTTACAGCGTTGACAGTTTTCCTGACACCTTCTGTAAACCTGGTCTCTGAGGCGCCATCCGCTTTCCCGATGTGATCGTTTGGTTCGGCCTGGGTAGTACTTCGGCTGGAGGCGGGAGAGGAGGGGCGGTTCGCCCACTCGTCTCGCTCACTGGTGCCGTCGGTGCTCGGTCTGCTCGAGGCACAGGAGAAGAAGGTCCGGAAAGAGGTGGCGCGGTTGCGGGAGGAGGCTGAGCGGGCGCAGGTCACGCTCGGCGAGGCGGAGAGTAGACTGGCTCGGCAAACCCGCCGACTCCCACCTGTTCAAGAATGACCTCTTTCATCCTGAATAGTTGCAGATCAGCAAGGTGTGAACGGTCTGGACGATGGTGCCGATGCGGCGGGTGGAGCATCTGGCTCGCCGGAGCAGCCGCCAGGATTTCAACTGGGCGAAGGCGCGTTCGCCGGGGGCTCGCAGTCGGGTGTGGTCGTGGTTGAACTGCTGGTAGTGCTCAGGCTGTTTGCGGTGGTGGTAGTACGGGGTGCGGAAGGTGGCGCCGGCGCCTTGGTAGGCGCGGTCCGCGAGGACGAGGATCTGCCGGGTCAGGCAGGCCTGGACGATGCCGTGGGCACGGGCCGCGGTCAGGTCATGGGTCCTGCCGGCGTCGCGCGGGAGAACCAGAGTGGTGTGCCGTCGGGAGGAGCGATGACCTGCACGTTCATGCCGTGCTTGCGGTGCTTCATCGAGTAGCACGGCTCGTCCGCGCGGATCCGGTCGGTGGGGATCAGTGTGCCGTCAACGATGACGTGGTCGCCCTCACCGAGGCCGGTGAGGGCTTCATGGAGGCCAGGTGCCCAGGAGACCAGAACGTCCAGAGCCTCGTCCACGTATCGCCAGACGGTGGCCTGAGATATCCCGAAACCTGCTCCGAGCTGGGCGAACGTCTCGTTCTTACGTAGATGGACCAGCGTGAGCAACGCCTGATTGAAGCAGCCGAGCTTGCGCCAGCGGGTGTTGCTTGCGCGGCGGTGTTCGTACAGCAGCCAGGCAACATGCTCGACGAGCTCATGCGGGACGTCGAGCGTCAGGATACGGAATCAACAGGGCCCCTTCGGTCGCGGGTGTGCTGAGTGGAATCACCACGCCCGCGACGAGGGGCCCTGCCTCGTCACCACGCCCGCTGACCAGCCCATTTCACCCGCCAGCACAAGATGAAAGACGTTCAGTCATCACGTCCAGCATGATGTCCGGTCAACGGCAGCAAGCGGACGCCGTCACACGATCTGCGGACTGCAGTATGTGGAGCCTTCCTCAGGCCACTGAGGTTCCCCCTGCCGGCCGGACAGCTTGATACTGGGACGGATGGTCCCGGAGGAAGCAGTCACAGGTAGTGAGTAGCAAGAGCAACATGAGTAAGCGGTACACGGCCGAGTTCAAGCGGGACGCGGTCGCCTTGGCGTTGTCCTCGGAGAAGACGGTTACCGAAGTCGCGAGGGATCTGGGCGTGAGTCCGGAAGGGCTGCGCGGGTGGGTGAAGCAGGCGAAGGTCGACCGCGGTGAGGGGCCCGCCGGGGCTTTGACGACTGCGGAGCGTGAGGAGTTGGTCCGGCTGCGGCGGAAGGTCCGCGAGCAGGAGGCCACGATCGAGGTTCTGGGAAAAGCGACCGCCTTCTTCGCTCAGGACAAGATGAGGTAGACACCGTTGCACGGTGTCGTTTCATCGATGCGGAGAGGGCATCGCAGGGTAATCCTGCAGGTCACAGCGTTGCGTTTCTGTGCCGTGTGCTGGGAGTGCCCCGTTCCACCTACTACGCGCACAGGGCGTCACGGCCGGCCCGGACGGCGCGGGAGCGGGCTGAGGAGGTGCTGGTGGGCGAGATCCGGGTGCTTCACGCCGGATCTCGCGGTGCCTACGGGGCTCCGCGGATCCACGCTGCCCTGCGGCGGGCCGGGCGGGTGGTGAACTCCAAGAAGATCGAGCGGCTGATGCGCAAGCACCGCATCGTCGGGATCACCCGCCGCCGGCGCCGGGGCCTGACCCGGCAGGCGAAGCGGGCGGTGTTCGCGCTCGACCTGATCGGCCGGGACTTCACCGCACCCCGGCCCGGGATGCGGCTCGTCGGCGACATGACTGAACTCAGCACGCTGGAAGGGAAGTTGCATCTGGCGACCTGTATCGATCTCGCGACGCGGGAGGTGGTCGGCTGGGCGATGGCCGACCACCACCGCGCCGAGCTGCCGGTCGCCGCCCTGCGGATGGCGGCCGGGCGTGGCGGCCTGGAGCGGGGTTGCGTCATGCATACGGATCGCGGCAGCGAGTACACAAGTGGCGAATTCCGCAGCGAAATACGCAAGTTGCGCATGAGGCACTCGATGGGGCGCGTCGGCTCTTGTTACGATAATGCCGCCGCGGAAAGCTGGTTCGCCATCCTGAAAGCAGAGATCGGGACGACCATGTGGGAGACCCGCGAGGCCGCCCGGGCCGACGTTTTCCGCTACGCCGAAGTCGAGTACAACCGCAGCCGGCTCCGTCGGCACCCCGACTACGGGTACGTCACCCCGCTCGAAACGAGATCCTTGCTCAGGCAGAACCTCGTCCCGGCAGCGTAAACACCCGCTGTCCAGTTCGCGGGGGGGGGGAACTTCACACAGTGGTGGCGAGAGTCTTTCGCTACCTCATTGCAGGTCTCCGGCGCCGTTGCGACGCTCAATCGGATCTGCCTATCAGGTCACGTGGCTCCAGATTACCGAGAAACCGTCAGTTTTCACCGTCGGGGCTCTCCGTGCACTTGGCCTGGATGATTGCCTCATAGTACCAGCCACCCGCAATCATGGGATGGGAGTGGACAGTCGTCTGCACAGCCTTGCAGTCACCCATGATTTCGTTTTCCGCGTAGTCCTGCATGTTGTTTACGGCATCCCCGATGGCGTCTTCCTTGCTGACGGTGCTGGTTCCGGTGAAGTACTTAGTAACCGGGTATTCCAGGGTGGGGGCGGAGAGGCCTTCTCGTGGGGCCGCAGCTGCCGCCATGGCGGGAGAAGCAGCGCCCACGGCTCCAAGAAGTGCGACGCAGAGGACAGGGCCAGCAATGAGTCGACGCATTTTCTCAGCCTTTCGCGAAGGGAATATTTCACCCGAATGTACACAGCTTCAGATTGCTAACAGATCATGGAGTGCGAGAACCAGCCAGCCTGCATGTGTAAAAAATCTTGCCGAATCGTTTACGCCAATGACTGGACACCGTCAGGCAAACAGGACATTTCTGACCTTTTGGTGGGCTCCTGAGGTGGTAGATGGTTCAAAGCATGGGAAAAGGTGCTTAGAGGATGGCTGAAAGCAGGGCGGGAGGTCACTCAGGTTGGACTCCTTGTCGCCATCTGCTGACAGATCATTGTCTGTGCGGTCATTGGTGGATCTTCGAACAGGAACTGACACTGCTGACGAACGTGACCGTCTCGCTGAGGTCGTGAGCTGTCCCGGGTTTCGTAGATCTTGTTTCAGGCGGACTGTGGGGTGGCTTCCTGCTGTCGCCACCAGTCGCGTTCGTACTCGGCGGGCGGTACGTAGTCGAGGGCGGAGTGGAGCCGTTCCTCGTTGTACCAGGTGACCCACTGGAAGATCGCCCGCTCGACCTGGTCGACGTCCCGCCACGGTCCTTGCATCTCGATCAGCTCGGCCTTGAAGGTGCCGTTCAGCGCCTCGGCCATCGCGTTGTCATACGAGTCCGCGACCGAGCCGACGGACGCGGCGGCCCCGACCTCGGCGAGCCGGTCTGTGTAGCGAATCGACACATATTGGGCGAGTTCAACCAGTCGTTGCAACACCGGGCTGTTGCAGTGAGCGTAGCTGTTCCTCGAAGACCTCGGCCGGGGTCTTCCAGCCGAGGATCTT
>NZ_JBFBBK010000101.1:0-11806 GCF_040682635.1 Streptomyces sp. NPDC051133
GCCTCCGCCAGCTCCAATACCGCAGCAGCATCATCGACGGATGCCTCACCGGAACAGGACTCACGCCGACGACACCACGACTACAAAGTCAGTAATCAAGTGGCCGCGGCGCCCTGACCCCGCCGGATACGCCCGAGGAGGTCCCGGTGGTAGCCCGTGAGACCTCACTCGGGGATCGGCGCGGGGCTGCCGGTGAGGGTGTACCACTCGTCAGCGCCGGTGTACTGGACGGTGACGTGCGCGCTGCGCCCGTCATCGGCGAGGGCGGTGCGAACGGTGAGGTCACCGGTGATGACGCCGACGTCGTCGGTCAGGGCCACCCGGTGCCGGCGGCACGCTGCGAGCTGCGTCACCTCGCCCGCGCCCACGGAGCTGTCCGGGCCGCGTGACCGGTCGCCGTGGTCGACCAGGAGTACGAGGTTGCGCCTATCCGTTGCGCCAAGGGTTGCGCGGCCCGCAGGACCGTCCCCGTGTCCGTGAAGGTCACCACGCGGTTTTGCCGTGGTCGCCCTGCTGACATCCCCGTTGCGGCTGCTCTGCCCATGTCTCTTGGCTGGTGTGAAGGAGGAAGGGACGGGCGGGATGGGCGGCGCGGCCGTGGCCGGGGATCGGGGCGCGCTCAGCCGATTGCGCGTCGGCCGGGGCCGCCGCGCCCGTGTCGCGTCAGTGCGGCGGTGACGTCAGGTGAGGGAGGTCGGCGAGGAGAGGCCGGGCCGGGCGCGGTAAAGACGCGCGGGGCGGCAGGGGACCCCCGACCACACTGCCGCTGACGGCGTTCCTCGGCCGGTCAGCCGGTCACCGGGTCAAGATTGCCCCCATCTGATACTCCCGGCGTCACGAGTTCCGCTGAAGTGATCGACTGACCGGTGTGGCGCCACTTACGCTGCGTGCTTGGGAGAATGGGCGGGGCGCATGGCTGATCCGATTTGGACCGTCGCGCCGGACGATTCGGGTTCCGTCGTGCTTCGGGGATACGAGTACCAGGTTCATGTCGCTGCGCAGGCCATCCTGGAGATAGTCGCTGGCGAGCCGGTCCACGTCATCTGCGAGCACGGTGCGGACATCATCGTTGTCCGCAGTGACGACGGACAGGCTCATGGCCGTCTCTTCTGGGATTTTCAGCAGATTAAGACGCGGGCCGCTACCACGCCTTGGGCGCTCACGGACGTTCTCGCCAGGGGCCCGTTGAAGGGCCTATGGCGTACGTATGGAGCGGTGAAGGTGTCAATCCCCTGTAATCGTGGAGTCCTCCGCTATGCGGCCTGAGCCTCCTGATGGGCCTTGGCTCATGCCTTGCTGATGATCCGTTCGAACTCCACGGGCGGTAGGCCGCCGGCCGCGCTGTGTCGGCGTCGGGTGTTGTAGAAGTCCGTGATCCAGGTCGCGATCTTGATCCTGGCCTCTGCCCGGGTCGCGAAGCGGTGCCGGTGGATGTACTCGACCTTGATCCTGGAGTGGAAGCTCTCGACCGCGGCGTTGTCCAGCGCCGACCCAACCCGCCCCATGGACTGGACGACACCGAGCCGGTCGCACAGGTTGTTGTAGGCCCGGCTGGTGTATTCGCTGCCCCTGTCGCTGTGGAAGATCACCCCGTCCACCTGGCCGCCCCGGGTGGCCGCAGCCATCTCCAGCGAGGCGCTGACCAGGGCGGCGTCGTGGTGGACGCCCATCGCGTAGCCGAGCCGGCGGCGAGAGAACAGGTCAATCACGCTGGCGAGGTAGAGCTTGCCCTCGCCTGTGTCGATCCCGGTCATGTCGCCGACCCACAAGACGTTCGGCGAGACGGCGTCGAAGTGGCGGTTCACAAGGTCACGGGCAGTCTTCCGCCGGCCCTGGCGGGTCAGCGAGCGGCGTCGGCACGGGGGCTTGCGGCCCTGGAGGCCGAGCTCGGCCATGATCTTGGCGACGGTGTTCTCGGACACCT
This sequence comes from Streptomyces sp. NPDC051133, assembly GCF_040682635.1. Taxonomy (NCBI): domain Bacteria; kingdom Bacillati; phylum Actinomycetota; class Actinomycetes; order Kitasatosporales; family Streptomycetaceae; genus Streptomyces; species Streptomyces sp. NPDC051133. The sequence goes on from NZ_JBFBBK010000101.1 coordinate 1,925, forward strand.
GCCAGCCCTCGGCCCACAGGTCGAGCGTGATGCGCGGCGATGTTGCCGGACGCGGCGAAGAAGTGGCGTATCCGGTCGGCCAGTTCGGCCCGCCGCACCTCGCGCTTCGTCGGCTCGACCGGGCGGCGGCGCCACTTGTAGAACCAGGACTCGGACACCCCAAGGGCCCGGCAGACAGCCGTGTGCGGGACGACGTGCTCGGTCCTCTGGTCGGCGATGAAGCCCGCAACCGTCACTTCATCGCCTCCTTCACCCACAGAACCACCGATCGCTTGAGGACATCGCGCTCCATCCCGAGCTCGGCGATCTCCTTGCGCTGCCGCACGTTCTCCTCGCGCAGCCGACGCAGCTCGTCACGTTCGCACCTCGCTCAGGCCCCCGGCTGCCTCAGCGTCCGCCCGGGCTCGCGCGCGGTGGACCCAGTTCTGCAGCGTGCTCGGCTGCACGCCCAGGTCCCGCGCGACCTCCGCGGCCGACTTCCCGGTCTCCGTCACGATCCGTACCGCCCCTGCGCGGATCTCCGCATCGTACGAGCGCCTCTTCCCCGCCATGACCCTCAACTTCCCCTCCGGTCACGACTCCACGCTACGAGGGGAATGTCAGTGCTGCTTGGTCTTGCCGCTCAGTGGAGGCGCAGGGTGATGGACTCCCATGGTGGGGTCGCGGTGCCGGGGGCCGTGCAGTCGTCGTCTGCGGAGGTGATGGAGCGGTAGGCCGTCGTGAGCGTAGGGTTTTGGAGTGGTAGGTCCACGGGCTGCCAGGGCGTTTCCCGCCAGGGCGCATCGAATTGGGGGGCGGGGTCGGTTGAGGCGTTCACGGCGATGAACAAGAGGTCGCCTACGGAACATGGCGTGAGGCCGCCGATGTCGGTTGCTTTGTAGCCAATGTCCAATTCGGATTCGGCCCAGGGCCCGGCGGCAGTGATCCCCCGAAACGCGTCGACGCCGATCGACATATGGGTGACGGTGGCTCTCGGCCAGCGAATGGTGATCCGATCGAGTGTGTCCAGCGGCCTGGCACGGAGTACTGCGAAGAGCTGCAGGCGGCCGTGGACGTTGATCTGCCCGGCCGGCCGGTAGGTGTTGCCGGCTGTGTCGGTCACGGTGACCGCACCTGAGCCCGCACTGGTGAGCGCGACGGTGACGATCAGCGTATCGCCGCGGGCGACCGCGTGCAGCACCGGCAGATCGGTCCCGGTGAACGACGGACCCTCAGGGGTCGCGACGTCGAGGTTGCCGATCCGGGCGGCATAGGCACCCGTGCTCGTGGTCCGGGGGATGCTCGGGCCGTGGTGGGACGGCAGTGCGGGCAGCGGGCCTCGATTCGCGGTCCGGGGGATGCTCGGGCCATGGTGGGACGGCAGTGCGGGCAGCGGGCCGTGGTCGGATGAGACGGCGGTGACTGTCAGCAGGGCGGTGAGCAGGATGCCGTAGTGTGCCGCGTGTTTTCTCCCGCGCTCGTGTCCGGCTGCCTCTGCCTTTGGGGGCGTGGCCGGTTCGTTTGGTGGGACGACTGCGGCATGTGGATTGTCACCGCGGTTGGGTGCCCTCGTGGCGGGAGCGGTCGGTGACTCGGCGTCAACGAGCCCGGCCAGAGCTGGTGGTAGCGCCTGACGGGCAAGGCGAAGGAATTCCTCGCCCTCGTCCTCTGGCAGGTCGAGTGCCGTGGCCAGCAGCCGCAACGTTTCCCGGCGGGGCCGGGCCACCCTGCCGTGCTCGAGGTCACGGATGGCCCGCACGCTCAGCCCCGAGCGTTCGGCGAGCTCCTCCTGCGTCAGCCCGGTCCTGCTGCGCCGGGCGCGCAAATGCGCCCCGAATCCGCCCTCGTTCATCACGCCCCGCCGGATGATCTGAAGCTGTGCAGGTGAGTACACCACAGGGTGTCTGCCGGGAAAACTGCCGGTCTTTCTTCCGCCTGTTCTGCCTGGTCACCGCCGCGAGCGGCTGCGGACGATCAGGATCGGAAACCGAAACGAAAGGAAGGCGCATGCGTCGCTCGACCCGAACCAGTCCCCGCCGCAGCCGTTCATGGCCGCAACCAGTGTGACGCTCTCAAGCGGGACAGCTCACGCGGAGATGCTGTCCCACCACGTGGTGTAGCCGATCATGTCGGTCCATCGGGTCGATCTTGAGTGCGCATGCCCTTTCGCAGGGCTCACTCCAAGAATCTCCCTGATGAGAAGCAAGGGACCGGCCGACGGGACGTCAGACCGCAGGTGACCTGCTGATTTGGCGCGCATGATCGGCCACCCCACTTCGTGGCGCGCGACCCGTCCACCGGGGCCGGGCATCGACCACTGACTGAACCAGCTCAGGCATGCCCCTTCACCCGTCACTATCTCTGAAGGAGTAACCGTGAAGATCGGACGCACGATCAAGTTCGCTGCGGCAGGGATTGCCGCAGCAAGCCTCGTCGCCGTCTCGGCCAGCGCTGCGTCAGCAGCCAGCCTGGGTGGGGATGCGTTCGCCGGCAACTGCCATGCGTACATCCTCCCCTACTCTGACATGTACGCCTACGGTCACGTCGACGGGCCCGCCAACGAGTGCAAGGTGGACCTGTGGCAGACGAATACTCAGACTGGCGGCATCACGCACACCGGCTGGGGAGGTGGGGTGAACACGTGGCCGGAGTACCACAACGACGGTGTGCACAAGCTCTCTGTAGAGGTCTGGGACGTCAACACCAACCAGGTTGGTTGGGGCGCTTGGGTCTTCTGATCTGTTCGAGCTGAGGGAGAATAGGCATTCTCCTCCCTTGAGGCTGGTACGCCATCCAGGTGCCGGGCCGAACCGTGCCGGCCCGGCACCAACACCGCTCTGCGCAAGACCTGTTCACCCGAAGGGGCCGACCGGGTTCGGACAGCTGTGGACGGTGTCCTCGCTCGGTGACGAGGAGAACGCGCCAGCCAAGTCCGGCCCTGGCTGCGCCGCACGGGGCAGGCCGCTGCCGAGGAGGGCGCGTACATGGCTCGTCCCGTGGGACCCCATGCGCCGTGCCCGGTCGCTGTGGATCTGCGCGCGCCGGGCGGCCCGGGCGCCGTACTGCCTTCACAAGGCCCCGGACCCACAGATGGTCTGGGGCGTGGCGGACTTCAGCCGGACACTGCGCGATCAGCACGTCTGGGCCGGCTGCCCCACACCTGGAGAGATGCAACGGATGGCCGGCCCGGGCGTGCTGCCGAGCAGTACCACCCGCCGCATCATCCAAGGCCACATCCTGCCCGTCGATCCAGCGCAGGCCATCGCCTTCCTCACCATCTGTCACGCTCGCGACCTGCTGTCGTGGATCGAAGCAGGACGCCGGGCCCTGGAGAAGGATAGGCCGCATGACGTAGGCACCTACGCCTGGGTCAAAGCCCACAAAAGCATGCTCGCCAGGCAGGCCGAGTCCGACGACACGGCACTCGCTGACGCCCCTGAGATCAACGTCGCGTAGAGCGATGACCCGACAGCCGGCCCCGGATGGGGAGACCTCTCGTGGGCGCCCACCGGCCCTGACGGTTCCACTGACCGTCGCCAGGACGGAGAACAAGCCGGGCGCGGAGCGGTGTGGCATGAGGGGGCGTGTACGGATACGGCACCGGCCCCTTCCCTGGAGGAAGGGGCCGGTGGCTTTGGTAGCGGGGACAGGATTTGAACCTGCGACCTCTGGGTTATGAGCCCAGCGAGCTACCGAGCTGCTCCACCCCGCGTCGATGCAGGCCAGCCTATGCCACAGGAGGGGAAGAGATACAGGCCGGGGGACGTCCGCCAGTAGACCTTGCGATGAAGGAGCTGCAGCAGCACAGCCCTGGAGGGGCCGGTGCGCACCAACTTCCATCTGGGTGAGTACGAGCTCGCCAGCTTCGCGGCCATGAAAGCAGTCGAGGTGGCCGTCCGCGAAGCCTCCGGTCTCGACAACTCCCTGGTCGGCGTGCCTCTCATGCGCGCGGCGTTCCAGCCGCACAAGAACGGCAAAGCTGGCGGGCCGCTGGCTGACGCCGAAGCCGAAGGCGGAGAGCAGGAAGCCGCCTCGGCTCTTTTCGCCGGAGCCATGGGCGCGTACAAGAACCCGTCCAGCCATCGCACTGTGAAGTTCGACGACCCGGTCGGGGCCGCCGAGATCATCCAGTTCGCCGACCTGCTGCTGCGCCAGGTCGAACGGGCCAAGCAGCGTGCGACGAAACCTGAGGCTGGAGACCTATGAAGGGTTTCGCAGACTGACTCCGGGCGCGGCCATGACAGCCCAGGGTCTCGTGAGTGTCCGGCTGGTTCAACGCCAGTCGGCGGCGACGTCACGCCCACTCCCATGCCCCCGCAGCGCGTCGGCATGCCGCTGTCAGGAGAAGCGTGCGGCAAGCCGAACAGCGTCGTCGAGCCGGAGGTTACTGAGGCCCTTCAGCGGCACGTCGATCAGGTCTTCGAGTGACGGCAGGGCGGGAGCGCTGGTTGTCTGTGCTTCCGCCAGGCTCGTAGTCAGACGGTCGAGGCCGGGATCGAGGCCCTCAGTCGGTGAGACGATCACTCCGTCCGTGAGGAAGAAGAGTGTCTCACCCGGCTCCATCTGAACTGTGACTGTCTCGCAGGCATCTGCAGCCAGGCCGATTGGTAGCCCCGTCGGCATGTCCAGAATGAAGCCGGTGCCGTCCTTGTTCAGCAGGAAGGGTGGGAGGTGGCCGGCACTGGAGATGTCCAGGAGGCGGGTATCGGTGTCGTATACGGCGCATACGCAGGTTGCGATCCGGTCTCCCAACAGACGCTGTGCCTGTTCGCTGAGCAGGTTCAGTGCTTTGTGGGGAGGCAGACCGAGGTGATGGAGCCGCCCATCACATCGCCGACCGCGAGAGCTACCTGGGTGCCCTCCAGGGGGATCACGTCGAACCAGTCCCCGCTGGCCCGGTGGGGGTCAATCGCCGGTAGGTAGCGACTAGCGATTTCAAGTCCGTCGATCTGGAGGATCTCCTGCGGCAAGAGGGCGCGTTGCAGGAGTTCGTGGGCCTCCGCCTTCCGCTCTCTGTCGCTCTGGGGCCTTTGATTCTGCTGCTCGTCGCTCTCCTTGGCTGCACGCAGCCACACCTCATACAGCACCTTCTGGTCCTCTTCAGGGCGACCGCCTGGGGCCTGAGAGGAAAGGACTTCAACCAACGCGTCGATCACTTTCCACTTCGGCAGCTGCTGGCTGCAGAACGCGTCGTGGATGGTGCTCCGGGAGATACCGGCACCTTTGAGCGCCTGGGCGACCTCGGCAAGGCTGGGTCTCCCGGCCAGTAGATGCAGTCGATGCAGCGCCGCATTGAGTTCCTGGTGCGCTCCCACCAGCTCAGGCTTACGAAGTTGCCCAGCGCGTCCCAACCCTCGTGCCCCCGTCGTCCAAAACCGTCTGAATCCGTCCGAGAATCATGCCACCACGTACGACGGAGGGTGCTGTCCGAAGACATCGAAATACAACAGCGCCTCATCCAGAGCGACTTGCCACCGGAGAAGGTCTCCATCAAGGTGACCTCGAAACAAACACGGACGACAGGCAAGACCCTTCGGCGACTCGCACGCAGTGCGCTGTTCGCCGTGGTGCGTGGAGCGGCAACAGAGGCTGGCACCACCTTGTTCGCCCGCGCCTACCTGGTGGCTGAGCAGCCGCTGACGGCAGTCGGAGATACGGACCCCGGGCGTCTGCGGCCCGGGGTCTCTCTGTGCTCTGGAACGGCCGACCGGTTCGGATTTACGCCCACTCCAGGCCCAGCTCCCGCAGCGCGTCCAGCTGCTCCTGGGCAAGCCGGTCCCGCCTCGCGCGAGTGTTCGATACCCACACACCCAACCTGACGACGACCGGTTCGGCCTCGCCGTCGACTGTGGTCTGTTCGCAGTGGCCGCGGGGCACGGGCCGGTGGGCGCCTTCCCGTTCCACCCACTGGGCGAGGGCTGTCAGGCCGCGCTGGAATGCCTGCTGTGCCTTCGTCATGCCCTTGGCCGCGCGCGCGGTCGCCGGGGCGGGAGAGGCCTCCTGAAGCGGTTTGATGCCCAGCATGGTCAGCCGCTCCTGCTGCTCGCTCGACAGCTGCGCCCAGGTGCCCGGCTGTGTCTGCCGCTGGAGCCACCTCCCCAGGTCATCGCCGTCGAACTGCACGCCGGGCTGGGTGTCGGGCAGGCTGCCGTCGGCGTCGACCAGGTCCGCGAGGACGCGGTAGTGCCGCTGCCAGTCCAGCGGCCACGGGCAGTTCCAGTCCGGGTCGATCGCGGCCAGCTGCTTCGCGCGCTCCGCCGCCCGTACCGGGTCCTTCCCCAGGCCGCCCTCGCGCCGGAGGTTGGCCATGTGCTGCCCGACGGGCACCATCGCCTCGCCCTCGCCCCAGACGGCGTCCTGGCGTGGCGCGAGGTGCCCGGTGGCCCGTCGGTACGACCGCAGCGCGGCGAGCTTGGCCTCCCACGCTTCCTCGCCGGGCTCCCAGACCATCCCGGCTTCCGGTGCGTCCAGGAGGGTCTTGCGCCGCTCCTCCAGCTCCCCGGCCCGCAGGGCCTTGCGCTGCTGGTGCACCCACCGTCCGAGGGGGAAGTCCTTGGTGATGCCGACCTCGACCTCAACGTCGTACGGGACGGCGTGAACGCCGATGATCTTGTTCTCTTTTCGCCACCGGAGCAGGGCCTGGTAGCCCTCCAACCACACCAGCGACTCCGGCCGGTAGACCCGGGTGCGCAGGAACGCCGCGATGGTCGCGGCGTCGCGCGGGCTGGAGAAGTGGAGCAGGGCCGATTCTGCAGCGGCATCGGTGTCGCCCTGCTCCTGGTCCTCGCCGTCGCTCTCTTCGCCGGCCCCGACGATGCGCCCCTCTTCGTCGCGCTGGAGGTGGACCTTGCGCTGTCCGTGGGTGAGGGCGCGGGAAGCGAGTTGCTCGACCAGGCGCTCATCATGACTGCGCAGGCCCTGAAGCACGGCTACAAGAGGGCGGAACGAGGCGGAGGCGACCATGTCCTGCGGGTCCTCGCCGGGCTCCAGGAGCACCGGCACAATGATCCTGGCCACCTTGGTGCTGCCGTCGCGGTTCAACCTGAGCGCCCGGCCGATGTTCTGCACGATCTCCACCTGGGAGCCGCGGGTGTCGGCGAAGCACACGGCCTCCACGCCCCGTTCGCCGGTGATGTCGACGCCTTCCCCGAGGACGCGGCAGCTGGCGAGGAAGGCACGGTGGACCCGGCGGCCGGCGGCGTCGATGCCGTTCGCGAACTGGCGCAGTACCTCGCGCCGCTCGGTGACGAGGTGGTCGCCGCACAGCCACGCCGACCAGACCCGGTCCGGCGGTACGTGGCGGCCGGCCTCCAGCTCGTAGAACTCCGCGTCGATCGACGACCTCGGCAACCGGTCTGCGGCCGCCAGGTCCTCGTCCGAGGCATCGTTGACGTACAGCTCGGCTGCCGTCTGCGGCAGCTTCTCCGCGAACGCCATTGCCTCCTCCACCCTTTGGTGGAACGTCATGACCGTACGCAGGTTGTACGCCGCCGCGTGCTCCAGCAGCGCCGTCTGCAGGAGCGCCAGGCGCCGCCCCCGCTGCACCTCCTCCGACTCCCCGAAGACGGGGGAGGGGTCGCGAATCTCCAGCACGTCGATCTCGAACCCGGCGAGGATGCCCCGCTCGATCGCCTCCGAGAGCCCGAGCTCGGCCAGCCAGGAGCCGTAGGTGTCGGAGTCCTGGCCCATCGATGCCAGCTCCAGCTCCTGGCCCTCCGCGCCCCTCTGCGGCCGGGGCGAGGCCAGGATGCGCGGGGTGGCGGTGAGGTACAGCCGGAAGTCGGCGGGGATACGGGCGTTGTCGTGGATCGCCGCCCACGGCCTGCCCAGATCACCTGCGGTTGAATGCGCCTCGTCCACGATCGCGAGGTCGAAGCCCGCCATCTGCTGACCATAGAGCCGCTCCCCGCCCGCCAGAGCGGCCTCCAGCGGTCCACGGACTTTCCCCTGACCGAGCAGGTCCTCCGGGTCCTCGCGGTCCACGAGGGAGGCGTACGTGGCGAACACGACCACCGGCCCGGACCTGGCCCACAGTGCCAGCTGGATGGGGTTGCTGGTGGTACGCACCCCCAGCGAGTTGAGCACCGGGTCGTTCTCCAGCGAGCACACCGCGACCATGGGGGAGCGGTGACCTACCAGGCGCCATGCCTGGGCGGTCTGCACGAGAAGGTCCAGGGTCGGCACGGTGACGAGGATCCGGCCGTGGGGGAAGCACTCCAGCCCGCACGCGGCGGCGGTGATCGTCTTACCTGATCCGGTCGCGGACACGATCGTGCCCCGCATCCCTCCCGGAGGCACAGGTGATCTTGCAGGGAATCCGACCCATTTTCGGAAGCTCGATCTCTGTTGTACCTGGTGCTCTCGGAGCTGGATCAAAAGAGTTCCCCCGGCTCGGGAAGGACGTGTTCGACGGAAGCGATCCGGTAGCTGCCGCGCTGGTAGAGGCCGCCGGCTCTTCCGTGTACGGCCCAGGCCCGCTCGGCCGCTTCATCGGCTGACGCAGCCGTCAGATGGACGACAGGAGCCGGCATGTCCGGGCTGGAACAGCCGGCAGTGGGCCGGGCATCGACCCGGTAGACGCGGTGCCGACAGATTTCCGGACCCTTGACACCTGACCGCTCGGCCTCGGCCACGTCCCTCATCAGCCGCTGCAAACGCTGCTGTTCGTAGCGGACGGCACGCGAGTCGCGGGAGGGCGTGTACGCGGCCATCCACTCCTCGGCCATGAGACCGGCGATCCGCTCCCACTGAAGGTGCCGCAATTCCGCGATGTACAGCTCACTCAAGCGATGCGGTTCGGGCAGGGCCATCCTCGCCCTCCTGGCGCGTTCTCGAGCCCGGCGTACCTGCGCAGCCACTTGGCGGCGATCGAGCCCGGCGGCGCTCGAGACCACACCGAGGCGGGCAAGCTCATGGGGAAGATACTCGTAAATCAACACGCGTACCGCCCCCTGCCGGGTGTCCCTCGATTACGCCAACGCTACATGATGCATCACACTGGATGCAGACACGCGAGCCTCCCGCATGAAGACCCCTCCACAAGGTCTCTTCCGGCCCTGATGGTCATCGCGCATCGGGGTACACGGCTGCGCATGGCACCGAACATCGAACGCATTCAGTTCCTGCGGGCTGTGCGGCAGCTGCACCGCGTCCGTTCCTTCTACACCGTGGGTGTCCTGTCGTGGGCGGGATCTGCCGCCTGGACTGGCTTGCAGGCGCCCGGAAGTCGGCAGATGTGGGTGTCCGTCCTCCTCCTGGCCGTCTTCACTAGCCTCCTCGTCTGTCCCTGCGGCGTCTGGCAGTCCCCACAACGGGCCGGCCCGCGCATCACGCCGCCTTGCACAAGGCGGCAGTTACCCGCCACGCCCACGCCTGAGGGCCCATCAGCCTGTCCTGCATGAGCGGCGGCCAGGCTCCTGTCAGGTGAGTCGTGCGGCTTCAAGGCGCCGCCCCATGTCTGTGGGGGCGGTGGCCGGGCATACGGGCCTCACCCTTCGAGAGGAGTTCCGTCATGCTCGGCATAGTCGCGGCAGTGCTGTTCTTCATCGCGTTTCTCATCAACGCGGCCGAGGCCAGCACCCATCACACGTTCTCGTCCGTCAACGTCATGCTCCTGGGGCTGACTGCTCAGGCTCTGCACGTTGCGGGAATCGGCAGCACCTGGTCCCGCAGACGCTGACCCGGCATCAAGCTCCGCCAGTCGCAGAGGCCAGCCGGAGGCCTGCCCCGCCCACCCTTTGCTGCTGCTCGGGCCGGCCCTCGTGGCGCGCAGCGCCACCCGGTAACCGGAGCGCAGCGAAGGCACCGAGTGAGGGCGGGAGCGACGAGCCGACCGCCGCGTCAGGGCGGGGTGGGGCTGCCACCGCTTCCGGAGCCGGAGAGTCGGCCGCCTTGCCGGCGCCG
>NZ_JBFBBK010000102.1:0-10897 GCF_040682635.1 Streptomyces sp. NPDC051133
TCGTCGTTCGGATGCGCAACGTCTACCGACTAGGCCATGCGGGGGATGCACTCACGTCCGGCGTGTCGCCCGGTAGTCCGGTCAACACCTCGGTGCTTGCCGCCTGCGCATCCGATGGCGATGCGGCGGGGGCCGGCGGGCAGGTCGGCGTAGTCGGCGAGGTTGGCGATGAGTTCGAGGGCGCCGGGGGTGTTGCGGACGACGTCCTGGACGCGGGGGTCGAGGCCGTCGAGGTCGAGGATGTCGCGGGCGGCGGCCGGGTCGCGGAGCCGGTCGCGGACGTCCTCGATGCGGTCGGCCTGCGGCGGGACGGGGCGGCCTTCGGTGTCGTGGGGCAGGTGGAGGTAGCCGAACGACGTCACCTTGATGACGGGCTTGGGCATGTGGAGGTCCGTTTCAACGGGGCGGGTTGGGGCGCCGGGGCGGCCGGACGGGAAGTCGACGGCCGCCCCGGGCGTCATGCGGTGGCGGGGGTGCTGGTGTCGGCGGCCGCCGTCTGGGCTGCGCCGGCTTCGCGTTCGGCGTGGCGCTGCTGGAGCTGGTCGATGGCGACGTGGTCGGTCAGGGCCGTGGTGATCAGGTCGCGCTGGTACTCCATGCCGGCGAGGACGCCTGCGTGGTAGCGGCACTGGTCCTGGGCTTCGAAGCAGGCGGGGCAGTCCTCCCACGACACGTCGTACGGCGCGGTCTCCGGCCCCGGCCGCTCCGGGTCCGACCGGTGGTCGGCGGGGGAGTCGGGGCTGGAGGTGAACAGGTCCTCCTGCCAGGTGGGCGGCAGTTCACGGAGATAGCCGGCCAGGGCGGCCGCGATCGGCCGGTAGTGCTCGAACAGCGACGCCCAGAGCCTGCGGGCCTCGGTGTCCGGGTCGAACCGCGGGGGCAGCTCATGGGCCTCACGGGCGTAGGAGCGTGCCTTCTCCCGGCGCTCTTCCCAGTGGCTGGTGTCGATGCCGGCCTCCACGGCCGCGCCCAGGATCTGGGTGTCGTGGAGGAACTCCGGCGCTAAGAGCGACGCGGCGAGGGCTTCGGCTGCGGCGGAGTCGCGGCGGGCGAGCGCGCCCACGGCCTGGTCGGTGAGGAAGGCCCAACGGCGAGCCCAGAAGTCCGCGTTGCTGTACGCGGTGGCGAGCATCCGGGTGCGCAGGCGGGTGAGGTGAGTGGTGCCGGTCATGAAGAGGAGTGCTCCTTCGTGCGGTTGGTGTCGGCGGGGCGGCCGGAGTCTGTGTCGACGACCGCCCCGCCGACGTGAGGGGTGATCCCGGCCGGGCCGGGCACGGGTTCAGCGTGTGGCGAGGGCGGCGCGGTGCTCCTGGCGGTGCTCGGTGGCCGCGGGTTCGGCGAGCTGCTTGATGTGGTGGGGCGTGCCGACGTCGCCGTGCTCGGAGCAGACGACGGCGTACGCGGTGCGGCCGGTGCAGCCGGAGGCGGCATCGCGCGGCTTGCCGGAGGGCTTCACCTTGTGGTCGCAGGTGGTGTTGTCGGCGTGCCGGGGTTCCACGTGGATGGTGATGCTGGCCATGGCTCTCCTGTGGGGACGCAGGGAGCGCCGTGCCCTGCTGGTGGGGCGGGGCACGGCGCTTGGGGTTGAGGTCGTTAGGGGGTGTCGGTGACCACGAGGAACTGGTCGCTGTTCAGGTCCATCACGACGCGGGCGTCGATGCCCTGATCGCGCCGGGCGGCGGCGAACTCTTCCGCCGGCCAGGAGCCGCGGGGGGCTCCGGCGGGGAATCGCTCCAGGACGGAGCGCTGCTGGTCGGGCGTCGGGGTCGGCGCGCTCACAGCTCGGGGTCCTCGAGGTCGGAGACGTTGCCGAACATGTCGTCGATCGCCTGGGTGACCTGCGGCCGGTGCTCGGGCCGGGTGGAGCTGAGGACCGCCCCGGTGAGGCTGATCAGGTCAATGTCCTCGAACAGCTCGGTGATGTCGGCGATCGTCTGGGAGTCCAGGACGGTGCCGGTGTCCGGGCGTTCGCTGTCCAGGTAGCAGCTCATGGCATCGACCTGGTCGGCGAGCTGGTGGGCGCGGCCTGGGGTGATCTCGATGCTGTGGCAGTGCTCCCCTCCCGAGCCGAGGACGCCGGTCGGGCTGATGTGGATTCGGATGCTCGCGTCCGGGCCGGGTTCGCCGGCCAGTGAGGTGAGGGCTTCAGCGAGGGCCTCGATCGCCGTGTTGCGGTTCGTCTCCACAGAAGTGGCCGTGTCCGCGTCGCTGTCCGGGGTGTCCAGTGCCGGGGCCTCAAAGAGGACTTCGAGGGTGTCGGCTTGGAGGTGGAGCCCGCCGCCGGCGTTGTCGGGGAGGGTGAGGTATCCGGTGACGCGCAGCAGGTCGCCGGGGCGGCACTCGGTGAAGAGCGCGTTGACGACGTGCGGGTTCTGGCTGGTGCAGGGGACGGTCGCGTCGTCGACCAGCCGGTCGGTGGGGGAGCAGGTCAGCCGCCAGCAGGCGGTGCCGTCCTGCTCGCCGAAGACCGGTTCGGCGGACAGGTAGCCGTCCAGGGCGAGAGGTATGGCGTCCATCAGCGCACCGCCTCTGCCGTCGTCGGGTTGGCGGCGAAGTACGCGTCCAGGATCTTCTTGGCCGGGTTGCCCCGGTCGGCGACCTCGTAGCCGTTGGCCCGTGCCCAGGTCCGGATCGCGGCCAGCTGCTCCTTGCTGAACTTGCCGCTCGGGGCCGGAGCGGCGGCGGTGGTCGGGGCGGGCTTTCCGGACTTGGCCTGCCGCAGCGCCTCCTTGGCCCGGGCGAGTTCGCGCTCCAGCCGGTCGACGCGGCCCTCGGCTTCAGTGACTGCCTGTTCGGTGTCGCGGCGTACCGCGAGTTCGGCCAGGGCCGTGCGGGCCTTGGCGGCGAGGGCCTGGACTCCCTTCGCCGTGTGCTGCTCGCCCCAGTCCAGCAGCGCCTCGATTCGCGCCTGCGGCGTCGCCGTCACGGTGTCGGGAGCATCGGGCGTGGGGGAGTCCGTGCCGTTTGTGGCGGCGGCCGTCTTGGGGGCGTCGGTGCTGTCCGGCGTGTCCGTGTCGGAGGTGTGCAGTCCGGCGCTCTGGACGGCCTTGGCGATCTTGGCGTGCTCGATGGCTTCGGCGAGTTCGGCGTCGGACAGCCCGAGGGTGTCGCGGACCTGGTCGGGGTTGTCGCCGCGGGTGAGCATGTCGACGGCGGCCGCCGCGTAGGCGTTGGCGTTGGCGGTGGGGGCCTGGGTGGTCATGAGGTCTCCGGAGAGGGTGTCGGGGAGGTGAGGCAGGAGCGCGGTGAGGGTGTCGGCGTCGCTGGGGGCGCCGATCGCGTCCAGGAGTTCGGCGAGGTCGTGCTTGTCGCCGGCGTTGCGTGCGGTGACGCGGGCCGCGGCGGCGAGCTCTTCCAGGGGGCTTGGCTGGGGCGGGCGGGATGCGGCCGCGAGGGCCTGCTGCCAGTCGGTCGTCATGCCGCCGCCCTCGGCTTCCGCAGCGCGAGGTCCAACAGCTCGCGGTTGTGCTTCTGCTGGTCGGCGGTGAGAGGCCGGGGTTTCGCGGTGCCGCGCCGCCGCCAGTTCGGGTGGGCCGGGGGCTCGGGATAGGCGAGGGCGTGGTCGACGTCGTGTTGTGGGGTACTGCTCATGGGTCCTCCAGGTGGAGGTCAGGCGTGGTCGTCGCCTTGGCCCTTGGACTTGGGCTTCGGCTGGATGTCGGAGGCGAACCGCCCAAGGCGGGCCTCAACGGGGTTGGCGGTGATCCAGCCCTCCGCGCATGCCTTGTGCACGGGCTCCCCGGAGTGGGAGCGCATGGGCGTGGGCTGGCCGCACAGCGCGCAGGGGAGGTCCTGCCAGCGGTCGAAGTGCTGGCTGTCGCGCCAGACGAGAAGTTCGCCGGGAGCCGGGATCAGGCCCGGCTCGAACGGCGGCTTCTCCTTCTTGCGTCCCGTGCGGGTCACGGCCGGAAGTCGGGCAGCTGCTGGAACACCTGCGCCAGCAGGTCCGGCTTCGGCTTCCAGGCCGGAAGCGCGCCCGTGGCTGGCACGGGCAGAGGGAGCTCCTGGACGTCGGCGAGGACCAGGTGGTGCGAGCCGCGCTCCGCCCAGGGACTCGTGCACCGCGCCGGACCCCTGGTCCGGGTGGCAGCCGGTGAGGCGAGCGACGCCGATGACCGCGCCGAAGGGCAGTTCGCGGCCGCGGATCGCGGTGGCGACCAGCGGGTCGCGCAGCACGGCGGGCTCCGGCTTCGTCTTCCCAGCGTGGATGAGGACCCAGCCCTCCCACGGCCAGTGCACCGGCCTGTTCTCCGGGTTCTTCCCGGCGAGGATGCAGGTCGCCCAGGGCTGGCGGATTGTGATGCCGCGGATCCAGTCGCCCTCGCGCAGGGTGGCCAGGCTCATGCGGCTCGCCCCCACACCGCCGTGCCCGGGCGGCCCGCGCGCCGGCCGTTGATGGACGCCACCTTCGCGTGCTCCTTGGTGGCGAGGTGCGCGCGGCCGGAGTGCTTGCCGTCGTAGAGGGCCGCATCGGCGGCCCGCTGCAGCAGGGACAGGTCGCGGGAGCCGATCACGTCCGGGGTCGCAGCGCCGACCGAGGCGGCGACGTCGACGGTGCGGCCGTCCTCGAGGACGACGGGGGTGTGCAGCATGCGGACCAGCTGTGCGAGGCGCTGGTCCAGGCTCGCGGCGGGCACCTGGACGGCGACGGCGAACTCATCGCCTCCGAGGCGGCCGATGGACGCGCGCGGGCCCGCCCATGCGGTGAGCCGGGCGGCGGTCGCGGCCAGGACGGCGTCTCCGGCCGGGTGCCCGAAGTCGTCGTTCACGGCCTTGAAGTGGTCCTGGTCGACCATGACTACGGCTAGGTCGTCGCCGCGGGCCAGGAGCCGACGGGCGCGGGCGGTGTAGGAGTCGCGGCGCAGCAGGCCGGTCAGCGGGTCGCGGCGGGTGGCGGCGAGCTGCCTGTGCAGCGTGACCGCGTGGACCGCCCAGCCGGTCAATGGCACGGCGGCGGTCGTCAGTAAGAGGGTGCGCTGGCCGATCCGGCCCTGAACGCGCAGGAGGGACGACATACTTGGGTTCTCCGTCTCGTCTCGTGCGGGATGGATGGGCCCGGGGCAGCCGTCAAGCCGCCAAGCACAGCGGCTGTCCCGGGGCAGAGCTAAAGCTCGTAGGGGCTGGAGTTGAGCCAGCTGTACGGGCTCCTCCAGGGGCCGGCCTTCGCGGCAGGCCAATCGAGCTCCCAGCCGGGCCGGTATCCGCAGGCGCCCCAGCCGTCCGGGCGCCCGTGGGGAATCTCGAGTCCGGCCTCCGCCGCGGCGCGTGCCGCGTCGTAGACCTCATGCGCGGCCTTCACGGCGGCGCTGCGGCTGTCGGCCTGGCCGGTGAAGACGTGCACGCCTTCCAGGCCGGTCTCGGTGCTCCGTATGGGGACGTCGACCTCGAAGTAGGGCAGCAGGGTCATGACGTCCATCTCCTCTCGTGATCGCGGCGGTTGAGGGACCACCGCGACCGCCCCGGCCCCGGCGGTGAGCCGGGGCCGGGGCAGCACGGAGGGTCCGTCAGCCTCGGATCGCTTCGAGGGCCTGTGCTTCGAGGTCGGCGCGGCCTTCGGGGTCGTCGTCCTGGTCGTCGCCGTTGTTCGGGCCGTGGACGGTGCAGACGATGTCCTCGTCGTCGTCCAGGTCGCCGTTGAGCGCGCGGAACAAGCAGGTGACGCTGTAGGCGGGCACCCACACGTAGCCGTCGCATTCGTCGTCGTGCGGGCACGGCACCATCACGTCGAACCCGACGTCGCCCTCTCCGTCCACGTCAGTGCGCAGGGCGAGGGTGAGGTACTGCTGACCGAGGCGGATCTCCGCGACGCGGTCGCCGTCGGCGACGTTCGAGCCGGGCTTCCACTGCCATAGCGGCAGGATCTCCTCGCCGAACACCCGGGCCACGAGGTTCAGGTCACCGAGGCCGTCGCCGCCGTCCAGCCCGAGGTCGGCTTGCCGGGCCTGGCTCAGGCGCTCCAGGAACGGCAGCAGCCGGTAGAGGCTGTCGGCGAAGACGACCTCGGGGAAGCCCTCCGCCTTGAGGGTCCGGTGCGAGTCGACCATGTCCTTGCGCTGCTTGATGACCGTGGCCTCCGGCACCGTGCGGTTGGCAGGCCGCGGGCCCTGCCGCTCGATGCAGACGCTCCCGGGGGTGGCGACCATGACCGCGATCGGCAGCATGCCGTGCCGCTTGGCGGCGGCGACCAACGGCTCCCTGGCGGCCCGGGCCACGTTGGTCGCGTCGACGACCGTGAACAAGCGGCGGCGCATGCGGGCCTCCAGGAGCAGGTGGAGGGCGGCGACGGCGTCGCCGGTCGCGTCCTGGTCGCCCGCGTCGTCACTGACGACCTCGCGCAGCGCGTCCAGGGACAGGACCTGCGAGGCGGGCCAGGTGCGCGCGATCGTGGACTTCCCGGCGCCCGACGGGCCGATGAGGACCACCAGGCTGTGCTCGGGCATCTGCGGGTAGATCAGCTCGGTCATGCGGATTCTCCTTGCGGGTCAAGGGCGCGGGCAGCCCAGATGAGGCGCTGCCCGGCGTCGTCGGTGATCAGGGCGGAGGCTTCGTGCAGCGGGCAGGAGGCGTCACCGTCGCGGTCGGGCTCGATCTGCTCGGCACGGCGCACGGCGACGGAGATCATCTGCGCGAGGGCCGGGATGAGGCCGCCGGGCGGGTCGATGTCCTCGATGAGCTCGCGCAGGATCGCGGCGAGCTCCTCCTGGTCGACGTCGTCGGCGCTGAGGTCGTCCTCGATCTGCTGGAGGGCCAGCGAGGCGATGCCGACCGCGGCGCGGACGCGTTCCAGGCGGGTGCGGCTCACCGGCGGGCGCCGGGGCGGGTGGAGAGCCAGGTGGTGACGGCGGCGGCCGCGATGCCGATGGAGCGGTGCAGGGCCGCGTCCAGCTCCATCCACGCGCTGCCCGGCCCGGTGAGCTCCGAGGTGGCCTTGCCGTCGTCGTCGACGCGGGCGGCCTTGCAGTGCTCGATGTAGCCGGTCTTGCCGGTCTTCTTGGCCAGCCACAGCAGGACGGCTCCGCGGTCGATCGCGGCATGCGTTCCGGCGTTGATGGCCGCGCCGGCGAGCAGCGCGCCGGGGGTGACGCGGTAACCGAACGCCCGAGTGATCGCGACGGTCGCCCCGAGCTGCACGGCGGTGTATGAGGCGACGTGGCAGGCCACCGCACGCCGACCGAGGGCGCTGGTGGTCATGGTCGGGCGGGTGGAGTCCGGCGTGGCGGGGGAGCCGTCGGCGTGGACCAGGTCGTCGCCGTACAGGCGCTTGCGCATCGCGGTCTTCGAGCCCTGCACCCAGTGGTCGCACAGGGGGTGCAGCTCGCCGAAGGTGGCCAGCAGAGTGCCGAAGAGAGCCAGACGCTCGGTGGTGAGACGGGGCATGCTGGAGGTCTCCTGATCTCGAAGAGGGTGAGGGAGCGGGGTGGCCGGCCCTTTGCCGATGCGCGGCCACCCGGCGGTCCCGACCCCGGCCGGTGTGGCCGGGGCCGGGTCGTTCAGAACGGGGGTTCGTCCGGCCAGGCTGGGACGGGCAGGAGCCGGACGCGCAGCTCGCGCCGGTCCGACCAGCAGCCGCCCGCCTCCATCTCCGGGTTCGCGCCGCCGACCCACCAGCCGCCCAAGCCCCGGCAGTCGGGGCAGGAGCGGCGGGGTCGGGGCGTCAGCTCGATGCGGTACCGGTCGGCGTACAACTTCCAGTGGCCGGCCTTCAGAGCGGCGGCGGCCGCGGCGACCGTGACGGGCATGGCGGCCGCGACCAGCACGGCGGTTCGCACGCGCACGACGTCAGGGCCGGCCGAAGGGCTGGACGGTGAAGCGGGTGCCGTGTCCCGAGCTGGCGGGCGCCGCCGCGAGGAAGCCGGGGTCGGCCTTCGCGATGTCGCTCAGCACCGCCTTGATCCAGTCGGTGGAGCGCTGGAGGTCGACGCGAAGCCCGGTGAAGTCGGAAAGGCGTACCTGGTGCGGGGCCGTGCCGTAGCGGCGGGCCCACAGCCGGGTGCGGATCATCTTCGCGGCCTCGGTGTCGTCGGGCCGGGCGGGGATGCCGCGCGGCACCGCCCGGCAGGTGGCGGCGTGCGCGTTGGCGTCCTGGGCGGCCTCCGCCTCCGTCATCACGTTGCCGGAGGCGTTGCGGTCAGTGCGGTGGATGCAGCCCAAGCAGGCAGCGGCGTAGCGGGCGGTGCCCTGGTCGGTGTCGGCGGTGTAGACGAGGACGGTCGCGCCCTCCAGCGCCCGGTAGCGCTGGGAGACGATCGTGCCCTCTGGCGTCCAGGTCTCGGGCACGACGACGGGCGCGGTGCGGGTGAACAGAGCCACGTGACTCTCCTTCGAGGGGTTCGTTGATCAGGCGGCCAGCCGGTGGACGACCGGGGCCGGGGACGGCAAGTAGGTGTCGGGGCTGGGCTCGTAGCCCCTGGCGCAGGGGTCGCAGCAGCCCTGGGTGCGCAGCGGGAGGCAGAAGTAGTAGCGCCGGCCGCACTCGGGGCAGGTCTGCCGCGCGGCCATCGCCTGGTCCAGCGCCCATTCCTGCGCGAGCGTCGGCGTCCGTTTCGGCCGGGCGAGGTTCACGTCGTAGAACCAGCCTCGGGTGGGGTGGTTGCACGACTGGTCGGGCCGGTACGAGCACCCTTTGCAGCGCAGGACCGCGACCGGTCCGTGCCCGCCGGGGCTGAGGCCCTTCTCCCGTAGCTGGCGGCGTGTGGCCAGGCCCTCGGGACAGGTGCGCCGGTCGTACTCCGGCAAGGTCGCGGTGCTGCGCGGCACCTTCTTGGCCTCGCGGCGGCGCCCCTTCTTCCGGGGGCGGGGCATCACCGGTTCCAGGCGCCGGGGAGCCGGGCGGGACGCTGCGGGTAGCGGGGGCCGGGGCGCTGCGGGCGGGGCCGGCCGATCCGGCGGCGCGGGCGGGGGATGAGCACGGTGTGTCCTCCAACAGGGTTGATGGCGGGCAGTGCTGCGCCCCGCTGGCGGAGGGTCCGCTGACGGGGCGTGGGGTGTGGCGGGTGGCCGGGCGGCCTGTCCGGTCCTCGCCCGCGCGGGGCGGGCGAGAGCCAGGCAGGGCGACGGGTCAGCGCTTCTGGAGCGGGTGCACGTTGTCCGGGGTGTCGTCGGCGGCCGGGGCGGCCGGGGCCGGGAGGTGGATGTGCGGCTCGATCTGGTGACCGGCGTTATGGATGTGGGTGAAGAACGCCGGTCGCAGGGTCAGGCCGCGCAGCGCGAACGCGGAGGCGACGGTCCAGGCGAGGACGGCGAGCCCGGTGGCGATGGTGCGGCCGTCGGCGGGAGCTGCGCTGTAGACCATGGCGATGCTGGCCGCGCCCCACGCGGTCCAGGTCAGGCGGGCGCCGCTGCTGCGGAAGAACCCGCCGACCAGGCCGAAGATGCCGACCAGTTGCCACACGGTGTAGACGGTGGAGGCGCTGATCGGCAGCGAGGCGGAGTGGGCCGCGATGTACGAGCGGATCGGCTGGTCGACCACGGCGAAGACACCGGTGGAGGTGTCGGCGCCGACCTGGACGCGCGGCACGGCAGTCAGCAGGCGGTGCAGCGTGTCGGCCAGGACGTCGGTCGCGCCGTCCAGCAGGATGAGGACCGCGCAGATCCCAGCGAGTCCGAGCGCCGTCTTCACCCAGTTCGCCATGCCGTGCCAGCCGAGTTCGGGGGCGCGGCGCAGGTCCTCCCAGCGGTCGTGCAGGAAGCCGCCTTCGTCCCAGGCGCCGTCCCACCACTCGCGCAGGGCCTCCAGCCGCGGCTCCTTCTCTCCGAGGTCTTCGAGCGAGGGCACGGGCGGAGGCGGTGGGAAGTCGAGGGCCTGGCCGTCGGCGGGCAGGGACTCCTGGCGCTGGCCGGGGATGTGCGGGGTGCGGTCGGTGTGGTCAGCCACGGTCGGCATCTCCTTCGAGGGCGGTGACGCTGCGTACGGGATGGGAATGTCTCTGTCGCCGGGGCCTGGTGGTGCGCCAGGCTGGGGCGAGGCCAGGGAGCAGCAAGGGGGCGCGATGGCAGTCGAGTTCGATTCGGTGATCGCCGACGGGGTGATGTATCCGGCGTTCACGGACGACGACGGTGTGCTGTGGATCGACGACGAAGACGACTTCGAGGTGGTGGTCGACCACGCGGTTGTCGATGGGGTGATCTATGAGGCGGAGGTCGATGAGTACGGCCGCCTGCTGATCTACCTGGACGACGACTGATCGCGCGGGCTGCCCGGGGCGGCCTGCGGCGCACTCGACTCCCGGCCGTGCGGGCGGGGTTCGAGTACGACGCAGGGTGCCGGGATCAGCTGTGGATGTCGTTGCGGGTGCGGGCGAAGAACATGCCGCGTGTGGTGCTGTGGTTGTTGATCTCGGTCTTCTGGGTGACCGGGCCCTCGTAGATGTTCTTGGTGACGGCGGAGCGGGCGCGGCTGATCGCGCCGCCGATCGCGGTGGCGGCCATGGCGAGGCCGGCGAACGGCAGGGTGACCATCAGGACGCCGGTCAGGGTGACCGAGGCGAGGCCCTGCAGTACCAGCCAGGCGCCGCAGCCGATGCCGGTGACCCCGGCTCCGACGCCGATGGAGGCGACGGCTATTCCGGCAGCCCAGGCGGGCACGATCCGGCGGTCGTCCTGATGGACGGGCGGGGTGTCACCGTAGGGGGGCACGGGGGAGTCGTCGCGGAACGACGTCGGGAAGTGGCGGACCGGCGGCTCGGGCCGGAAGTTCTCTTCGATGATCCGCTTGGCTTCGGCGGCGGCCTCGGAGTCGGACATCGGGCGGCTGTCGGTGGAGTGGAAGTCCATCGTGCTGTCCCCGTTCGGGTGCGGGCGCGTCCATGTGCCGGTCGGTGATCAGGTCCTTGCCCCGGTAGAACGTGGTGAGGCAGGCCGGCGGCGACGTCCAGGTGCCGCCGCGCAGCACGTGGAA
>NZ_JBFBBK010000103.1:0-10555 GCF_040682635.1 Streptomyces sp. NPDC051133
CGTGCGCCGTGTGGGCGGGTGCGGGTGCGTGCGCCGCGTGGGCGGGTGCGGGTGCGTGCGCCGCGTGGGCGGGTGCGGGTGCGTGCGCCGCGTGGGCGGGTGCGGGTGCGTCGTCTCCGGCCGCGCGGTTCCCCGCGCCGCTTGGGCCGGGCCGCCCGCGCCCCTCGGGCCGGCTGCCCGGGCCGGTGATGCCGGAGCCCTGGCCGCCCCGGCCTGTCGACGCTCCGGTGCACCCTCGGCGCCGCGTCTTGCCGACGCTCTCGTGCCCCCTCGGTGCCCGGGCCTGCCGACGCTCCCGTGCCCCCTCAGCGGCCGCCCGTGCCCCCTCAGCGGCCGCCCGCGCCCGGCGGCGGGTACACCGGGTAGCTCCCGGTGTTCGTGGGGGCGTGTTCCGGGAGCCACAGGACCGCCACCGCGCCCTCCGCCGGAAGGTGGGCGGGGGTTCCGGCGGGGCGGATGTTGCGGAAGGTCAGGCGGGCGCCGAGGACGCGGGCCTGGCCGGCGGCGATGGTCAGGCCCAGGCCGTGGCCCTTTCCGGCGCGGTCCTTGCTGCCGGTGCGGAAGCGGCTCGGACCGTCCGCCAGCAGTTCCTCCGGGAAACCGGGGCCGTGGTCGCGGACCCGGATGACCCGGCCCTCGACGGTGACCTCGATCGGCGGCCTGCCGTGCCGGGCGGCGTTGGCGAGCAGGTTGAACAGCACCCGCTCCAGGCGCCGCGGATCGGTCGTGACCTCCGACTCGTGCACCACCCGCACGACGATGTCGGGATCCTTCACGGCCACGCGCCGGGCGACGAACTCGCCGAGCATGATGTCCTGCAGCTCGGCCCGCTCCGACGCCCCGTCCAGGCGCGCGACCTCCAGCACGTCCTCGACGAGCGTGCGCATCGCCTTCGCCCGGTCCAGGACCAGCTCCGTGGGGCGGCCGGGCGGCAGCAGCTCGGCGGCCGTGAGCAGACCGGTCACCGGGGTGCGCAGCTCGTGCGCGATGTCGGCGGTGACCCGCCGTTCGGCCTCCAGCCGCTGCTGCAGCGCGTCCGCCATGGCGTCGACCGCGCGTGCGAGATCGTCGGTCTCGTCCCGGACGACCCCGCCGATGGCCTCCCGCACCCGGACGTCGGTCTCGCCCTTGGCGACCTGGTTCGCGGCGGCGGCGGCCTTGCGCAGCCGTCCGGACAGCTGCCCGCCGATCAGCACGCCGAGTGCGCTGCCCCCCATCACCACCGCGATGGAGCCGATGACCAGGGCCTGGTCGAGGTCGTTCAGCACATCGGCGGAACGGTCCGGGAAATGGCTGTGCAGCGACAGGACCCGCCCGTCCTTCGCGGGTACGGCCGCCCAGATGTCCGGCGGCCCGCCGCCGTGGTCGGAGACGTCACTGACCCGGCGGCCGCCCTCGACCTTCTTGCGCAGGGCGGGCGGCAGCCGCGGATCGTCGATCTTGATGTCGGGGAAGTTGGGATGCCGGTATCGGTCGTAGAAGCCCTGGGCCAGCTCCACGCGCTCGTTGGCCAGGTCGCGCGCGTTGTCCAGCATCGAGACCCGGGCCGCGTTGTGCACGACGAGGCTGAGCGTCACCGCCACCAGCCCGGCCACCAGTGCGATCGCCGCGCTCAACTTCCATCTGAGCCCGGTCCGCAGGCCGGCCTGCTCCATACGCCGCACCGGTCGCCGAAGGAACCCCCGCATCGCCGCCCCGCTCAGGCCTTCAACTTGTAGCCGAAGCCGCGGACCGTCTCGATCCGGTCCTGGCCGATCTTCTGGCGCAGCCGCTGCACATGCACGTCCACGACCCGCGTGTCCCCGCCCCAGCCGTAGTCCCAGACACGCTCCAGCAGTTTGTCGCGGGAGAGCACGGTGCCCGGCGCCGAGGAGAACTCCAGCAGCAGCCGCATCTCGGTCGGGGTGAGCGCCACGGGCTGCCCGGCCCGCCGCACCTCCATGCCGTCGGTGTCGACCTCCAGGTCCCCGAAGGTCAGCACCCCGCCGGCGACCTCGTCCGCGCCGCTCTCGGCGTGGCCGTTGCCGCTCGCGTGCCCGAAGCGGCGCAGCACCGCGCGGATCCGGGCGACCAGGACGGCGCCGTCGAACGGCTTGGTCACGTAGTCGTCGGCGCCCGCCTCCAGGCCGAGCACGACGTCGATGGAGTCGGCACGCGCCGACAGCATGATCACCGGGACGGTCGACTCGTCCCGGATACGACGGCACAGGCTGACCCCGTCCAGACCCGGCACCATGACGTCCAGCAGCGCGATGTCGGGCCGGTCCGCCCGGAACGCCGCCAGCCCCGACAGCCCGTCGGGCATGGCGGTGACCGCGAAGCCGTCCCGCTCCAGGGCGAGTTGTGTGGCCTCGCGGATGACGTCGTCGTCCTCGACGAACAGGACGTGGGTCTGGTCTGCCATCCCGGTGCTCTCAGTCCTCGTGGTGTGCTCGTGGGGGGGGCGGTCGAACGGCGCGGGTCAGTTGTCGGGCGCGGACGTCGCGTCCCCGTCGGCCGCGTTGCTGTACTCGTTGCGGATGCTCTGCCCGGCGGTGAAGCGCCCCGCCTTCCAGGTGTAGGGCGTCACGATCTCACCGGACGGGCTGGAGATCGGATCCCCCTTCTCGTAGTACTGCTTGGTCACCGACAGGACGCCCTGGTCGACCTCCGCGTAGACCGGGGACTCCTCGCTCCTGAAGACATTCTGGAACGAGCCGTTCACGTCCCGGTACACGTACGTCCCGAGGCCGACCCAGTCGGCGCAGGTCATCACGTTGATGAGGACGTCGTCCACGGCGGCGCCGGTGAGGTCGGCGTAGCTGACGTCGACCTGGTACTTGTCGCCGCTGCAGGGCTTCAGCTCGCGTTTGATGGCCGGTGAGACCGAGGGATCGCTCTTGAGCAGGGCCACGGCGTCCACCCGCCGGAACTTCTTGGACGCGCTCGGCGACGGCGCGGCGACGGCTCCCGCCGCCGCGGAGGCGTGCGCGGGGCCCTCGTCCCGGGCCCCCGTCCCCCCGGTGCCGCACGCGGTGACGAAAAGGGCGACGGCGGCGAGCGCGACCATCGCCGCGATCACCGCCTGCGTGCTCCGTGGGGTCCCCTCGGACCCCGCCCCGGTCAGGCCGCGCAACGCTCCCGCTCCTCACGCTCCAGCGCGCGTGCGTCCAGATCGCGGGCCTCCAGCTCCTCGCGGAGCCGGGCGAGCGCCCGGTGCAGCGTGCTCTTGACCGTACCGGCCGACATGCCGAGGGCCGCGGCCGTCTCCTCAGTGGACATCTGCTCCCAGTGTCGCAGCACCACGACACTGCGCTGCTTCGGTGCGAGCACCTTCATGACGTCCATCAGCAGGGCCCGGTCGGCGTGCTGCTCGGTGGAGTCCTCCACGGACGCGTCCGGCAGCTGCTCGGTCGGGACCTCCTCCAGCTTGCGCGCCCGCCACCACTCCGTGCGGGTGTTGATCATCACGCGGCGCAGATAGGCGTCGGCGAGCCGCTTGTCGGCGATGCCCTCCCAGCGGCCGTACGTCCGCACCAGCGCGGTCTGCAGCAGGTCCTGGGCGTCGACCGGGTCCGGAACCAGCCGGCGCGCGCTGCGCAGCAGCGCGTCCTGCCGGGTGCGGACGTAGTCCTCGAACTCGAGCACCTCACCCTGCGCCATGATCAACCGCCTCCGTTCCCCGTTCACTCCGGCTTCTCGCCCGGAGTCCCGCTGTCCCCGTGTTCGTGTCCCGTGGTCTGTCGGGCACGGACAGAAAGTTACGGAGCGGTTGTCACGGCGCTGTGCGGACCAGCCTGCGGCTAGCAATCGGCTATCCGTCGGTTGTGTAACGGAAGTCGGCGGGGGGTAAGGAGGGTGGTCGGTATATCCCTTTCTGGGATGGTTTGTCGGGGCGATCGCTCCGTAACGAAGGCCGGTCGTCTGTGACTTGGCTGTCCATCAGCTCAGCGGCAGCCGATACAGCCCGCCGGGCAACGGCTCCACCAGGCCGTCCCCGACGAGCCCGTCGAGCGCGCGGGCGCGCTGCACCGGCTCGTGCCACACCCGGTCCAGCACCGCCTGCGGCACCGGCGTGTGCGCCTCCCGCAGGACGGCGAGCAGCTTGCCGCGCACCTGCCGGTCCGTACCGGCGTACGTCTGCCCCCGGCGCGGCGGGCCCGCGTGCTCCGGCTTGCCGGCCAGCCGCCACGCGCACTGCGCGGCGATCGGGCAGCGCCCGCACCCCTCGTTCTTCGCCGTGCACACCAGCGCGCCCAGCTCCATGGAGGCGGCGGCCCAGCGGGCCGCGGTCCCCTCGTCCTGCGGCAGCAGCTCCCGCGCGAGCCGCCGCTCGGCGGCCGTCGTCGCGTTCGGCGGGTACTGCACGCCGGAGACCGCCCGCGCGAAGACCCGGCGCACGTTGGTGTCCAGCACCGCATGCCGCTGCCCGTACGCGAACGAGGCCACGGCCGCGGCCGTGTACTCGCCGATGCCGGGCAGCGCCAGCAGCTGGGCGTGGTCGGTCGGCACGTCCCCGCCGTGCCGCTCCGTTATGGCCACGGCCGCCCCGTGCAGGCGCAGGGCGCGGCGCGGATAGCCGAGCCGGCCCCAGGCGCGCACCGCCTCGCCCGGCGCCTCCTTGGCGAGGTCGGCGGGGCGGGGCCAGCGGGACAGCCACTGCTCGTAGACGGGCAGCACCCGGTTGACGGGGGTCTGCTGGAGCATGAACTCGCTGACCATCACCCCCCAGGGGCCCGCCTCCGGGCGGCGCCAGGGGAGGTCGCGGGCATGGGCGTCGAACCAGGCGATCACGGGGGTGTGGAGCTTCTCAGTCATGGCCCTTCCGATCCTGCCACGGGTTGGCGGGCAGGGAGAGTGACGGCGCGGTCACCGAGCGTGGGGAACCGTTAAGAACCGCGGGTGTGACGGCAGTTGCCGGGATGATGATCCGGAAAAGTTGGTGCTCACGCGGCGGGTGGGGCGAGCAAGCGCGGCGATCTCTCGTACAGTTTGCGCCGTGGGATCTCTGCGCAATCCGGTCGGGCCGCTTCCCTCCTCCATCTACTGGCGACGGAGGGTCGTACTGCTGTCGGTGGTCGCCCTGTTGGCGCTGCTGATCCTGTGGATCGTCGCCTCCGGCGGCGGGGGCGGAAAGAAGGACGCCGGCGGGTCCAACGGCAAGAATCCCACGCAGACGATCACGCCGGGGCCGTCCGAGTCCGGGCCCGCGTACAGCCAACACCCGGGCGGACGCGACGAGTCGGGCGGCGGGAGCGGCGGCGGTTCGGGCGACGGTTCCTCCGGCTCCGCGGGGGCCTCCGGTACCCCCGGGTCCTCCGGCGCGTCCGGGACCTCCGGATCCGGCGGCGGTTCGGGCGGCGGCTCCGGATCGGCCTCCGGGGGTGGGAACGTCGGTACGGGCGACGCGCTGCCGGCGTCCTCGACGCTGCCCGACTGCACGTCCTCCGCTGTGGCGTTGAACCTGCGGAGCCGGCACAACTCCTACTCGCCGGACCAGACGCCGACCTTCGAACTCACCGCGAAGAACAGCTCGTCGGCCGACTGCAAGGTCGATCTCGGTCCGAAGAGCGCGGTGTTGACGATCACGCCGGCCGACGCCGACGACGCCTTCTGGTCGTCGGCCGACTGCCCCGAGGGCGCGGGCAGCCTGGTGTTCCGGGTGCCCGCGGGGCAGAGCATCACGTACACCGTGAAGTGGGACCGCAAGCCGAGCGCCGCCCACTGCGCGACGCCCTCCGGGGGCGCGGCGAAGACGGGCACGTACCTGCTGGAGGCGAAGGCGCCGGGCTTCGGCAGGACACAGGCCTCGTTCGTCCTGTCGGCCGACTGAGAGGGGCGCGGCTCGACCGGCCGAGGGCGGGCGTCGCGGTGTGCAGACCTAGACGTACCGCTCCAGGATCGACGACTCGGCCAGGCGTGACAGGCCTTCCCGCACGCTGCGCGCCCGGGCCTCGCCCACGCCGTCCACGGTCTGCAGGTCGTCCACGCTCGCGGCGAGCAGCTTCTGCAGGCCGCCGAAGTGCTCCACCAGACGGTCGATGATCGCGCCCGGCAGCCTGGGCACCTTGGCCAGCAGGCGGAAGCCCCGCGGCGACACCGCCGAGTCGAGGGTCTCCGGCGAACCGGTGTAACCCAGCGCACGCGCCACCGTGCCCAGTTCCAGCAGCTCCGCATGGGTCAGCGCGTCCAGCTCGGACAGCGCCTCCTCGACCGTGCGGGACCGCTTCGCTGTCGGCTCGGGGACGTAGTCCCGCACGACCAGCTCACGGTCGGGCTCCACCCCGGCGATCAACTCCTCCAGCTGGAGCGCGAGGAGACGGCCGTCGGTGCCCAGCTCGACCACGTACTCGGCGATCTCGGTGGCGATGCGCCGGACCATCTCCAGGCGCTGCGCGACGGCGGACACGTCCCGCACCGTCACCAGGTCCTCGATCTCCAGCGCCGACAGCGTGCCCGCGACCTCGTCCAGGCGCAGCTTGTACCGCTCCAGCGTGGCCAGTGCCTGGTTCGCGCGGGACAGGATCGCCGCCGAGTCCTCCAGCACGCGGCGCTGACCGTCCACGTAGAGCGCGATCAGGCGCATCGACTGGGAGACGGAGACGACGGGGAAGCCGACCTGCTTGCTGACCCGGTCCGCCGTACGGTGCCGCGTGCCCGTCTCCTCCGTGGGGATCGTGGGATCCGGCACCAGCTGCACGCCCGCGCGCAGGATCTTCGACAGGTCCGACGACAGCACGATGCCGCCGTCCAGCTTGCACAGTTCCCGCAGCCGGGTCGCGGCGAACTCGACGTCCAGCACGAACCCGCCCGTGCACATCGCCTCGACCGTCTTGTCGGAGCCGAGCACGATGAGCCCGCCGGTGTTGCCGCGCAGGACCCGCTCCAGGCCGTCACGCAGCGGCGTGCCGGGTGCCACGGCGCTCAGCGAGGCGCGCATCAGGCGATCGGAGCCGGCGCTCCCACCGGACTTTCCGGGAGCTGCTGCCCGGTCGTTGGCTGCCACTGCACTCCTCCGGTCGCAGATTCTGACGCGCTCCCGCACCCGCACTCGGTTCGTACGGACGGGCGAGACCTGGGCAAAGTCTACCGGCGCTCCTCCGCCTCCTGTGGGGCCTCTCGGCGACGGGAGCGGGGCAGCACCCGCAGCGCGTCCCCTATGTCCGCCACTTCCAGCACCTTCATCCCCGGCGGGATCTTGCCCGGATCGGCCGGTACCAGGGCGTGTGTGAAGCCCAGCCGGTGTGCCTCGGCGAGCCTGCGCTGCACGCCCGTGACCCGTCTCACCTCGCCGGCCAGTCCCACCTCGCCGATGGCCACCAGGTTCTTCGGCAGCGGGGTGTCGCTCGCGGCGGAGGCGAGCGCGAGCGCGACGGCGAGGTCGGCGGCCGGCTCGGACAGCTTCACGCCGCCCACCGTCGCCGAGTAGATGTCCCGCTTGCCGAGGGCGCTGATCCGGCCGCGCTGCTCCAGCACGGCCAGCATCATCGACACGCGCGAGGTCTCCAGGCCCGAGGTCGTACGCCTCGGGGAGGGGATCTGCGAGTCGACGGTCAGTGCCTGCACCTCCGCCACCAGCGGACGGCGGCCCTCCAGGGTGACGGTCAGGCAGGTGCCCGGCACCGGCTCGGCGCGGCGGGTCAGGAACAGGCCGCTGGGGTCGGCGAGGCCCGTGATGCCCTCGTCGTGCAGCTCGAAGCAGCCGACCTCGTCCGTGGCGCCGTAGCGGTTCTTCACGCCCCGCACCAGGCGCAGGCGCGCGTGCCGGTCGCCCTCGAAGTGCAGGACGACGTCCACCAGGTGTTCCAGCAGGCGGGGACCCGCGATCGCACCGTCCTTCGTGACATGGCCCACCAGGAGGGTGGACATGCCCCGCTCCTTCGACGCGCGGATCAGGGCGCCCGCCACCTCCCGCACCTGCGCCATGCCACCGGGCGCGCCCTCGATCTCCGGGGAGGCGACCGTCTGCACCGAGTCGAGGATCAGCAGGGACGGCTTGACCTCGTCCAGGTGGCCGAGGACGGCGGACAGGTCGGTCTCGGCGGCCAGGTACAGATCGTCGTCGAGGGCGCCGATGCGGTCGGCGCGCAGCCGCACCTGGCTCGCCGACTCCTCACCCGTCACATAGAGGGTGCGGTGCTCCTCGCTCGCCGACTTGGCGGCCACGTCCAGCAGCAGCGTCGACTTGCCGACGCCCGGCTCGCCCGCGAGCAGCACCACCGCACCGGGCACGAGTCCGCCGCCGAGCACCCGGTCCAGCTCGGGTACGCCGGTGGAGCGGGCGGTGGCCCGGCGGCCGTCGACCTGGCCGATGGGCAGCGCGGAGGTGGAGACACGGCCCGGTGCCGTCGTGCGGACCGCGGGCGCGCCGTACTCCTCGACCGTCCCCCAGGCCTGGCACTCGGGGCAGCGGCCGAGCCACTTGGCCGTCTGCCAGCCGCACTCGGTGCAGCGGTAGGACGGGCGGTCCTTGGTGGTCTTGGTACGGGCAGCCATGCGGAAACCGTAGCCCGCGGCACTGACAGCGGGACCCCGGGGCGCGTGTGGGTGGACCGGTATCGGCCACCCCTCGTCATGATCCGGCCGCGGAATAAAACGTTCCTGTCCCCTTATGAGGGATCGTTTCACCCGTACGAAGTAAAACTGCTCAAGCTTCCAGAAGGGGCACTCCGGCGCCGCCTACGGTCGCACGGGTGATGAGCAGCAGTCCGCAGACCACGACCCGCACCACCGGCGCGCACCGGGTGCACCGCGAGGCGCGTGAAGCACGAGAGGCGCGGGAGGGGCGCGACCGCGCCGCCGCCCGCACCCTCGCCCAGCGGCCGCCGGCGCGCTACGAGCCGTACCTGGACGGACTGTTCACCTACTGCCTGTCGGTGCTGTGCGATCACGACGCGGCCGTCGCGGCCCTCGGTGACGTCCTCGCCCTCGCCGAGCGGCGCGGGCACCGCGTCCCGGAGGCCGCGGCCGACCGCAGGGCCTGGCTGTACGCGCTGGCCCGCTGGGCGTGTCTGCGCAAGCTGGCCGAGGCCAAGCAGAAACGTCAGGCCACCCACGCGGCCGGCCGCGCCGCGGCCGCGACAGGGGCGGGGCAGGGGGCCGGGAGACAAGGGACCGGGAGAGGCGCGGGAAGAACCGCCGGCCACGGCATGCCCGAACCACCGGTCGCCCCGGAGGCGCAGGAGGAGCGGCGCCGCGAACTCGCCCTGCTGGCCTGGCCGGAGGCGGCCGGCACCACCCCCGAGCAGCGCGAGGCCCTCGAACTCGCCGTCCGCCACCGCCTCGCCGCCCACGAGGTCGCCGCCGTCCTCGGCATGGAGCCGGCCGCCGCGCGCGACCTGCTCGCCACGGCCGCCTGCGAGGTCGAGCGCACCCGCGCGGCACTCGCCGTGGTGCAGACCGGCGGCTGCCCGAGCGTGGCCCACCTCACCGGCGACAGCCAGCTCGTCCTCAGCACCGCCCTGCGCCGCGAGCTGGTCCGGCACGTCGACGACTGCCCGCGCTGCCGCCGCACCGCCGAGCGCGCCGTCCCCGGCCACTGGCCCGGTGCCACGGTCACCCCGGCCGAGCTGCCCGTCCTGGAGGCCCCCCGCGCCGACCTGCACATGGCGCTCACGCACCACTCACGCGCGCGGGGCGCGGCCCTGCCGCGCTTCGACCGGCGCGGCTTCCCGATGGACCCCAAGGACCGCGCGGCCCGCCGCGACCGCCTCCGCGCGCGTGCGGTCACGACGACCGTCGTCGCCACGGTCGTCGCCGCGCCGGTGCTCGCCCTGTGGGCCGCCTACCGGGGCGCGCCGGCCGGAGAGGCGGGCGGCCCCTCCGCGACCGCGCGCGAGCAGCAGGGCCCCGACGCCCTCGACAGCGACACGGCCGGCGGCTACGAGAACGCGGGCAACGCGCGCGTGAGGCCTGGCACCCGCCTCGGCAAGGACGGCGGCTCGGACGTCTCCGTGGAGGTCGTCAGCGTCGGCGGCACCGGCGGGAAGAGTGCCGGACAGCTCGCGGTCGGAGCCCGGGGCGACGGCGACACCACGCTGATCACCCTCACCGCCTCCGGTTCCGGGCCGGTTCGCTGGTCCGCGTCCACCACGGCCCCCTGGCTCTACCTCAGCCGCTCCTCGGGAACCCTCGAACCCGGCCGGACGTTGACGATCAAGGTGTACGTCGACCATCTGCGCGAGCCGTCCGGTCACTGGCGCGCCCAGGTGGCGATCGCCCCGGCGGGCGCCGTCGTCACCATCGACGGCTACGGCACGGCCCCCAGCCGCCCCGCACCGCCACCGTCGTCCATCCCCGACCCGACCCCACCGTCCAGCGCACCCCCCACGGCCCCGCCGTCGAGCCAGTCCCCACCCCCGTCGGACCCGCCTCCCACCTCACCCGACCCCACCCCGAGCGACTCGACGCCCCCGAGCCCGTCCCCGTCGGACGGCGACCCGGACACCCCGAGCCCGGCGGGGAGCTAGGGGGCTTCGTTCGGATCAGCCCGGGTCCGCGACGCCCGGCACGGCACCTCGCCGCGTTGTCGGACCACCCGAGTACGCCCAGTACGCGGGTGATCCTCCGCCTTGCG
>NZ_JBFBBK010000104.1:0-10126 GCF_040682635.1 Streptomyces sp. NPDC051133
AAGCAGCAGAGTGCCGAGCAGCGGGTCTCAACGCATCAACAACTGTCCCTTTTCATCCGTACGCAGGTGGGGACGTTCACTTGTACGCCGACACCTGGTCTCCGAGGTCGGACTCGATCACGTCGGGATGGTCCTGGGGATCGAGATGTCCCGACTGGCGCGTTCAGGTCGCGAGTGGCACCAGCTGCTGGAACTGTGCGCGTTGTCGGGGACGCTGCTGGCCGACCCGGACGGTGTCTATGACCCCGCCGAGCACAACGACCGGCTCCTGCTCGGGCTGAAGGGGACGATCAGCGAGGCCGAACTCCACCTGATCAAACAGCGGTTGTGGAGCGGACGGATCAGCAAGGCCCGCCGTGGTGAACTCGCCGTGCCGTTGCCGGTCGGCTATATCCGCCGGCCCGACGGGGCGGTCGAACTGGACCCGGACGAGCAGGTCCAGAGCGTGGTCCGGCTGGTCTTCGACCTGTTCGACGAGCTCGCCACTGTCAACGCGGTGCTGCGGTACTTCGTCGACCACGGACTTCAGCTGGGCATCCGGGTTCGTGAAGGGGACGGGCGGGGTGACCTGCAGTGGCGCCGGCCCAGCCGGATCGCGCTGCAGAACATGCTCCGCCACCCGATCTATGCCGGTGTCTACGTCTACGGCCGCAGCAAACTCGATCCGCGGCGTCGTCAGGAGGGCCGCCCGTTCACCGGCCGGGTCCGCCGGCCCCGCGAGGACTGGCTGGTCTACCTGCCCGACATGCTGCCCGCCTATATCGACATCGCGCGCCATGAACGCAACCTGGCCCGGCTCGAGGCGAACCGGGCCAGGTCCGAGAGCATGGGCTCGTTGCGAGACGGGCCCGCGCTGCTGGGAGGCCTCGTCTTCTGTGGCCGTTGTGGCACCCGCATGACCGTGCGCTATCAGCGCGGACCCCAGGGGCGGTTGCGGCCGGGCTACGAATGCTCCCGGGCCAAGGCCGACTACGGCGGGTCGCTGTGCCAGACACTGGCCGGCACCTGCGCGGACCGCTTCGTGACCAGCTTGCTGATGACCGCGCTGGCCCCGGCCGCACTCGAGGTCTCCCTCCAGGCTGCCGGGCAGGCCCAGCAGCGGCGCGAGCAGGTCGAGCGGATCTGGCGGCAGCGTCTGGAGCGTGCCCAGTACGCCGTCGACCGGGCCCGGCGCCAGTACCAGCTGGCCGAGCCCGAGAACCGCCTGGTGGTGCGTGAGCTTGAGCGGAACTGGGAGAACACGCTGGCCGAGCAGAGGGACCTGGCCGAGGAGTACGACCGCTTCACCGCCGCCCGGCCCCGCACGCTGACCACCGAAGAGCGTGAGCGGATCCGTGCCCTGGCCAGCGACATCCCGGCTGTCTGGGCAGCCGCGACGACCGCCGACGCAGATCGCAAACAACTCCTGCGTCACCTGGTCGAAAAGGTGAGCCTCGCCGTCGTCGGAGACAGCGAGCGGGTCACCGCTGAGATCACCTGGGCCGGAGGACACCGCACGAACGGCGAGTTCGTCCGGCCTGTCGCCCGCCTGGACCAGCTCAGCTACTACCCGCGTCTGGCAGCCCGCGCCCGTGAACTCACCCAGAGCGGCCACGACGCGGCCGCCATCGCGGACATCTTGAACAGCGAAGGATTCCGCCCACCCAAGCGCCGTGAACGCTTCGGAGCCGAGGGGATCCGTCATCTCCTGCAGGATCTGGGCTTCGTCAGCCGCCGCGAACAAGCCCTCCGCCGGACCCGCCCCGCACTGGGCCCCGGCGAGTGGCGGCTGACCGACCTCGCCCGCGAGCTCGGCATCCCGCGCGTCACCCTCTACGGGTGGCTCACCCAAGGTCGGGTCACCGGCCACCAGGCCGACGACGCACATCATTCTTGGATCATTCAAGCCGACGCAGCCGAAGTCGACCGGCTCCGCGCGCTCCATCAGCAGTCCCGCGGCCACCAGCCCCGACAAGCCTGGCTCGACCACCAGAAGACCGCGATAATCCAAAACGATGAAGGAGGACAGCGACAGTGAAGCCAAGTCACGACTACGACAGCAGTCTGGCTTGCTCCTCTCCAGGTCGAATCTGCGCAGGTAGCACGACCAGACGAAGTCCACCTCGGCCGCGCCGAGGCCGGTGGCGGAGGACCACAGCCAGACCGGCGGCGCGTCGCGGTCGCCGGGCAGGTGGTCGACCTTCAGCCGGATCAGCGTGCCCTCGACCAGCGGGAGTTCCCCGTCGTCGTCGATCCAGGCCGAGCGGTGGGTCAAAAACGGGTGGAGCCGGTCCCACGCCGTCGTCTCCGCCTTGCCGTAGCGGGCGGTGTCGTTGCGGGTGGTCACGGCGGGTTCGGGCCAGGTCGTGGGATCGGCGAGCTTGAAGCGGGCCCCGTGCTTCGGGGGCCGGCCTCCCGCCGGATGCGCCGCGTCCCACTGGGCACGGGTCGGTGCCGGGCAGCGCAGGACCCGGTCCGAACGAAGGCGCCCGACCACCTCGACCGGCAGGTCCCGCAGCACGTGTGCCAGGCGCATCGGGTCGTAGCCGGCGTCCATCACGACCATGATGTCCCGGTCCCCGTCACGCCACTGACCAGCCGTGACCATGCGCTCGACCACGGCCCGTAACTGGGCGGCGGTCACCAGCGCGGCGTCATCGGCAGGGCCGAGCCGGACCACATCGAGGATCTGCGTCCAGGACGTGCGGTCCGGGGTGAGGGCGGCGACGAACGAGTACGGCCAGCCGGGCACCACGTGGTCCGACGCACGTCCGTTGCGGCCGTGGACCAGGCAGAACAGCCGCTCGGGTGAGCAGACGGCATCCGACCGCAGCCACGGCGAGACGTCCACGGTCAGTACGATCCGGTCGCCGAACCTGGGCAGGGGCAGAGAGACCAGCAGGTCACGGAGCCTTTCGACATCCAGGCGGCCCTCGTTCAAGGCAGCGTAGAGGGCTCCGTAGCCGCGCCGGTGCTCGGCCGTCAGGGACAGCTCCACCGGCGTCCTGGCCGGCCCGTCCGCGCACAGCAGCGCGTCCGTCAGCTCGAAGAACGCATCCGCCCGCCGTGACAGGCACGCGTAGAAACCCGCCCGGAAGCGTGACACTTCCGCGAACGCCTCACGCCCGCCCACCGGTTGCATCACACTCATCACCGCGGCCTTCTTGGTGAACTTCCTGCTCTCGTCGCTGAGTTCAGGATCACGAGAAGGCCGCACCCACGACGGGCGATCACCCGAACGAGCGACCAGCTCCATGCCGATGATCAAGCCCGACCATAAGGAACAAGCTCAGGAACAGGCGGCAGTCCCCCCGGTCGCATGGACACTACACCGACCCCCCTACGGCCGGAGCAGACAGAACGACCGCACCAACGATCATGCCGGGCCGCCCCGCACCCCTGCAGGCCATTCAGCAACAGAGTCGGCGGTGGCGGGGGCGGCGGGTCCACCGGTGGCGGCGGCGGTTTCGGTAGCGGTAGCGGCGTTGCCGGCTCCGGCGGCAACGCCTTCGGCGATGGAGGTGGTGGCGGGGGAGGTGGCTGGTTCGGCGGCGGCGCCGGTGGCCCCGGCTCCGGCGCCGGTGGCGCGGGATCGTCGTACGCCCCGGCCTCCTCCGGCGCCTCGGCAGCTCCCGCGGCCGCGGGAGCCACACCAGAAGTGACGATCTCCTACAGCGTGGTCAGCGGCCCGTCCTTGACCATCACCAAGCACCACACCGGGAACTTCACCCAAGGTCGGGACGGCACCTACACCATCAAGGTCGGCAACGCCGGGCCCGGAGCAACCAACGGCACGGTCATCGTGAGCGACACCCTCCCCGCAGGACTCAAGGCCGACAGCATCAGCGGCAAGGGATGGACCTGCACCCGATCCACCCTTACCTGCACCCGCAGCGACGTCCTCCCCGCCGGGCACAGCTATCCGACCATCACCCTCAAGGTCGACGTCTCCTGCACCGCCGCCGCCAAGGTCACCAACACCGCCACCGTCACCGGCGGCGGCGACACCACCCACGCCGCCACCGACCCCACCACCATCAAGCACCACAGGAACGACAACGGCTGCGAGCACCACGAGCACTGGTAGACCGACCGACCCGTACGGCGGGGCACGTCCATGGAGACGGGCCCCGCCGTGATCTCACCCCATGCGCCCGGCTCCCCACCCCACACCCTTCCGCTCGCGGAGACGGCACCGACCACCGTGCCTCCGCGCAGCTACTGAAGGATCAGAAGTGCCGTTCTCAAGACAGCGGCGCGGAGCGGGGTGTACCGCCCTATGACAGCCACACCGCTACAGAAACCGCCCCACGGCAGCGACTTTGCTCTTCCTCAACACCCGACCAGCGAAAACACCCCCATCTGACATGCCGTCACTGACACCCACCCACCGACACCAAACCGGCACCCCGCATATCAGAACCGGCCTACACCAAGAACCGCAATTTCGCCCATATAGTGCATATCGCTTTCTGTAGTGATCTAGGTCTTTCTGCTCGCCGTGCCCGGCACATGACGGACCGAGGTCGCACCGCTCTGAGATCAGGAGACAGCAGTGAACAGGCGTCATGCGGACGTAGCCCCCCCCTTGGGGGTTCAGAGAAGCCGGGGCGGAAGGCGGTGGTGGGTGTGGCTGGGCCGGCTGGCGGCGGCATTCGCTGTCCTGGCCGGCCTGGTGGTGCTGCCGGCCGTGCACGCAGCGGCCCAGGGCGGCTCGGGCGGCCACCGGGCCAAAAACCATTCTCGTACGGCGGTGACCGGGCGAGCCGTGCACGCGGCCGCAGCCGCCCTGAACGGCACCTTCGCCTACGTCGCCAACTTTGCTTCGAATACGGTGTCGGTGATCAACACCGCCACCAACACCGTCACCGCCACCATCCCCGTCGGCAGCAGTCCGTTTGCTGTGGCGGTGAGCCCGGACGGCTCCCACGCCTACGTCACCAACTTCTTTTCGGCCAATGTGTCGGTGATCGACACCGCCACCAACACCGTCACCGCCACCGTGAGCGTCGGCAGCGGACCGGATGGTGTGGCGGTGACCCCGGACGGCTCCCACGCCTACGTCGCCAACTTCGGTTCGGCCAATGTGTCGGTGATCGACACCGCCACCAACACCGTCACCGCCACCGTGAGCGTCGGCAGCCGACCGCGTGGTGTGGCGGTGACCCCGGACGGCTCCCACGCCTACGTCGCCAACTTTGCTTCGAATACCGTGTCGGTGATCGACACCGCCAGCAACACCGTCACCGCCACCGTCACCGTCGGCACCGGTCCGCAGGGTGTGGCGGTGACCCCTAACGGCTCCCACGTCTACGTCACCAACAGCGGTTCAAACACGGTGTCGGTGATCGACACCGCCACCAACACCGTCACCACCACCATCACCGTCGGCGCCCGTCCGTTCGGCGTGGCGGTGAGCCCGGACGGCTTCCAGGCCTACGTCACCAACGCCAATTCGAACACGGTGTCGGTGATCAGCACGTTCAGCAACACCGTCACGGCCACCGTGAACGTCGGCAACAATCCGGAGGGTGTAGCGGTGACCCCGGACAGCACCCACGCCTACGTCACCAACGCCGATTCGAATACCGTGTCGGTGATCGACACCGCCACCAACACCGTCACCACCACCATCCCCGTCGGCACCAGTCCGACTGGTGTAGCGATCGGGCCCGCCTCGACCACGCCGGGGGCGCCCAGCCAGGCAGGGGTCCAGCCCCAGACCGCACCCACCGATTCAACGTGCGACGACGTCCTGGGAGCGGGCAACTACCTGTTCCAGGTCGCCCCGAGCGGCACCGGCACCACCGTCTTCCCCCCGCCGCACGCCAACGGATCGGTCACCCTCACCGAAAACAACGGCCCCAACGGACAAGAGATCAGCTTCACCATCAACGGCCCCTACGCCGCCCGCGCCGTCATCATCGACAGCAACGCGGTGAACCTGCCGCCGAACTCCGACAACGTCTTCAAGTACCAGGCACCGTCCTTCCCCCACGGCCTTTCCGAAGACCACGGCCTCCACGCCCCCGTCAACCCGGCCTCGCCCACCGGCACCTACTTCGGCGTCGGCTCCTTCACCCTCTGCGCAATCGCCAGCAACTACAACAACTGACACCCCCAGGACCGGTGGGACCTGTCCCCGGGTGGTGGACACCTCTGATCCCGGCCCCGGTAGGGGCCGGGTAGGAGGCATCTTTTATGGTGATGAAGGTCTACTCGCCCGAGTTCAAGGCGGACGCCGTCGCGCTGTACCTGTCGGACCCGAGTCATACCTTCGAGGGCATCGGCAAGGACCTGGGGATCAGTCGCGAGACGCTGCGCAACTGGGTACGGACCGAACGGGCCCGCCGCGGCGGGGGCAGCACGACGAGTACGAGCACGGAGAAGAACACGGTGGATTCCCCGCCGACGGCCGAAGAGCTTCAGGTCGAGAACGAGGCCCTGCGCCGCGAGCTGGATGCTGCGCGCAAGGAGATGCAGAAACTCGCCACCGAGCGGGACATCCTCCGCAAGGCGTCGAAGTTTTTCGCACAAGAGATGACCTGGTGACCAGCCGCTTCCAGTTCATCGAGGACCACCACCACGCCTGGAGCGTGAAGCGGTTGTGTCACGTGCTGGAGGTCGCCCGCTCCAGCTTCTACAAGTGGCGGACCGGCCGCCAGGCCCGCGCCGCGCGCGAGCGGGCCGACGCCGCACTCGCGATGCGAATCCGTGCCGTGCACGCCGAGTGGGACGGCACCTACGGCCGCCCCCGCATCACCGCCGAGCTGCGCGACGAGGGCGAGCTGGTGAACCACAAGCGCGTCGGACGGGTCATGCGGAAGTTCGGCATCGCCGGACTGCGGCTGCGCAAGCGGCAGGTCACGACCGTGCCCGAGCCGTCCGCCACCCCGGTGCCGGACCTGTTGCGGCGCGACTTCACCGCGAGCGCCCCGAACGTGAGGTACGTCGGGGACATCACCTACCTGCCGGTGGGCGACGGCGAGTTCCTGTATCTGGCGACCGTGATCGACTGCTTCTCGCGCCGCCTGGTGGGCTGGTCGGTCGCCGACCACATGCGCACCTCGCTGGTCACCGACGCACTCCGGGCCGCCGAAGCGACCCTGGAACTGCGCGACAAGCGCGAGGCGCGCCTGCGTCAGCAGCTCAAAGACACTCCGATGCGACCACTGCCGCTGTTCCAGCTCACCGGCTGGAATCACTTCGTCGACGAGAAAGTGGAACCGCCCGCGCGGGCGGGCAGCGGTCCGGGCCCGGACAGGCGCAAGGACGAGCAGTCCATCGCCTACCACCGGCATCTGCGGAGAGGTTGTCAATTCCTTTGTGTATGTAGAGGTGTGCGGCCTTGCTGGTCGGGCCCCAGGGTTGGTTACTGTCGGTGGTCTTGCTGGGGTCAGAGGGGGAGGCGGTCGGGGAAGGCGAGCATGAAGTGGTTCATGGCGCGTTTCCAGCCGAGGGTGCCGGTGCCGCGGATGCGGCCCTTGGGGATGGGGCCGTCGCCGTCGATGTGCCGGCCCTCGATGCGGCGGATGCCGAGGTAGAGGAGCTTGACGGCGGCGTCGTCGGAAGGGAAGTGCCCGCGCGTCTTGGTGATCTTCCGCAGCTGGTAGTTCAGGGATTCGATGGCATTGGTCGTGTAGATCACCCTGCGTATCTCGCGGTCGAAAGCGAGGAAGGGAATGAACTCCTCCCATGCCCGCTCCCAACTGGCAATCAGGCCAGGGTAGTTCTTGCCGTAGTTCGACCGGAGCTCGTCGAGAGCGGACAGTGCCTCGGACTCCGTGGCGGCGGTGTAGATCGGCTTGAGGGCGGCCGCGACCTGCTTGCGGTCGCCGTAGGACACGTATTTCATCGAGCTGCGGATCAGGTGGGTCACACACGTTTGGACCAGTGCCTTCTCCCAGACCGTGTTGATCGCCTCGGGCAGGCCGGTCAGCCCGTCGCAGCACACGATCAGGGCGTCCCTCAGGCCGCGGTTCTTCAGCTGGGTGAGCACGTTCAGCCAGAACTTCGAGCCTTCGGCATCCTGCAGCCAGATGCCCAGCACGTTCTTGATGCCGTCCACGTCGACGCCGATGACCAGGTGGGCGGACTTGTTGGTGACCATACCGCCGTCGCGGACCTTCACGCTCAGCGCGTCGATGTAGAGGATCGGGTAGACCTCTTGAGTTCTATCGGTGGTTGCGAACGCACCGGAAGGAGTGCGTTCGGATGGCGAAGTACGCCCCCAACAAGATGCCGACTGCGGTGAAGAAGAAGTATTTCGAGTTGCTGCGCGAGGGATACAGAGGTGCTGCCGCTGCTCGTCGGGTCGGGGTGTCCACCAGCTGTGGTTCGTTGTGGTTCATCGATGCTGGAAGCGTGATCGTTCCCGACCCCGGCCCGATATCGCCGCGCTTCCTCACCCAGGACGACCGTATCGCCATCGCCGACGGGCTCCATGCCCAGCAGACCGTCAAGCAGATCGCCGCGTCGATCGGCAAGAGCTTTCAGACCGTCTACCGGGAGGTCAAGCGCAACAGCAAACCCGACGGGCGCTACAACCCCTGGTGGGCCCACAATCAGGCCCTGTTGCGGCGACACCGCCCCAAGGAGGAGAAGATCCGGGCCGGCGAACCACTGCGGACCCTGGTACGCGAGAAGCTCGCCGAGAAGTGGTCACCGCAGCAGATTGCCCGCTACCTGGCCCGCGAGCACACCGACCACCCGGCGATGCGGGCTTGTACCGAAACGATCTACCGAGCCCTGTTCGCCGGCCTTCTCGGCCGCCGCAAGGCCAAACTCCGCACCGGCCGCACCCGCCGCAAGAAGCAGCGCCGTGGCGTCCCCACTCTGAACAAGATCAAGAACATGACGCTCATCCATGACCGTCCCGCCGAGGTCAACAACCGTACAGTTCCCGGGCATTGGGAAGGTGATCTCATCATCGGCCGCGGCCAGGGCTCCGCAATCGGCACCCTCGTCGAGCGCACCACCCGCTACGTTCACCTGATCCACCTGCCCCACGGCTGGAAGGCCCCGCAGGTCCGCAACGCGCTCATCACGCAGACCGCGCATATCCCGCCCCAGCTGCGGAAGACGCTCACCTGGGACCAAGGTCGGGAGCTGACCCTGCACGAGGACATCGAGGCGCTGACCGGCTTCCGGATCTACTTCTGCGAGCCCCACTCACCGTGGCAGCGCGGAACGAACGAGAACATGAACGGCCTGCTGCGGCAGTACTTCCCGAAGGGCACCGACCTCTCCGTCCACAGTGCCCGCGACCTTCGCGAAGTCGCTCGCCAACTCAACCGCCGCCCCCGCATCATCCTCGGAGACAAGACCCCCGCCGACGCCATGCGAGAATGCCTGACAGGCCCATTGACCAGGTGATTCGCAACCACTGATGGAAACCGCCCCTCGTCAACAGGCCGGTCCTGCCAGGCTGTTATCTCGTCCGCCACCACATCGGTGATCTTCGACACCAGGGCCGGGGACACCTCCGAGCCGTAGACCTCCTTCAGATGGGCGGTGATGTCCCGGGTGGTCATGCCCCGCGCGTACAGCGACAAGATCATGTCGTCGACCTGGGCCAGGCGCCGCCGGCCCTTGGGCACGATCACCGGCTCGAACTCGGACCTGCGATCGCGTGGCACGTCCATGGTGACCGGCCCGGCCACCGTGG
The DNA here is from genome assembly GCF_040682635.1 of Streptomyces sp. NPDC051133. Classification (NCBI taxonomy): domain Bacteria; kingdom Bacillati; phylum Actinomycetota; class Actinomycetes; order Kitasatosporales; family Streptomycetaceae; genus Streptomyces; species Streptomyces sp. NPDC051133. The sequence continues at coordinate 9,647 of NZ_JBFBBK010000104.1, forward strand.
TCACCGTCTTGGAGTAGGCGCCGTTGCGGGAGTTGCCCGAGCCCCGTCCGGCGGGATCACCGGCCTCGTAGCCGAGGTGGTCAGCCATCTCCACCTGCAAGGCCCGCTCCAGCACCGCCTTCATCATCTGCTGCAGCAACCCGCCCGCGCCGTCGATACCGACCCCGGCCGCTTCCGCATCGGCCAGCAACCGGTCGATTGCCGCCGGCGACAAGGCTCCCGCCAACCGCTGTGCCGCCTCCCCACGGTTCTCTGCGGGCTCGGCATGCAGGCTGCTCTCGTTCATCAAGTCACTCACTGTGGGTCACGTCCCTGGTGTCAGCCAGGGCCCAACCAGCACCCAGCAAGATCACCCCTTACACAGAGGAGTAAACAGCCTCCGGCCCGCACCCTGCTGCGCATCCCGTTGCCCACCGGGCGGATGCCCCGCGTGATCGGCGTCGACGACTTCGCCCTGCGCCGGCGCCACCGCTACGCCAC
>NZ_JBFBBK010000105.1:0-9574 GCF_040682635.1 Streptomyces sp. NPDC051133
GTCAGACCCCCACCCTGCGGATACCTCATACACCCGGCATACCGCGACGGTCACCGACCGTCAGCCCCTACGACAACCCGCCTCCAAAGTCAGTAACGGCTCGGTAGGCACGTCGTCACTCCTGTCGTCCCCTCAGGCGTAGTCGGAAGGCTACTTCTCGTGCCCGAGTACGGGATGGGCGTCGTCCCCAGGAGAAACCCCCTAGAAACGTTCCGGTGGGCCGGGGCAGCCCCGTTGACTGAGTATCAGCCGCCAACGAGCGAAGTCAGTCGAACGCTTGCGGCGCGGTTCCTCAGATCGGCGGCTCCATTCCCGTGCCTCGTCGGGGATGGAGCCGCCCCCCAGCTCTTCGGAGGCGTCCGCCATGCCCACGCTCGTCCATCGGTTCGTCCTCGCGGGTATTGAATCCGAGGTGCCCCTGGCTCGGCGTGAGATCGTCGACAAGGTACGCGCATGGGGTGTGCCGCTGAACGAGGACACAACCGACGCCATCCGACTCGCTGCCTCCGAGCTCATCACCAACGCCGTGATCCACGGGGCGGGGCCGATCACCGTCACCCTGTCCAACTGGCCCCGTCGCTTGGGCATCGAGGTCCTGGACGGTGACCCGTCGGTCCCGCGGACTCGTTGTGCCCAAGCGGACGATGAGAACGGGCGTGGTCTGGCGCTGGTCCGACTACTCGCGGCGCGCTGTGCCTGGGAGCCCGCCCGCCCCGGAAAGCGTGTACGGGCCGAGATGGCGCTGCCCATGGCGGTGGAGGCGAGCCCTGCTGCTGCCGGTCCGCGTGGCTTGTCCGCGATTGGGTCAAGCGCCGGGTCGGAGGCGAGCCCGAGTGGCTGACGCCGGCGAAATGGACCAGCGCGTCCTGGAGGCCAACATGCGCCAGGACGCGGCCCTCCTGCCGATGAGCAGCCGGGACGCCCGGTCGTCGTAGGTGCAAAACCGTGGCTCACCCAGCCACCCGGTGACCGCCGCCTCGCGGAAAGCCATCTCTCATACGGCCGTGAGGCGGCCATGACCTCCCGCCGGATCCCTGGCGGGAGACCCGAAGAGGAAGGAGTACGAGGTGGAAGAGCGCACGGCACTGCCTCCGGTCCGCAGCGGCCTGCTGAAGGCGGTCGAGGAGCTGACCGCCGTGCACGACCGGTACGACAGCCTCCGGTCCGACAACGCCGGAAGCTCCGGCGACGCGCCGTGGCCGGGCGGCGACGGCAACCTGCACGACAGCGAGTAGGCACGCGCGCACCAAGCGGCGGGGCCGGCACGACTGGCTGTGCCGGCCCCGCCGTCCGCATCAAGTGACCACAACCTTGGAGGCACAGCGATGGAACATCAGTTGATCAAGGCGATCGAGACAGCACTCGGGTGGAGCGGAGCCGAGGAACTGGGCAGAGGCTTCGCGCGGGGCGGTCTGGACGATCCCGCACTCCTCTCCCGCCTCCTGACCCCCAACCGGCTGCTCGACATCGCCATGCGCAGGAGCCTGAGCCGTCCGCAGTTCCGCTGCTTTCAGCAGGGAGTCGAGGTGCACCCGGCCGTCTACTACACCGACAGCGTCAGCCCTCGGGGCCAGAGCATCCCCATGGTCGACATACGCAGTCTCGGCAACCTTCTGCGAGAAGGCGCGACGCTCATCCTCGACCAGGCCAACGTCTTCGATCCGACGATGGAGGTCGCGTGCCGGGCGCTGCAGTGGTGGTCCCATGAGCGTGTGCAGGTCAACGCGTACCTGACGACGAACGACGCCGCCGGCTTTCCCCTGCACTGGGACGATCACGACGTCGTGATCGTGCAACTCGCGGGCGAAAAGGAGTGGGAGGTGCGGGCGGCTTCCCGCAAGGTCCCCATGTATCGGGACTCCGACCCCAACAACAATCCGAGTGATGAGATCATCTGGTCCGGCGTGATGAGGACCGGCGACGTCATGCACATCCCCCGAGGCCAATGGCACCAGGCGACCCGGACCGGCAGCGGCTCGGGGAAGAGCCTCCACGTCACGTTCGGCATCACCAAACGCACCGGCGCCAGTTGGCTCGCCTGGCTCGCTGACTGGTGCCGCGAGCACGAGATCTTCAGGCACGATCTGGACCGCTGGCACGGCTCCGACGGCGTACCTCTGGCCGAGGCAGCCACGGCACTGCTCGGCGAGCGCTCCCCGGCTGACTACCTGGCCGCGTACGAGAAGGAGACGACACTGCCCCGGCACGTGCCGTTCCTCGACATCCTCGGACCGCTCGACGTCGTGGTGTGCACCACCCACTTCCCTCCCCGGATCCAGGAGAGTGGGGAGACGGTCGACGTCTTGGCATCGGGGAAAAAGCTGAGCTTCGCGGCCAAGGCCCTGCCGGCGCTGCGTCTGCTGTTGAGCGGCAGGCCGGTCGTGTTGAAACGGGCCTCGGCCGTCGTCGGAGCGGAAGTGGTCGAGGTCGCCGAGATCCTGGTAGAGGAGGATCTGTGCGCGGTCCTGACCCCCGAGTTGTCCTCGGGCTACACCGGTCTCGTCACGAACGCCGAATCCTGACCGAGGCGTTGGACCTTGGCGTCACGTCGCTCGACACCAGCACCAACTACCTCGGCTTCCGCTCCCACCATATCCTGGCTCGGACAGCCGGTGACCTGCTGCCGAAGTTCACGGTCTCCACGAAGGTCGGCTACTTTCCAGCGCCCGACGGGGCGGGGCACTCCCTGGATCCCATGCGGCTGAACTCGGCCGTGGGAGAGGCGGCCAAGGACCTCGGACGGGAGCCGGACCTTGTGTTCCTGCACAACCCGGAACATTCCCTCCGGAAAGCTGGGCCGCACGACAAGGATCTGCTTGCCGCGGCGTGCACCGTCCTGGACGACGCAACGGAGAAGGGGCTGTGTGCCGCTTGGGGCGTGGCGTCGTGGGATCCGTCACCGCTGTCGAGCCTGGTCGACCCGGCCGTTCCGAGGCCATCGGTTCTCATGGTGCGCGCCGGCCTGCTGGTCGGCGCCAGAACGCTGGACGCAGCGGACACCCTGATCAATGCGTGGAATCTGGCTCGTGGCGAGGTCTGGGGAATGAGCCCCTTCGGGGGCAGTGCCAGTGCCTCGGTGTGGGGCAGCGTCGACCCGCGCCTTTTTCTCCGGGACGGCGGCGGTGGGCTCTCCCGCGTCCAGGCAGCGTTCAGAGCCGCGTATCACCTCCCGCGGGTCGGCTCCGTCGCCGTGGGCACCGACGAACCGACTCACCTGGGGGCACTCGTCGGATCCCTGGCAGGCCAGGTGGACGAGCGGACCGTGCAGGAGTACCGGAGGCTTCTCCGCGACCGCTCGCGTGATCAGCCCGCCTGAAGCTCATCGATGACCTGCTCGGCCATGCGCCGCGCGGGCTTCGACCGGGGATCTTCCGGGTGCGCGTACGGTCCGAGGATCTTCGAGCAGACGAACAGCGTCATCAGCTTGCCGTCCCTGCTCTCGAAGTCCGACCGGCGTTCCTGCCGTACACGCTCGGCCAGAGACGGGACGGCGAGCGAGCTCCCCCACAGGGAGGCGGAATCCAGTCCCTGCGGGGCGTTCCCCCAGTCCTCCCAGTCGAAGAGACCGAACACCGGGGCGGTCACATTGGCCCAGTTCAGGTCGGCATGGGCCGGCACCCAACGCTGGACGGTCGTATCGAAGTCGCCGGGAAAGGCAGCTCGGACGGCCTCGCTGACCGACGCCTGCGTGATGGTCTCGGTGTCAGGTGTGGCGACCCGCCTCGTCCGGTGCGCTGCCAGCGTGTCCAGAGAGGCGTTCAATCCGTCCCACCACGCGTCCGGGAGTTCGGGGGCCTCACTCAGAATTGCGTTTCCGACGGGAGCGGCCTGCAGAAGGTCAGCTTCGTCGGCCCGCCACATCACCGGTTCGTTCGCGTCCCGCCAGACCACGCATCCGCGCCATGCCGGCTGGGCGACGCCGTTCAAACGGGCGGCGCACTCCGCGCCGTTCCATCCTTGATCGGTGATCTTGGCGAGCAGGCGTCGCTCGATGCGGACCCAGGTCTCACGGTCCGTCCGGGCTCCCACGGACCGGCGCTTGCGCACCACCGTATCCGGGAGGAAACGCACCTGCAGAGACCGCTCGACGCGATCGAGAACCTCGTCAACCGGCTGTACGCGTAGGTCAACAGCCTGACTCTTGGAGACCGAGAGCGTCATACGCGCGACCGTAGCAGCGGGGCAGCGAGGGGTGGTCCGACATGAGCCGGTGACGACGGACGCCTCTACGACACCGTCGCAGACGCCGTCGACGGTTCAGAGCCAGTCCTTCCGCTTGAAGATGATGTACAGACTGGCACATACGATGGCCATCAGGACGATCGCGAAGGGGTACCCGAACGCCCAGTGCAGCTCCGGCATGTGGGCGAAGTTCATGCCGTAGATCGTCCCGACCAGCGTCGGAGCGAACAGGATGGCCGCCCATGACGAGATCTTCTTGATCTCCTCGTTCTGCTCGAAGCCCGCCTCCGCCAGTGCCCGCATCTCCGCGTTCTGCTGCTGGGTGACCAGGGTCGCGTTGACGGTGAGGATCTCGCTGAGCGCCTGCCGGAAGCCGTCGACGCGCTCGCTGATGTGGGTGACGTGGTCGGCGACGTCCCGCAGGTAGCGCTGGAGTTCCTCGTCGGTCTCGTACTTGGCGAAGCCCGCCATCAGACCGTGCAGCATGCCGACGAGCGGGCGGGTCGCGCGCTGGAACTCGACCATCTCCCGGGACAGTTCGTAGATGCGGCGGGAGACCTCGGGGTCGCCGCGGAACACCTCGGTCTCGATCTCGTCGATGTCGTTCTGCACGCCGGACACGACCGGGGCGTACCCGTCGACGACCGCGTCCAGGATGGCGTACAGGACCGCTTCCGGGCCGAGTCTCAGCAGCTCGGGTGTGTCCTCCATGCGACGGCGGACCGCGGACAGGCCGGGCGCCGCGCCGTGCCGGACGGTGATGACGAAGTCCGGGCCGACGAACACGTGCAGCTCGCCGAACTCGACCTCCTCCGGCGCGTCGAGGTAGCGGGCGGCGCGCAGCACGACGAACAGCGTGTCGCCGTACCGCTCCAGTTTGGGCCGCTGGTGCGCCTCCATCGCGTCCTCGACGGCGAGCGGGTGCAAGCCGAACTCGGCGGCGAGGGAGTGCAGTTCGTCCGCGGTGGGGCCGGCCAGGCCGATCCACGCCATGCCCGACGGCTGTTCACGCAGCGCGCGGTAGGTCTCGGCGAGCGTGGCGGGGGAGGAGACGCGGACGCCGTCGCGGTACAGCGCCGCACGCACGACGCTCGCCGGTTCGGCCGCCTCCACCGGACCGGGGGCGGGCGCAGGCGTCTCGTTCCCGGCGGGCGTCTGGGGCGGGGTGAGGCGGCGCCAGACGGACCTGCGGCCGCCGTTCCTGCCGTTCTCTCGCTCGGACATCGGCTGCCTCTCCGTCGAGCCCGCGGACGGCTTGATCACTAAGGCGGGGGTACGAGCAGGATATCCACGCGATCCCCGGCCCCGGCGCCCGCCACGGTCAGGGTCCGGTGAGAGTCCTGAGGCGACGGCGACGGCGACGGCGGCGGCGACAGCGACGACGGCGACGGTGCCCCGGAGCCCGGCGGACGGATAATCGGTTGCCCGATGGCGACGGCGGCGGATGCAATGTCCGGCATGATCGACCAGGGGCGCCGGCCACGGCGGGACGAGACCGACGGATCACCTGTGCGGATCGGTGCCCTCGTTCCGCTGACCCGGCCCGGCTGGGCCGAGGCGGGCCGCCACCTGCTCGCCGGACTCGAGCTGGCCGTGCACGACGTCAACGGCGCCGGCGGGATCGCGGGAAGGCCGCTGGAGCTGGTGGTCCGGGACACCGCGGCCGACCCGCGGCGGGCCGAGGCGGCCGTGGACGAACTGGCCCGCCTGGGCGTGGCCGCCCTCGCGGGGGAGTACCACAGCGTCGTCGCGCGCGCCGCCGCCGCCCGGGCCGACGCCCTCGGACTGCCGTTCCTCTGCTCGTCGGCGGTTCTCGACGCGCTCACCGACCGGCCGGCGCAGCAGGTCGCGCGCCTCGCCCCGGCGCAGTCCCACGGCTGGCGGATCTACGCGGACTTCCTCCTCGGCGCGGGCCACCGCCACATCGCCGTGGCGGCCCAGCCGAGCGTCTACTGGGCGTCGGGGACCCGCATCCTGCGCGACCACCTCGCTCCGCGCGGCGGCACCGTCGTTGCCCTCGACCCGGACGCGCTCACCCCCGCGGCCCTGTGCGACGCACTCGCCGACAGCCGCGCGACGGCTCTCCTCCTGCTGGTCGCTCACCCCGACCCGGCGGTGCCGATCGTCCGGGCCGTCCGCCGCGACCGGCGCCTCGCCGAGGTCCTGGTCGGTGCTCCGGCCGGGCAGCCGGAGTCCACCGAATGGGCGGCGCTGCTGGGCGACGACGGCACCGCGATCCCGTTCCTGCGCTACCTGCCCGAGCGCCTCGGCCCCCTCGGCGCGCGCGTCGCGGCGGCCCTGCGCGAACGGCTGTCCGAAGCGCCCTCCTTCGTCGCCTTCGAGGGCTACGACACGGTCGCCGTCCTCGCCGACGCGCTGCGCTCGCACGGCGCGGAAGACCGGGCGCGCACCGCCGCGTCCTGGCCGCACGTCGCCGTCGAAGGCACCCGCGGGCCGATCACGTTCTCCCGCCCGCCGGGCAGCAGCGTGTGGCAGTGGGCCTGGGCACCCGTCCAGGTCGCCGACCGGGACCCGCAGAAGCCCGGAAGCTTCCGAGTCCTGCACACCGGTTGAGCGGGCGCGCCGGGCCGGTGGGCCGTAGTGCCGGCGAGCCCGTGGGCCGTAGTGCCGGCGAGCCGGTGGGCCGTAGTGCCGGCGAGCCGGTGGGCCGTAGTGCCGGCGAGCCGGTGGGCCGCAGCGCCGCCGGGACCGGTGGGCCGCAGCGCCGCCGAACCGGTGGGCCGCAGCGCCGGCGAGCCGGTGGGCCGTAGTGCCGGCGAGCCGGTGGGCCGCAGTGCTGGCGACCCCGTAGGCCGTAGTGCCGCCGTACCGGTGGGCCGTAGTGCCGGCGAGCCCGTGGGCCGCAGTGCCGCCGAACCGGTGGGCCGTAGTGCCGGCGAGCCCGTGGGCCGCAGTGCCGCCGCACCGGTGGGCCGCAGCGCCTGCGCACCCGTCCGCCCCCGGCGCTAGCGTGTGCCGACATGACCCAGAGCAGCGCAGCCGGCGCTCCCCTCCTGGACGCCCGTGCCCTGAACCGTGCCACCCTCGACCGGCAGCTCCTGCTGCGCCGCTCGCCCCGCTCCGTCCCGGACGCCGTGCACCATCTGCTCGGCCTGCAGGCGCAGAACGTCACACCCCCGTACTACGCACTCGCCGCCCGCCTCGACGGCTTCGCGCCCCAGCAGCTGTCGGCCCTCATGGCCGGCCGCGAGGTCGCCCGCATCGTCACCCTGCGCTCCACCCTGCACACCCACACCGCCGAGGACTGTCTCACCCTGCGGCCGCTCGTCCAGCCCGCCCGGGACCGCGAACTGCGGAGCTTCCGTACCGGGCTGGCCGGTGTCGACCTCAACCGGCTGGCCCGGCTCGCCCGCGAACTGGTCGAGGCCGAGCCGCGGACCATGGCCGCGCTGCGGACGGCGCTGGGCGCCGAGTGGCCGGACGCCGATCCGCGGGCCCTGGCCGTCGCCGCCCGCTGCACGCTGCCGCTGGTCCAGGTCACCCCGCGCGGCCTGTGGGGCGCGAGCGGCCAGGTCGCCCTGACCACCGCCGAGCACTGGTTGGGCCGTCCCGCCGCGCAGCCACCCGCGCAGGCACCCGCGCCGGACACCGTCGTCCTGCGCTACCTCGCCGCGTTCGGTCCGGCGTCCGTCCAGGACATGCAGGCCTGGGCCGGACTCACCCGCCTGCGCCCCGCGTTCGAGCGGCTGCGCCCGCGGCTGCTCACCTTCCGGGGCCCGTCCGGCGCCGAGCTGTTCGACCTCCCCGACGCCCCGCGCCCCGACCCCGCCACCCCGGCCCCGCCCCGCTTCCTGCCCGAGTTCGACAACCTGCTCCTCGGCCACGCCGACCGCGGCCGGGTCGTACCGCCCGAGTACCGCGGCCGTACCTGGCAGGGCAACCAGGCCCACCGCACCTTCCTCGCGGACGGTTTCCTGGCCGGTCTGTGGAGGCTCGACGAGGCGTGCCTGGTCATCGAGCCGTTCGGGAAGCCCACCAGGGCCGAGCAGGAGGAGGTGACCGCGGAGGCGGAGCGGATGCTGCGGCTGATGCACCCCGGGGCGTCGTACGACATCCGGTTCGGCACGGTCGTACGGCGGTGAACCGCGTCCGGGCGCACGCTCTACAGTCGGGCCCATGGAACTGCGCCAGCTCAGCTATTTCGTCGCGGTCGCCGAGGAGTTGCACTTCGGGCGGGCGGCGGAGCGGCTGCACATCGTGCAGTCCGCGGTCAGCCAGCAGATACAGCGGCTGGAGCGGGAGCTGGGCGCCGAGCTGTTCGACCGCTCACCGCGCCGGGTGCGGCTGACCGCGGCGGGGGAGCGGCTGCTGCCCGAGGCCCGGGCGGTGCTCGGCGCGGCCGAGAAGGCGCGGGCCGCGGTCGCTCCGCCCGCCGGGCTGCGGCTCGGCACCAGCACCGGACTCGGGGAGCATCTGGACCGGGTGCTCGCCGCGTTCGCCGCACGCGCACCGAAGGTACCGGTGGAGCTGTACTCGCTGCCGGTCGGCGAACGGCTGGCCCGGGTGGCGACGGGCGAGCTGGACGCCGCGTTCGTCCGGTCGGCCGAACCGCCGCCCGGCGTACGGGTGCTGCCGCTGTGGCCCGACCCGCTGGTGGCCGCCCTGCCCGCCACGCACCCGCTCGCCGGGCGGGACGAGATCGAGCTGACCGACCTCGCCGCACTGCCCCTCGCGCTCACCGCGCGCCGCAACAACCCCGCCCTGGTCGACCTGGTCCTCGGCGCCTGCCGCGCCGCCGGGTTCGACCCGGTCCCGGGGCCGGCCGGCGGCTCCCTGCAGGACACCCTCGCCACCATCGGCGCCCGGCCGCTGTGGACGGTCGTCTACGCGTCCCACGCGCGCGTGCTGCACACGCCCCGGGTGGCGTACGTCCCCTTCGCCGCACCCGGACTCGCCCTGGCCACCGGCCTCGCCGTACCCGTCGCCGGCCCCTCCCCGCACCTGGAGAAACTGGTGCCGGCCTGCGGCGATCACGAAAGCTGATCGCTGCGGTCGCGGACTGCCCCTTGGTCCGGGAGCCGCACCGCGATGGACTGGACCCACCGAACAGGCACACCGATCAGGGGAGTTCAGACATGCCGATCGTCACCATCCAGCAGGGTCCGCGCGACGTCGAGCTGAAGCGGGATCTCGTCAAGCGGGTCACCGACGCGTTCGTGGACGCGTACCGGATCCCGGCGGAGACCGTGCAGGTGTGGATCCACGAGGTCCCCGCGGACAGCTGGGGCGCCGCCGGGAAGCTCACCGCCGACAAGTAGCCGCGGGCGTGGATAGGGGGGCCGCCAGCCCCCGCACCCGTGCGTCCCTGTTCCCCATGACGGGCCTTCCCCCTCGTGTGCGGTGGCGGCCCCCTGCCGCCCCGTCCGTGCTC
>NZ_JBFBBK010000106.1:0-9485 GCF_040682635.1 Streptomyces sp. NPDC051133
CCACGCCGATCTCCTTGAACGTGCAGTTGAGGATGTTGGCCCTGTGGCCAGGGCTGGCCATCCAGCTGGCCATGACCTGCTCTGCAGTGGTGTAACCGAAGGCGACGTTTTCGCCGTAGGCGCTCCAGTCGTAACCGGCGCGTGTGATCCGGTCACCGGGGGAAGATCCGTCGGACCCGGTGTGCGACATGTTCTGGTGAGCCGCCATGTCCTCGCTGTGCGCTTGCGCAGCCTTGGTCAGGGTGTCGTTCAGGGTGAGAGGCGAGCAACCGTTCTTGCTGCGCTCGGCGTTGACCAGTTCGGCGACGCGTATGGTGACATCGGTAGCCGGGGCCGTTTTCTCGGGGGCGCTCGGCGGTACGGAATTTGTGGAGGCGGAGGCGGAGGCGCTGGGGGGCGTGGCGGTCCTGAGCTTGGTGGCCGTGGCCTTTTTCAGCCTCGACGGCTGGCCGACCGTGTGTTCCGGCGAGGCAGTGCTCGTAGTGGCGGGAGCCGGTGCTGAAGGAGTGGCGTCCTCAGCGCGGGTCTCGCCGGTGTGGTTCCGCTGCCCCTCGGCAGCGACCTTTTGATGACTGCCTCCGCCGTCCCGCCAGTTGACACATGCCATGGCGATAGACGGCACGCCCACGACACCGATTACAAGAGCAGCCACGGTTATCCGCCGTTTACGGTCTATTTTGCCATGCTTGCTCATGTGTGACCTCAACTCGGTATCTGCCGAGTGCTTCTTGTGTTCCCGGCTGGGCCGCCGAGCCGCGGCCGCGTCCTGTTGGGCATTATTTTTAGGACGCGTTCGTTGAGAGCGCAAAGGGTCTTCATACTATCTTGCTTCGTGGGCTGAGTCCGGACCCCGGCAATGTGAGGTCTGAGCAGGTTCCGTTTCCACAGCACCGGTCGGGTTTCTGTTCTCGCGTCAGGAACTTGCGAAGCAGGGAGAGTTGACGAATTTTCTCAGCGAGTGGTGCCGCCGCCAGGGTCGGCGGGGACATCACTCTCGTCAATCCGGTAAATCTAATATGTCGCCGGGCAGATCTACTATGCGGCTACCTCAATCCCTGGGGGCCTGTGACCGATGTCACGCCTCTTCGGCTTCGGTCGCCAGGGGCGGCAGACAAGAAGTCATGGGCCGAACTGTCCGGAACCCACTGATCGGGTGACGTGAGGCTGGCTGTGAAACGGGTGGAGCCCCAGGGCTCAGCAAGGTGTCCAAGCTCAACTCTTCAGTCCTGGAGCTCCGCTGCTTCCTTACCGTGCCGTACTCGATGTGCCGCATGTACCCGCGGAGTGGGTCACGACGCGCATCGTCACCCGGAGGGCGACCGTAGGTGCAAGCTCCCGCCGTCCCAGCGTGCCCTTGCTGCACTGGTTGTACTTGCGGAAGAACGACCCCTGGCCCAGCTCGCGGCCGGCTCCGGGATCAGTGTGGGCACCGCCCACGCCTCCATGCCGTGGTCACGCTCCTGGCCGGGCGGGCACCAGGTCTGACCGCGGCCCTCAGGGCGTCACAGACTCGGCACGTCCTGCTTGATGGAACCCTGGCGGAAGGCGACCAGGTCGGTGACAGCCGCGCCGACTATTCGGGCAAGCACCGCGGTCACGGGGTGAACCTGCAGGTCATCACGGCACCGGACGGACCCCTGGCCTGGGATGTCCCCCGCACTGGCCGGACGCATCCACGACCTCACTGCTGCCCGTCGGCACCGGGCCTGCACCCGCCTGAACATTCCTGTCCTGGCCGACACGGCTTACCACGGAGCAGGCAACACCGTAGCCGTGCCGTACCGGGAAAAGGCCCGGCAAGGACCTCACCGTTAAACTGAGATCCGTCAACCGGGGGCACTCCCGTCTCTACTGGCCAGTCGAGAGAGCCATCGCCGGGATCAAGACCTGGCGCATCCTCTGCAAGGCCCGCCTCAGGCCGAACGCGCTCACATCAATCGCCAGAGCCATCCTTGCCCCGCGCTGGCTGGCGTGGTCGCTCAGCTCGCGCTGTCCGTCAAATGGGACTCGATGTCGACGACGCCGTCGATGGCGCGCACCATGCGGACGGCGACACAAACCAGCGAGGAGTCCCGGACGCGTCCGGTCAGAACAACCCTGCCGTCAGCAACTCTGACGTCGATAGGGTCGACCGGGGTGTCGAACAGGTAGGGGACGACTTCCCGGCGGATCTCCTCAGCGATGTCGTCGTCCGCACGCAAGAAGACTCTCAACAGGTCCCATCGGCTGACCAGACCCTCGAGCATCCCCTCGCCGTCGACCACAGGCAGTCGCTTGACCCTGCGCTCGGCCATGATGTGGATGGCTTCGGTGATCGTAGCGTCGGCATGCACAGTGACGGCCGGGGTGGTCATCACGTTCTCGGCGGTGAGCCCGCGGGCCCCGGAGGAATCTGGCGAGCGGTCCAGCCGGGTAGATCGGACCGTGGGGCTGGCAGGGAATACTTCATTGGGCCTCAGATCAGCCTCGGAGACTATGCCTACCACTCGGCCCTCGCCCTCCAGCACCGGAAGGGCACCGATCTCCCACTGGCTCATGATGTCGACGATGTCCTTGATTGGGGCCTTGCGGCCTACCGCCACCACGGTGTGCGACATGACGTCACTCACGATGCGCGGGCTGCCTTGCATGGTTTTTCCTCAGTTGTTGGTAGAAGCGATTGACGGAGCGAACGCGAGGGAGATGGCAGGCTGTGACACTTGGCAGACTTAGTCGCACGTGACCTATCCCACACCGCGCTGCGTACTGTCACCTACTCCCGCTGACTCGGGGGGACAAGACGAGGGACGGAAGGACCGCCTGGCCGGGCTGATCGGCGAAGCCGGCCGCAGAACGCGTCGCTGCCCGGTCTGCGTGCTGCTGATCACTCCCACGTGGGCGCCTGCTATGGCAGCGCGGTGCGTCCCAGAACGGCCCATAACAAGGCCGGGATGTTTCGACCATCAAGGCCCACGGCGACTCTGCCAACACCCCGCGCATGCGTATGGTCAGGCTGGTACAGTCCGCCACGCTTCACGCCCCGGGGTGCTGACCTGCACGACGCGTACAAGGAGTCGGGCCATGACACATATACCCCCAGGGTTCGGGATGCCGGCAAAAGCCGGCCCAACTTTTGCGGGTCAGTCGTAGCGGTGGCCGCGGCAAAGGCAGCTGATCGTTATGGCGCTCACTTTGTATGTCGATGAGGTCCGCTGGCGGACGAACCAGGCCGCGGCTGTGCAGCGTTTTCCCGGGCTGATGCCGGTGGTCTGCGGTAACGGGTTCGGGTTCGGGCTGGAGTGGCTGGCGGAAGAGGCCAGACGCCTGGACGCGGATGGCGTTGCGGTGGGGACGGTGTACGAGGCCGTGCGGATGAAAGACCTGTTCAGCGGCAGTGTGCTGGTGCTCACGCCGTTCCGGCAGGGCGAGAAAGGCCCCCCGCTGCCGCTGAGGGTCATCCGAACCGTTTCCTCGGTCGAGGGACTTCGGTCTTTGCCGGGCATGCGTGTCGTGGTGCAGGTGAGGGCCCACGCGCGCATGGGCGGGGTGAGGGCGGACGACCTCCACGCGGTCCGGTCGCATCTGTCGGAGGTGCGGTTTGAGGGATTCGCCCTGCATGTGCCGGAAACCCGTCGGGCGGGCTACAACGCCGTTGAAGAGGTCTCCGCGTGGATGGGACTGCTGCGTCAGGCAGGCCTGCCTCTGCACACGTTCTACGTCAGCCACCTCACCGCGGAGGAGTTCGACTTCGTGTGCCGGGACCATCCCCGTACCAGGTTCCGCGCTTGTACCGGCCGCCGACTGTGGTTGGGGGACCCAGGAGCGATTGAGTACCGCTCCGAAGTGCTGCAGGTTGCCCGGGCCGCCAGAGGAGACCGCTTCGGACTTCGCCAGTTGCGGGTCCCTGTTGACGGCTGTCTGGTCATGGTGGCCGGTGGAACCGCCCATGGGGTCGGGCTGGAGCCACTACGGGCGATGGAGGGCGTGGCTCGCGTTAAAGGGGTGGCGCACATGGGTCTATCGGTGGTCAACCAATTCCTGTCGCCGTTTGTGTGGGGCGGACAGCGGTGCTGGTTCGCCGAACCGCCAGACCAGCTGGCTTCAGTACTGTTCCTGCCGGCGGAGGTTCCGGTGCCTGGGATGGGGACAGAGCTGACAGCCCGCCTTGCAGCCACACTCACCCGCGCCGACCGAGTGGTGCTGCGGTGATGGTGCCCAGGATGATCGGGAGGAATCCGCTCTTCCCTACCGATTGAACAAAACGAGGTGGCTACCCGAGTACCCCACCAGGTAGCCACCTCGCCACAGGTACCGCCCGGACCACGAACTAGCCGCCGGTATCTGTGTAACCATTCACTGCAATAGCATGCGCCCTGCAGGGGGTGCGTCAAATAAGGCGCATTGGGTGGTTGTCAATTTTCCCGAACTACTGCAGTGCATTGGTGTTTGAGATCGTAGGATCCTTGAGCGAGACAATGCCATCATTGTTGCCTGTATTGCAACACAGATTTAAGATGTGAGCGTCGCGGAGGCGTGCATCCGGCGAATGCGCACATTTCGCTCAAGAGCAACCGCCCAACGCCCTGGCCATTATGAATGCTCAACGCTCGCTCCCAACAAAAGATGCTTCGCCGCCTGGTGGCAGGGAAGCCCCCTACGACCGGTTCAACCGCAGGAGTGGACGCGCATCACGATGCGCCACCATCGGGCGGCCCGATGAACGGGACAAGGCACTACTCACCCAGTACGCCAACACCTGCCAGGACGCTCCGGTCACCACCGATCCACCGCACCGACCGTAAGCCGCGGAGCCGTTCCATCACACAGCGGGCTGGGAAGGATCATTCTGTCCCGCCCCACGGCTCGGCCCCAATGACGCGCGTCGACACTCGTGGCGGCTGGGTAGGAGCTGTCCCCGTGCCGCACATAGGCGCATCGCCCTGTACGCGTTGCGCTCCGGCTCTTCCAGCTGGCGGCCATCTGTGTTCCAGCATGAGTCGTGGCGGGCTGGGCGAGCCAATGAGAGGGAGGGCCGGGTCGTTACCAGGCGCCGGCTGCGGACTGGCGGGCGAGGATATCAAGCGCTCCTTCCTTCTGTGCCGCAATCGCCTGAGTCAAACGCGAGCAGGTTCCGTATGACAAGGCAGCCGAATCGTTGTGGTTGTCCGTGACGCCGCAGGTCCGCTGTGGAGTAGGCATGCCTCCGAAGCCGGCATTTGTTTCCGAGAGACACCTACGCAGCTGCCCGGCTGACGATCAGGTGCCAGATGAGGAGTGCTGCGGTGAGCGCTGACGAGACCAGGTCCCAAGGCGCCGCCGGTGGCGCCGACTCTGAATTTTCGATCATGGACCGCTTTCAAACGGTACTCGACGCTCTGGATGCCGCACGGACCTCCCTGCGTGACAGCTCCCCGGTGGGCACTGCTGACGACGTCCGAACCGTCAGAACAGACCGCCCGCCCCTCCCGCACCGTCCGGCATGGAGTGGTACAGGCGGTGCTGTCGGCCCGGTTGATCGCTTGGAGCACCCGGCCGGGCCGGAACAGGAAGGCGACGCAGCCGCGCGGCGGTGGGACGCATTCCGGCCAAGGCGAGCTCCCAGGGCACGAGACCCACACTTCGACGCGGTGGCGATCACGGAACGCCAGTTCGACGGTGGTCACCCGCAGCGCCCCCCGACGCCCTACTACCCTGCACAGGTGGTATCGGAGACATGCCCGCCTCGACCCGGGCAAGGCTTCTGTGATCCACCGGAGGATGGTGATCGACGTCCCCGTCCAGTCAGGCTATACGAAGCCGCCAGCATGGTCCGGCCCACCCCAGCCGTCGCAGACTGTGCGCCCGGCTGTCAGAGCAGAGGTAGCAAAGAGCATCGTCAGCCAAACAAGAAGCGCCTGATCGCCGCTGGAATCGGAGCCGTGGGCAGTCTCGTCTTCGTCAGCTGGATGCTGGCTTCCGAGGCCCACACTCCGCCGTATTCGGACCCGAATCGGTCCGTACCTGGTCAGGGAGGGGAGGAGACCCCTGCGCCGCCGCAGGGCAGTTCACCAGGCCGTCAGGTCGGCATACCACTTGCGCCGACGCCGCACGAAATGCAGCCGATCATGGCGAGGTACGCACCTCAGCGCGCCACCGGCACTCAAGGAAAGACCATCCTGCAGATTCAGGTTATTTCCGCCCGGTTCCAGTCATCGGGGGCGCCCGCTCAGCTCGTTGCACCCTGCCCGCCCCGTACGCCTTCCCTGTCCGGGCCCGAACCATCGCCCGGCCCGAGTACCCCTCCTGTGCCAAGCCAAGAGCCGAGCCAACTATCGCCCAGCCCCACCCCCACCCCGCCCCCCAGCACCGCTGCACCGAGCCAAGAGCCGGCCCAGGAGCGGCCCGTTCCCGCTGGGAAAAAAATGCCGGACAGCAGCAAGCCTGGGACGCGGGAGAGTGCCCCGCCGCACAGTCCACGCTACAAGGAGCGGCGCACCGCGGGAGACGACGGCAAAGAAACGGACCGTCAGGCATACCGCTACGGTGCGAGAGACGACGTCCCGCGCGATGGGGGGTCCAGTAGTGAGACCGAACACCAGGGAGCCGATCAGGGATGGGAAGCGCCACGGCAGAGGGCTTCACAGGAAGACATGCCCGGGTCACGAGGTGACTTCCCAGTTTCCCAGGGACGCCGGGCGCCTGTGGCTTCACGTTCCGCACCTCACGATCCGCCGCAGCGATGACGGTGCTGTCTCTGCCGATGCGCAGGCACTGGGGCGTCAGTCAGCAACTACGCGGCCATACCGTGAAGGCTCCAGGAGTGTTCATCCAGTCGAAGGTGGTCGCGCTTGAGTGCCCCTCCTCAGCCAGGTATTGGACGCGTTGGGCAGCGGCCGTCGGGTCAGGGTGGGTGTCGTCGAGCGCCGGCGTGAGGCTCTCCGCCGCCGTCTCCACGGTCAGGTAATGGCGGGAGCAATACCACTCCATGTCGTACTGGCCATGAAGCCAGCTGGATGCACTGTTGTCGAAGACTACGAACCAGGGCCGCAGGGATGCGTCGTACTGAGTCCGCGGATCGCCTCCGGGCAACGGATTGCTCATAGCGGGCCACAGCATGGCCTGGCTCAGCTGGCCGGAGGCCGCCAAATCACGTACGTGATCGGCGTACTCCTCTTCTGTCGACAGGTTGTCCAGCTGGTAGTCCGCCAGCGTGTGCTCGATCGTGCCGGTGATCGGGTACAGGATGAACTTGTTGCGCAGCTGATCCCAAGTCGGCCAGGCGCCGGCCCGAGCCGCGGCGTCAAGTGTGGGGAAGCGTGTCCCGAGCATGGCCGCGGGAGTGAAGACCTTGTCGGCGCCGAGGTACTTCCGGACGAGGCTGTCCAGCTGGGTCGGCCCCATGTCGGCATTGCTGCGTAATCCCCACTTCATCTCCAGCTTGATGTAGGTGGGCCCGTGACCGGGGTGGCTGTCGCTCCATGACCTGAGGTCGGACAAGCAGGTGCGCAAACTGCCATTGGACAGTGTGACCTTGATCGGCCCGCTGGTTCTGTAGCGGCAGTTGTTCTCGTTGAACAACGGATCCGCGTGACTGACGATCCATCCCCCTTCCCCGCCGTATGTGGTGTAGACGTCGATCTCCAGGAAGTGCGCTCCGCTGTCCAGACCCTGCGTGATGGAGGCCCCCTTCGCCGGGTCGTAAGCGTTGTGCAGTCCGGACACAGCGACCTGATCGAGCGTGAGGTTGTCCGACACCGTCTCGGCGGATGCCTGGGAAGCCGGTGCCATGGCCCATACGGCCACGGCCGGCATGACGGCAGCGCACACCGCGAAGAGCCTGCGGAGAGGGCGGATGACCGGTCTTGGCGCCATGGGAGCGTCTCCTGCCTGTACGGATCTCCCGAAGAGCTGGTGCTCGTCGGGCGGGGCACGCGTTGCACGACACAGACACAGAACGAGGCCAGGAGAGTACCGTCGGCAGAACAAGCAGGTAAGTCATGCACATGCAAAAAAGTGGTTTTCGGGTGCCCGACGTGGTCCGCCCGTCAGACGCCTGTCTGACAGAAAACCGACCTGGCTCGTGGTCTTCCTGCCGAGCATCACCAGCAGGCGCGCAAGCTCAACGCCACCAAGTTCCGGGCACCGCTCCAGCGAGCGCATCCGCGCCCTACGCCGACCAGTCAAGGCTGAGTTCGGCGACCTCCCCGGGGGTTGTACGGCGGCGCGCTACCCATCGGGCAGGTAGGGCAGGGCAATACGACACGACGGCACTGCTGTTCACCAGCGTGACCTGGATGCCCCCGCCAGGAGGTGGGGGTTCGTCTGCGCGCCGATCTGGTTGCACGTGCTCGTCTGTTTCGCGTACTTCCCAGCAGCTCAATGGAAACAGCTGGACGGTGACACTCGAACGACGCCGACTCCCAGGGGCGTCTTTGCTTCGGCGGATTACCCGACCTGAGATCACGCAGAAGTAAGCAGCATGTGGCCTCTGCCCGCATAGGGGTGGCGGCTCCCTTCTTTGTCCGAGCCGCTCACAGGACTCACCTTGCCCATCTCGGCAGTGTGGGCCGACGACGGTGCTCAGCGCGCGGTGCACGGAGTCGCCAGCACAGAGCAAGGGCAGCCTCTACCTCCTGCCAGCTCTCTCTGGGTCCCGGCCGAACGCTGCCAGCCGGTTATACGAGCCATGTTGGACCATGGCCCGTCTCCTCGCCCACGCGGCCACGGGCTGCTCCGCCCGCATGCACCGCTACCATCGGACGGCAGCGCATCGGTGAACGATAGACGCGGGTGGACGGCGTTCACCGTTGCTGGACTTCTCGCGGCCACCGGCGGCTTCACCGCCCCGCCGCCTCGGCCGCCCCAGGCGTGGAATGCGCGACGGCCGGAAACGGTCTGGGCCGGTGTGCACGACGCCGCGATGTAGCCCCTCGTGCCTGAGACGCCCGCCCACCCGTGCATGACAGGCTGGACAGGATGAGATCACGGGTGTAGGCGTCAAACGCGAGGAGGCGCGGGTATGGCTGGTTCGGGCTCACAGAGTGCGTCCAATGAGGCGGCCGGCAAGTCGTGCTTCGACGTCATTTACAACCAACCGGACCCACGCCCGTACTTCACACGGCTGGCCCCGCTGGGATACGAGACTCCACACCACGCGCAGCCATTCTTCCGACGGATCGCCGCCGAACGGGCCGCGCTCAGTGACGGCCACCCCTTCCCACCCGCGGTCCTGGACCTGTGCTGCTCGTACGGGATCAATGCTGCCCTGCTCAACCACAACGTGACCCTGGCTCAGCTGTACCAGCGCTACACCTCCCGCACCGCTCTGGCCATGACGACGGCACAACTCGCGGCGTGGGACAGAGAATTCTACGCCAAACGACGCAGGCCGGACGCTCTACCAGTGTTCGGACTCGACATCGCCGCCCCCGCCCTCCTGCTGAACGCCCTCGGGGACCATCTGCGCGTCGTTGGGCAGCTTGAGGACGATCGGGTCGCGGGGCGCCATCGGGCCCTCGCCGCGGACC
>NZ_JBFBBK010000107.1:0-9454 GCF_040682635.1 Streptomyces sp. NPDC051133
CGGGCCATCACGCGCGGCTGGATGTTCCTCGTCCTCCCGGCGTGCGTGCTGAGCTACTTCGGCCAGGGCGCACCCCCACCCCCTTAGAAGGCTCCGCGACCTGCCAAAACGCGGTTTGCGATCTTGTTTTCCGTGTCGTGATTCTTGAGCCGTGCCGAGGCGCCCGGCGCACTCACATCACGACAACGGGAAGAAGGCTCCACCGTGTTGACGCATCTCGCGAAGCTCGCCCAGATCGTTCCCGCCTTGCTCGGGCTCCTCTGGCTCGTCGCTCTCGCGTCCAATCCGATCGCCCCGTGCGGCCCCTCGGCTGAGCACCCCGCGAAGACCATCACCGACCACCTCCGCGCCATGGCCAACCACGCCCGGGCGGTGGCGGTGCTGATCGCCCGGAAGTCCGGCGCGGGCGGCGACAAGTAGATCGTGCCCCGGCGGCAGGCGCCGTCCGTCGGGGCACCTCGCATCGGCCGTCGGCGTAGGCATTTGACGCGCAGATTTACCGTGCCGACGCACGAGCCGGGACAGCCGCCTCCTACGCGGTGTGGGCCCTGGCCGTGGCAGCGGCCGGGGCCCGCTGGCGTACGGCAACGATGGTTCGGCTCCCGCCGACGGCGCCATGCTGATGGCTGCGGGGCTCGATGGCTTCCCCGACGTCGCTTTCAGCCTCGTCCGCGCGGTGTGAGGCCGGGCGGGGCGGGGGGACTGAATGGAGCCTCGGGTTCCTGGGCGCGGGCCCATCCGTGGGCGTGCATGGTCTCGGTCTCCCAGTCCTCGAACAGCTGGGGGAGCGCCTTCGGGTCGCGGTCGGCGTCGCGGTGCCAGCGGATGAAGGCGCGGGCTGCGGGGCGGTGAGCGTCGCAGGCGGCGCAGAGCTCCATCCACACACCGGTCCCGAGTGGGCCGTGCCAGTGCAGCAGGAGGTCGCTTCCGCAGCGGGAGCATGGCCGAGCCGGCTGTTCCTCGTCGTCGCGATCGGCAGGGCGCATTCGGGCCAGTTCTTCGTCGCTGACGTCGTCGAGGCTGCCGTTGAGGTTGCCGATCCGGCTGAAGGACCCGTCCGGGCGTACCAGGTATCGCCAGGTGAAGGACATACAGTCCCCTTCCCGTGGAGCAAGACGCGAACGGTCACGATCTGCCCCATTCGCAACCTAAGTCAAGGGCGGAGACACACGCGAGTAGGGATCGACCAGAGCGCTCTCAGTACCTGGCCGTCGGCCGTGCGCTCTGGCCCGAGGCGGGCAAACAGGAACATCCCCACGTTCAGGTGCCCAAGTCGACGCACAGCGGCGGGCGTTGGGGGAAGATCAAGAGAGAGCACGGAAGGATGAGTCGCTGACGGGGAGAGGCGTGTGGCGAAGAAGCAGCGCGGGGTGCGCATCCCGTGGGTCACGGACGCGCTGGGCAACGAGTACGACCGGTCGGAGATCGACCGCCAGCCGCACCCGCGCTACGTGATGCCCCTCAAGTGCGGCGGGTGCGGAACCAGGGTGAGCGCCCGGCACGGCAACGCCGACGATCCAGACGGCCGGACCTCCCACTACTTCAGGCTCGACCCGCACACGCCGACCTGCACGTACGACCTCGACCAGCGTGGCAAGCAGCTCACCGGCGGCTCGGCGGGCACGGTGGTGCGGCGCGCCGGTCAGTGGCGGCTGATCTGCCCGCCGCTGGACCATCTCGGGACCGGCGGCCACACTAAACGGCCACCGGCCGGGACGGTCCGCCCCGGCAGTACGGGCGGGGCGGGTCCCCGGGCGACCAGCAAACAGGCAGGACGGGCGATCGCCTCGGCACGCCGCATCGTGCAGATCCTCCAGGACTTCGACCAGGACCCCGAGGTGGCCGAGGAGTTCGCCGCGGTCGCCCCTGACGGGACACGCAACATCCCATGGACGCAGTTCTGCCGCGGCCGCGCCGACGCCGACCAACTGGCTCAGGCACTCGTCGACGGCACCGCCGATACGATCCCGCGCGCGGTGTGGGGGCCCGTCAGCACCGCCGATGCCGTCGGCCGCGACCGCGACTCGTACGTGGTCATGTACGTGGCCCGCAACCCCGTCCATATCGAGGACAGGCCCGTACGGCTGCGGGTCGCGGTGCGGTGCGACCGCCCCGACTGGATCGGGGCCACCACACGGTCGGGGCAGGTGCTCGCCTACGGCTACTGGAAGCTCTTCCCCGACGACCTGGCACGCGCGCAAAGCCAGGGCTGGATCGAACTGCAGTTGTGGGTGAAACAGCCCTGGCAGGTGACCCGTTGGGACACCGACGGCTCCACCGTGGACCTCCCCAAGCCCGTCGTCCGCCCACGCCAGCCGAAGCCGGCACCCGGCCGCGCGGCCATCAGCCCGGCCCCGTCGTCGACACGGGACGTGCCGCAGCCGGAACCTCCCGCAACACCGCCTCCTGCCGCCCTAACGCCGCCCCCGCCACAGGAGCGCCAGGAACCGGTGCCGTCGGGCCCTGAAACACCCGCTGGCCCGACAGAAGAATCCGGGCCGCCCGCGGAGCCCCCGCGCCCGTCACGGCCTCCGCTGCCCTCGACGCCCCCGCTTCCGCCGTTCCCGCCGCCGGGACCAGGGGAGGGCGGCCGGCGTTCGGCCCTGGGCCGGTGGCTGCGCAACGTCCGCCGCCGCCGTAACTGACCTCGGCCGACTGGGTTGTTGTCGCCGAGGAACCGTCTCGCCGGTCCGGAGCGGCCCTTGCAGAGGCATTGATCAACCACATCACGAGTCATTACGGTGTGTGAGTGGATGATGACGAGGGGGACAGCTTCTCCGATGCGATTCGGCTCCTGCTGCTCATCGCGGCGGTGTGCGATCCGTTGAACGAAGCCGAGCAGCAGGCCGCGCCGAAGGGTGCGGTGGCTGTCCTGCGCGCCGAGGGCCGGCTGCAGAAACTGGACTTCTGGCTGCGCAACCCGGATTACCTGGCCGATGAGCTTCTCAACGACTACGAGCGCGAACACGAGCCCATCAACCTGGAGCTGGCCGGCGACATCCTGGATTCGGACGAGCCGGAGATCTGCGCCATCCCGATGCTGCGCTACCTGTTCGGGGCGTTCGAGTACATCGACCTGGCGATGAGCATCCTGGCCGTCCCGCGGCTGGTGGTGGTCGTGCCGCGGCGCACGGTCAAGCGGGTGCTGCAGGACAATTACTACCTCACGGCCAAAGGCCGCGAGCTCGCCGAGCGGGCTACGGAACAGTTCCCAGTCCTGGCCTGGTACACCGAACGCGCCCGCCTCGTCCGGGCGCTGGCCGAGGCGACCGGGCACTCCGCCCTGGCGCTGCGCAAACGGCAGTACCTGCAGCGTGACTACGCCCAGACCCCGCTGAACGAGGTCATCCCGTCGATCGCCGACCGGGCCCGCGCGCGCCTGGCCCGGCTGCGCGCCGAAGCAGAGCAGGGGGACGCCGCGTGACCACAGAGCCTTTGCCAGTCCCGTCCGATGCTGAGCTGTACGAGCAGATCGCCGCCCGCGTGCCGTCCGCTGATGTGGAGAGGGTGCGCGACGCGCTGTCGGCTCACGGCATCCAGTTGACCAGCCCGCTGCCCGCGCGACGGCAACTGATCGTGCACCGCCTGTACTGCGAGGGCACCAAGACCGGCACGGACGACAACGACGGCGCCTTCACGTTCGACATGCCACTGGGGCCGGGCCCGTGGGCGATCGCCAGCACCCTGAACAACGTCGGCAAGTCGAGCCTTCTGTGGGCGCTGAGCTACGCCCTGCGCGGGGACGGCTTCGACGCCTTCAAACGACCGGAAACGGTGAGCTGGTTCTCCTACGTCCGCGCGGACATCGAGGTCGCCGGCGTCGCCGCCTCCATCCGGCTGACCTTCGACAAGCCCGACCGCCCCAGCTGCCGGCTCCTGAGCGCCGACACCCTCGAGCACCTCGCAGCCCTTGATGGCTCCCAGGAGACCGGCCCCGGCGTACGCGTGGCGGCCACCGCGGAACCCGACGGCGTCAAGGAGCTCATCGACCGTTTCATGCTCGACCGCCTGGGGCTGCGACCGCTGCCCCTGTGGGCGGCCGAGGCCGGCGCTCCGAAGGACGCCGACGGCAACCGCGACAGCGCGGAACAGGTGCACGGCTGGGCCAGCTACTTCTACGCCATCGCGCTGAACTCGGGAAACTCCAGCGTCCTGCTGGGCCCGACGTCCTACAACCAGCTCCCCGTGAAGCTGATGCAGCTCTTCCTCGACGTCCCCTACGCATCCGAGCTCACCCAGATCAACACGGCCCGCAAGAAGGACACCCAGGAGAGCAACCGCGTTCAGCGCCGGGCGCGCGAAGATGCCCAGGCCCGCGAGCAGCAGACCGAGCCACTGCGCCAGGCGCTCAGAGCCGCCGAGGAGAAGGTGGCTACCCTGGAAGTGAACCAGCCCGACCTGACGGGCCTGCTCGCCGACGTCGACGCCGCCGCACGTCAGCTCGCCCACGACCAGGCAGCTCTCCAGGAGGCGGAAGAAAGCCACGCCCTCGCGCACAAGGCCCGCCTGAAGGACGAGAGAGCCGTCCGCCGAGCCCAGCAAAGCAACGCCGCCCGACTCCTTCTGGGAGCCCTCGAGCCGGAGTCCTGCCCGCGCTGCGACCACGAGATCGACGATGCCCGGCGCACCGCGGAAGAGACCGACCACCGGTGCTCGATCTGCGCAAGCCCTCTGCCGGAGGTACAGGACGACCCGGACGCGCGGGCTGCACTGCTCAGCCGGCTGGAGGACCGGGTGAACGCCTCCCGCACAGCTCAAGACGTAGCCCGGCAGGCTGTTCAGACGACCACCACCGCCTGCGACAACAGCCGTACCGCGTACGACCTGGCGAACGCCCGGCTTACCGCGGCACGCTCCGGCAGCTGGTACACCCGCCTCGAATCCGCCCGGCAGGACGTCTACCAGCTGCGCGGTGCTCTGGCTGTCGCGACCGGCAACGGGATGGGACTGCCGGAGGTGGTCGGTGACTACGTCACCGCAACGACAAGCCCGTCGGACACCGAGGATGACTCCGACGACGGCGACGCCATCTTGGAGGCGGCCGCCGGGGTGTTGTCGAAGGTGGTCGCCGACCACAGTAACGCCCTGTTCGCCGACCTGAACCGCGAGATCGTCAGCATTGCCCACGACCTCGGTGTGGCCAACCTGACCAGCGTCGACCTCAACCTGGCCGGGCACCTCAACGCCCGCAAGACCGGTGCCAAGCACCCCTTCAAGTCGTTCAGCCCGACCGACCGCCTGCGCATGCGCATCGCGGCCATCGTCGGCATGATCAAAGTCGGCCGCAAACGAGGGATCATGTCCCACCCCGGACTGCTGCTCATCGACGCGCCCACAGCCGAAGAGCTCTCCCACGACAACGCGCGCCAGTGCATCAAGACGCTCTACGACACCGCGGCCAACGACCACGGCATCCAGATCTTGATCACCTCGATCGACGACGCCGTTTGGGAGTTCTTCCCCGAGGACCGTACCGTGACCGGGCCTGACAAGCGTCAGCTTTTCTAGGCCAGGCCACCAGGGGTATCCAGCAACGCGAGGGAGGCGGAAGGCATCGTGCACGCCATCGACGAACGCCTGGCTCAGTGGGCCGCGCGCGCCTCCCATCCCCAACTGCGCGCCGGCCCGACGGTGGACGACCTCGGAGGCCTCGACGTGGTCCTCGCCGCCGCAGACCACCTCGCGCAGGGCCCCTTCCTCCACCACCTCATCCAGGCGACCGCACACCACCTCGACGCCTTCGGTACCGAAGCGTGCAAGCCGCTGTACGACGCCGTCCTGTGCGGCCTTCGGACCAACACCAACCACGCTGCCTTCGCCAGCGCCACCGCCGCCCTCGCCGGCCACCCCGCCCTGGCACGTGAACTCGGCACTCCACTGAATCGAACGCTGCTGGCCCGCCTCCAACAAGCCCAAGATGCTGACGACGACCTCGCCGCGGCCCTCATCGGGGTGGAAGCCGCAGACTGTCTCGTCCAACTCACCCTTGCCGGCGTCATCAAAAGCGCTGCGCGTCTCCTCGGCGCCATGGACGAAGCAACCGAGGACCCCGCCGCACTTCCCGAGGCGATGGCCACCCGCCTGCCCCGCCTCCTCGGCGTCCTCGACGCCCACCATCCCAGCGCCGGCCTCCGCGACGCCCTCGAACGCTGCCTGATGCTCGACCACACCTGCCGAGACGCAGCATTCGAACTCGCCCTCGGCGACCTGCGCCAGGCTCTGGAACAAGACCAGTACGCGCCCATGGCCGAGCAACTGAGCAAAACCCAGGACCGGCTGGCCGAACTGATCACTCTCGATCCCGACCGTCTGGACGCCCAGCTCTACCACGCCGCCATCGAGGCCGTCCTCGGCCTGTCCGCTCCCGACGCCCCCACACGCGTCCACACGGCCGCTTCCACCCTGCGCGACGCCCTCCACCGCTACCGGGACTATCGCTATCGCACCCGCACACCGGCCTGGGCACGACCGCGCCAGAACGATGTGATCGCCTGGTCGGAACTCACCGTCGTGCTGGATGGCGCCGCCGCACACCTCGCCCACGATGACCCCTGGTACGAGGGCGGCCACGGCATCCTCACGGCACTGCTTCGCGCGTACACCGCGCACAACACGGTCGCCGTACTCAAGGACACCCCCGCGGCCGCGGCCGTGGAGACCCTGGTGGCGCCTGTCGTCGAAGACGCCTTCCTCCAGCACGAGCACCGGCAGCGCTTCCTCGAGCACGCCCTGGCCCATGACGAGGAACTCCGCGACGATCCCGCGGCCCAGCAACTCCACGTCGCTCTCCTCCACCGCACCAAGACCAGCAAGACCTCCCTCGGTCAGCAGGCGAGTGATCAGGGAAAAGCGCGCCGCTGGCAGCGGCTGGCACACCAACTCAAGGACGACTTCGCTGCGTTCGTTGACCAGACGCCGGAGCACGTCCTCGACCGCCTGGAGCTCGGCCTGCGCACCCACGAAGACGTCCTCGCGCCCATCGCCGACCCCAAGTACGGCCGCCTCAAGGCGCGACTTCTCAAGCAGCTGGAAAGCTCCAGCGACTGGATTACCGGCATCGCCGACGAGTTCACCGCTCTCCTGGAAACCACAATCCGCTACGCCTACCTCTGCTATGACGTCGGCCGAAAGATGGGCGGCTCGTACACCGAGCACCTCCGCAAACGCGACAAAGACGGCAAGAAGCAGAAAGTAGATGAAGCCCTATTCCATCAGCACTACCGGGAAGTGCTGCAGTTCTCAGCGCTCTTCAGCGTCGTTAACTCGGAAGTCATCGACAAAGCAGGCGGAAGAACCGACATCCTCGTCTCCTTCGGCGCCGTGCAATTCAACGTCGAATGCAAGATCGAAGAAGACGACGCCAGCGAAACCGCACTACGTCAATACGTCGCCCAAGCGGCGGAATACCAAAACACCAACGCTGGCTTCGCCATCCTGCTCGCTCTCGACAAAACCGTCGACGTCGAAGGCGCCGTCAACCTCTTCTCCAGTATCTGGATCGAACCCGTCCAGCGTCCCGGCGAATCCGAACCATGCCTCGTCGTCATCATCCGCATTCCAGGAGGACGCGAAAACCCCAACCTGCTGCGCCCTGCCCCCGCCTCTTAGCGGCGACTGCGCCGACCTGGGGCAACCCTCCCGCCGGGGTGGAGCCGCCGACGGCCACAGAGGCCCATCTCACGCTGCTGCCTCGTCTCGGGAAGCGGGGCACTGCGGCCGGCGGGCATACTGGAGAGGCGCAGTTTCGCGTACAGGTGCGGCGATGCCCCGGCGGTACGGCCGGGGCATCACTGCGTCTGAGAGCGATCAGGCGACCGCGTGGAGGCCGCCCTTGCCGGGCTTGGGCGGGCGCTTGGCGTAGCCCGGGACCTTGATCGGGGGAGGGCCGCCGACGGCGAGCTGCTGGGTCATCTCTTTCTCCAGCTCGTGTTGCGACTCGTAGCCGGCCACGGCCGGGTTGAGCGCGTAGCGGTGGCCGCGGCCGCCGCCGGAGCGCAGCACGATGCCGCGGTCGACCAGCAGTCCCATGGCGCGGCTCATGGAGGCCTGGCCCACGCCGAGGATCTCGTCGATCTCGGATTGCTTCATGCCCACGGCGCCGCCCGGGTCCTGGTGCGCGACCATGACCGAGAGGACGTCGATCGCCGTGGGGGTGAGCTGCAGCTGGTGCAGCATGCCCAGCAAGTCCGTGGTGGTCATCATGGCGATGGGATCCCTTCGGTCAGCCGAGCTCTTGCCGAGAGAACAGCGTGAGCTCGGGTGCGAGTTCGTCGGGGAACTTGGAGTCGAGGACGAGTGCTCGCAGCTCGGCGAGGAAGTCGTGCTGCTCCTGGCCGTTTCCGTTATACGCGACGCGAGGGTTGAGCTGGTAGGAGGACCTCTTGACCTTGCGGATGAGGTTCTTCTCGCAGAGCGCGTCGAGGGCGTGGCCAATGCTGGTCCGCTTCACGCCGAGCTCGGCTGCGATCTCAGCGTGTGTGCACTCGATCTTGCCCTTCTTCTGCCTGCCGATCATGTTCGACAGGACGGCGGCCTGCAGCTTGCTGATGATGTTGTGCATCAGGCAGTACGGCAGGACGCGCCGCAAGAAGTAATTGCTGACGAGGGAGTAGCCGGCCTCGCCGAGCATGTCGTGAGGAGGTCGCCGGTAGACGACCGTTTTGACCTCGTGGACGGGGCCCTTACCGAACTGCTCCGCGATCCGGCGCGCGAGATCGGTGCCGCCATCCTTCTCAACAGGCCTTACAGGCTTGGGCGGTTGGGGTCGAGGGCTCGCGCGCCATGCGCGCAGACCCTCTGCCGCTGCGTCCATGTAGATGATCCTTTCGCGTACAGGTGCTGCGCACTGTACGGCAAAAGTTGCGACCATCCGCATGTTACACGCGGGAGAGTTGCTACTCGTCGCAAGTTTGTGTCGGTGGTCGCCGACATCGGCGCAGAGCCGGCCTACGCGCCTCCATGCGATGGGACGTCCACACGCGCGACCGGCTGCCGACGCGGCGTCCGTATGTAACTCGCCGGGTAGTGATCCGGCGAGGGAAGTCTTCTTGAGATGGGCGCTGCGGACGGCTGAGCCTGCAGGGCAATACTTGCGTCTATTCGCATGTCTCATCGGAGAGTTGTGCATAGGCGCATGTTTCTAAGCTGAGTGTGGGTACGGACCGACATCCGAGCACACCTAATGTCGGTGGCCGCCGACATTAGGTTTCACAAAACCGCAGGTCAGAGGCCACTTTTCCCGAGCGCCTCTTAACTAAAGACGAGCCTCCGCCACAACTCCTTCCCCCTGCCCCCTGTACTTTCCCAACTGCCTCTTGTTGAAGGGGAGTTACCTGCCGTGAACAGCCGCCGGCCAGTGCTGGGGGGCGGGTGGTGGGGTGGTGGGCTTCGGGGATTGGGGGCGGCCTGGTGTTGGTTGCGCGTCGGCTGGCGCCGCCGCGCGGTGCCGTGCTGC
>NZ_JBFBBK010000108.1:0-8494 GCF_040682635.1 Streptomyces sp. NPDC051133
CAGGAACTGACACATCACTGCCCGCTGTCAGCAGCCCCTTCGTCTGCTGACAGCGGGACACAGACCCCCGCAAGATCAATGCGGCGCTGCACTAGATGATGAAACGGCGCAATGCCGGCGCAGCTCCCCAGCTGCGCCGGCATTTGTGCCGTCCGCCGCACCCCCGTCCCCACGGGGTTTCATGGGTGGATGTCCCCGCCCGGACCGCTCTTCCGGGCCTGGGGCGCCGCTCAGCGCCCCAGCATCGCACCCACGGACGACGCCTGTGTGGCCACCGTCTCCCAGCCGTCGAAGACGAGCAGGAGCAGGGCCGCCAGGGGAAGGGCCATGAGCGTCGCCACCAAGGGGTGTCGACGGCCCGTCCGGCGGGGGGCGAACGCTGTACGTCGCGGTGCCGTGTGGGCCATGGTCCCTCTCCTGACCGTTTCGGTTGTCCTGTGCAGCGGCGGGTGCCTGACCTCGGGGGACGAGTGCTGCACCCGCCGCTTGACCTCAAATCTAGGTGCGGAGCGTTCGCCGCACGTCATGCCTTCGTACCGATTGGCGGGCCTCCCGGAGGATGAGCCCTCGGCGGGGACGTACTCCCCTGGGTGGAGACGCGATCGCAGGTCTCAGGGTCTTCCCTGAGGGGCCGCACGCTCTGTCCCGTCTTTTCCCAAGCGTCCGCAGAGTCGGAAAGGGTGACTTCGATCACTTCGGTCGGCGGTGGGAGGAAGGTCGCGTGCGCTGCGCGGGCGGGGACACGGACTCGGACGTGGTGCCGAGTCAACGCCCTTACCCCGGCGCGGCGTTGGGACGGCGGCCGGATCAATGGCACCGTGGCGCACGGCTTCCTGACCGCCTTTCACTTCGTACGGACGGCCCGCACAATCCATCCGGCCGAGAGGGCGCGGCCTCTGCGCGCAGGCGGCCGGGGAAACGTAAGCTGTGCCACGTCACAGGGACCGGGCAGCGGGGATGAACATGGCGATGATGCGCCTGAGGCGCGAGGACCCGCGCGTCGTCGGCTCGTTCAGGCTTCACCGACGGCTCGGCGCGGGCGGGATGGGCGTGGTCTATCTCGGCTCCGACAAGAAGGGACAGCGGGTCGCGCTGAAGGTGATCCGGCCCGATCTGGCGGAGGACCAGGAGTTCCGGTCCCGGTTCGCGCGCGAGGTCTCGGCGGCCCGGCGCATCAGGGGAGGATGCACGGCCCGGCTGGTCGCCGCGGACCTGGAGGCCGAGCGGCCCTGGTTCGCCACCCAGTACGTGCCCGGACCCTCCCTGCACGACAAGGTCGCCGACGAGGGCCCGCTCGGCGCGGCCGACACCGCGGCGGTCGGCGCCGCCCTGTCGGAGGGGCTGGTCGCCGTGCACGAGGCCGGTGTCGTCCACCGGGACCTGAAGCCCTCCAACATCCTGCTGTCCCCCAAGGGACCCCGGATCATCGACTTCGGCATCGCCTGGGCCACCGGCGCCTCCACCCTCACCCACGTGGGCACCGCGGTCGGCTCGCCCGGCTTCCTCGCCCCGGAGCAGGTGCGCGGCGCCGTGGTCACACCGGCGACGGACGTGTTCTCCCTGGGTGCGACCCTGGCGTACGCCTCCACCGGCGACTCGCCTTTCGGGCACGGCAGTTCCGAGGTGATGCTGTACCGGGTGGTGCACGAGGAGCCGCAGTTGCACGGCGTCCCGGACGCGCTCGCCCCGCTGATCCGGGCCTGCCTGGCGAAGGACCCCGACGAACGGCCCAGCACCCTGCAGCTGTCGCTGCGGCTGAAGGAGATCGCCACCCGGGAGGCGCAGGGCCTGACCGACGTACGGCCGCCCTCGCCGCGGGCCGCCGAGGCGGACCGGCCCACCGGCCGGCTCGTCGACACCTACCCCGAGCCGCAGCGCACCCAGCGGCGCACCTCCCCCGGCACCCCGGTGCCGCGTGCCGGTACGCCCCCGCGGGGCGGTGCCCCGGTGCGCGGCGGCATGCCCGCGCGAGGGGGCAGCGGACCGCGCGGCGGAAGTGCCGCGGCCCGGCCGGGTACCGCGCGCCCGACCCCGGCACCGCGCGGCGCCGCGGCGCGCTCCGGCGGCGGGAGCCGGCCCGCCGGGCGGGGCGGTTCCGGGCGGCCGGCGCAGCGTACGACGGGGTCCGGACGGCGGCCGGCCAATCCCCGGCTGCTGCGGCAGCGGTTGTTCGTGTTCGTCGTGGTGACGCTGCTCGTGGCGCTCGGCATCGCGGTCGCGCAGGGCTGCCAGGGCCCGGCCCGCGGGCTCGGCGACGACGGCGGCGCGCGGCGGCAGCGGCACGCGCAGCCGGATCACCCGCCCCTGGACGCCGACGCGCTCATGTCCCAGCGGTACGGGTCGACGCCGATCCGCACCGCCGGAAGGTGAGCGCCGGCCCGGGGCCGGATCAGGACTCCGGCCGGCCCGTGGCCACCGCGTAGAAGGCGACCGCCGCCGCCGCGCCCACGTTGAGCGAGTCGACGCCGTGGGCCATCGGGATGCGGACCCATTCGTCGGCGGCGACCAGGGCCTGGGTCGACAGTCCGTCGCCCTCGGCGCCGAGCATGAGGGCCACCCGGTCCATCCGGTGCGGGGCGGCCTCGTCCAGGGTGCGGGCCTTGTCGTCCGGGGTGAGCGCGAGCAGGGTGAACCCCGCCTCGCGCACCGACTCCAGACCCTTCGGCCAGGTCTCCAGACGGGCGTACGGCACCGAGAACACCGCGCCCATGGAGACCTTGACGCTGCGCCGGTACAGCGGGTCGGCGCAGTCGGGCGAGAGCAGGACCGCGTCCATGCCGAGGGCGGCGGCCGAGCGGAAGATCGCCCCGATGTTGGTGTGGTCGTTGACCGACTCCATGATCACGACCCGGCGGGCGGTGCGCAGCAGCTCCCCCGCCGTGGGCAGCGGCTTGCGCTGCATGGAGGCGAGGGCGCCGCGGTGCACGTGGTAGCCGGTGACCTGCTCGGCGAGTTCGGGGCTCACGGCGTAGACGGGGGCGGGCAGTTCGTCGATGACGTCGCGCATGACGTCGATCCACTTGGCCGAGAGCAGCATCGAGCGCATCTCGTAGCCCGCTTCCTTGGCCCTGCGGATGACCTTCTCGCCCTCGGCGATGAACAGGCCCTCGGCCGGCTCGCGCTTGCGGCGCAGCTCGACGTCGGTCAGGCCCGTGTAGTCGGAGAGGCGGGGGTCGTCGGGGTCATCGACGGTGATGAGATCGGCCACAGGGTGATACTGCCTTGTCCTGGGTGTGGTGCCAACGGCTGGGAACGGGTCTGTTACCCGGGGTTACAGTCGATCAAGGTGGGCGTGGGGGTGCGGCATCAGGAGGCGGACCCCGGCCCGACCGCGACGACCTCGCCGATGACGATGACCGCCGGCGGCTTCACTTCCTCGGCGCGCACGGTCTCGGCGACCGTGGCGAGGGTGGCGTCGACGCGGCGCTGCGCGGCCGTCGTCCCCTCCTGGACCAGCGCGACCGGGGTCGTGGGCGACTTGCCGTGCGCGACGAGCGTCTCGGCGATCTTCCCGATCTTGTCGACGCCCATCAGGATCACCAGGGTCCCGGTGAGCCGGGCCAGCGACGGCCAGTCGACCAGGGAGCGCTCGTCGTCGGGCGCCACATGCCCGCTGACCACGGTGAACTCGTGGGCGACGCCCCGGTGCGTGACCGGGATGCCGGCCGCGCCCGGCACCGAGATCGAGCTGGAGATGCCCGGGACGACCGTGCACGGGATCCCGGCCTCGGCGAGCGCCTGGACCTCCTCCATGCCCCGGCCGAAGACGAACGGGTCGCCGCCCTTGAGCCGCACCACCGACCGGCCCTGCTTGGCGTGCTCGATGAGCGCGTTGTTGATGGCCTCCTGGGCCATGTAGCGGCCGTACGGGATCTTCGCCGCGTCGATCACCTCGACGTGCGGCGGGAGTTCGGCGAGCAGGTCGCGCGGGCCCAGCCGGTCGGCGATGACCACGTCCGCCTCGGCGAGCAGCCGGCGGCCGCGGACCGTGATCAGGTCGGGGTCGCCGGGGCCGCCGCCGACCAGGGCGACGCCGGGGGTGCGGGTGCGGTGGTGGGGAGCCACCAGGGTGCCGTCGCGCAGGCCCTCCACCACCGCGTCCCGGATGGCGGCGGTGTGCCGGGGGTCCCGGCCACGGGCGTCCGTGGTGAGGACGGCGACGGTGACGCCCTCGCTGTGGCCGGTGGCCGGGGTCCATGCGGTGGCCCGGTCGGCGTCGTCGGAGCGCACGCACCAGACGCGGTGGCGCTCCGCCTCGGCGGAGGCCCGCGCGTTGGCCTCCGCGTCACTGGTGGCGATGAGGGCGTACCAGGCCTCGGCGAGGTCGCCGTCCTGGTACGGGCGCCGGGCCCAGGTGATCTCGCCCGCGTCCGCCATGGCCTCGACGGAGGGGGTGGCCGCGGGGGACACGAGGACGATGTCCGCGCCCGCCGCGATCAGCGCGGGGAGACGGCGCTGGGCCACCTGGCCGCCGCCGAGGACGACCACGCGACGGCCGGAGAGGCGGAGGCCTACGGGGTAGGCGGGGTGTTCGGCCATGAGGGACGGCTCCTCGTGCAGCTCTGCGGTGTGGGGGCACGCTGCACCTTCGGAGCGGCCCTGACGTGCGGATTTTAGCTGTGGACAGGGCAGACGGCACGGGTGGTCCGGCAACTGAACCCCGGACCACCCGCCCTGTGACGCCTACTTCTCCGTGACGCCCGCCGAGTCGAACGTCGCCACCTCGTGCATCGCCCTCGCCGTGCTCTGCACCAGCGGCAGGGCCAGCAGTGCGCCCGTGCCCTCGCCGAGGCGGAGGTCGAGGTCGACCAGGGGGCGCAGGCCCAGCTTGTTGAGCGCGGCCACGTGGCCCGGCTCGGCACTGCGGTGGCCCGCGATGCAGGCCGCGAGCACCTCGGGGGCGATCGCGCGGGCGACCAGGGCCGCGGCGCCGGCGCTCACGCCGTCCAGGATCACCGGCGTACGCAGGGACGCGCCGCCGAGGAGGAGGCCGACCATGGCCGCGTGCTCGAAGCCGCCGATCGCGGCGAGCACGCCGATCGGGTCGGCCGGGTCCGGCTGGTGGAGTTCCAGGGCACGGCGGACGACCTCGGTCTTGCGGGCCAGGGTCTCGTCGTTGATGCCGGTGCCCCGGCCGGTGACCTCGGCGGGGTCGGCGCCGGTGAAGACGGAGATCAGCGCGGCCGACGCCGTCGTGTTGGCGATGCCCATCTCGCCGGTGAGCAGCGCCTTGTTGCCGGCCGCCACCAGGTCGCGGGCGGTCTCGATGCCGACCTCGATGGCGGCCTTGGCCTCCTCGCGGGTCATCGCGGGACCGGTGGTCATGTCGGACGTGCCGCCGCGGATCTTGCGGGGCAGCAGGCCGGGGGTGGCGGGCAGGTCGGCGGCGACACCGACGTCCACGATGCACACCTCGGCGCCGACCTGGGTGGCGAAGGCGTTGCAGACCGCTCCCCCGCCGAGGAAGTTGGCCACCATCTGGGCGGTGACCTCCTGCGGCCAGGGGGTGACGCCCTGGGCGTGCACGCCGTGGTCGCCGGCGAAGATGGCGACGGCGGCGGGCTCCGGGATCGGCGGCGGGCACTGCCGGGACAGCCCGGACAGCTGCGCGGAGATGATCTCCAGCATGCCGAGCGCGCCGGCCGGCTTGGTCATGCGCTTCTGGCGCTCCCAGGCCTCACCGAGGGCCTTGGCGTCGAGCGGGCGGATCTGTGCGACGGTCTCGGCAAGCAGGTCGTGGGGTTCCTCTCCGGGCAGGGCGCGGCGGCCGTACGTCTCCTCGTGCACCACCCAGGACAGGGGGCGTCGCTTGGACCAGCCGGCCTGCATCAGCTCCGGCTCGTCCGGGAACTCGTCGACGTACCCGACGCACAGGTAGGCGACGACCTCCAGGTGCTCGGGCAGGCCGAGCGTGCGGACCATCTCCCGCTCGTCGAAGAAGCTGACCCAGCCGACGCCGAGGCCTTCGGCGCGGGCGGCGAGCCAGAGGTTCTCCACCGCGAGCGCCGAGGAGTAGGGCGCCATCTGCGGCTGGGTGTGACGGCCGAGGGTGTGCCGGCCGCCGCGGGTGGGGTCGGCGGTGACGACGATGTTGACCGGGGTGTCGAGGATGGCCTCGATCTTCAGTTCCTTGAACTGCTTGGCCCGGCCCTTCGGCAGCGACTTGGCGTACGCCTCGCGCTGCCGCATCGCCAGTTCGTGCATCGTCCGACGGGTATCGGCGGAGCGGATGACGACGAAGTCCCAGGGCTGCGAGTGGCCCACGGAGGGCGCCGTGTGGGCGGCCTCCAGGACGCGCAGCAGCACCTCGTGCGGGATCGGGTCGCTGCGGAAGCCGTTGCGGATGTCGCGCCGCTCGCGCATGACCTTCAGGACGGCCTCGCGCTCGGCGTCCGCGTACCCGGGCGCCGCCGGGCCGGTGGGCTGCTGTGCCTCTGCCACGTCGGCCGTGCTCTCTTCCTGGTCGGCGGCCCTGGTCCGCAGGTCCTCCGCGTGCTGGACGACATCGGGGGCGTGCTCCGCGTCCGGGGCGGCCGGGACGAGGTCCGGCTCGGCCTCCCGGGGTGCGGGCACGGTGACCACGGCTTCGGGCTGGGCCTGCGGTCCCTGGGGGCCCTGCGGCTCCTGCGCCTCGTGCGCGGTCCGCGGCTGCGGCGGTTCCTGCGACTGGAGTGGTTCAGGCGCCTGGAGTGTTTCCTGCACCTGGAGTGGTTCCTGCGACTGCTGCGATTCCTGCGCCTGCGGCGCGGTCTGCGGGGCCTGCGGCCCGGCGGGGGCCGGCGGCTCCTGCGTGATCTCCGTGGGGAGGACGAGGGGCTGCGGCGGGGTGGGCGCCAGGTGCGGCGTGGTGGGCACCTGGCCCGCCACGGGCACGAACTGCCCGAGCGGCTGCTCCGGGGCCGGCTCCAGCGACACGTGGGAGGGCAGCGGCAGGCCGGAACCGTCGGTGGCCTGCTGCTCGGGGGCCTGCGCGGGCGCGGGGGCGGCTTCGGCGGCTGCCGGCACGGGGGCGGCCTCGCCGGGCCGGACCTCGGGGTCGACGGGCGCGGCCGGGGCCTCGTCGGCAGCCGGGGCGACCTGAACCGGCTGCTGGACGGCGTCCTGGACGGCCGGCTGTTCGGGCTGGGGCTGCGACACGCCGGGCACACCCTCGGCGGCGGGCACGACGGGTTCGGTGGTGCCGTCGACGGGGGCCTGGGCCGCAACGGCGCCCTCGGCAGGGGCGACGGCGGCCTCGGGTGCCGCGGCGGCCGGCACGGAGGCCGGGGCGACGGCCTCCGGCGCCTCTGCCGGCTCGGGGGCCGGGACGGCGTCGGCGGGCTGTGCGGCGTCGGGAGCCGGGACGGTCTCCGTGGCCGGGCCGGCCTCGGATGCCTGGCCGGCGTCCGTCGTCTGAACGGGCTCGGGTGCCTGGACGGCGTCCGTCGTCTGAACGGGCTCGGATGCCTGGACGGCCTCGGGTGCCTGGACGGCCTCGGGTGCCTGACCGGTGTCCACGGCCGGTGCGGCCTCGGCAAGCTGAACGGACTCCGGGGCGAGAGCGGCCTCGGGGACCCGCACCGCGTCAGGTGCCGGCACTGCCTCGGCGGCGGGGGCGGTGGTCTCCGCCACCTCCTGCCCGGCTACGGCGTCGGGCGCGGCCTGCACGGGAGCGGCCTCCGGTACGGCCTGGGCGGGAACCGTCTCGGGCGCACCGGCGTCGGGAGCGTTCTCGGTCACACCCTGAACGGCGACGGCGTCCGGCAGTTCCTCCGCGGGGACGGCCTGCGCCTGCACGCTCGCGTCCTGGGCGGGGAGAACCTCGTCGGCGACCGCGGGCACCTGCCCGGCGTCGGTGAACTCCGGGCCCACGCCCGGCTCAGCCGCCTCCGCGACCGAGGTCTGCTGAGCCACGGCATCCGGGACGACCGTCTGCTCGGGCTCCCCGGCCGTCGGCGCGTCGGCCGCGATCGGCTGCGCACCGGGCGCACCCTCCGGGCTCTGCGGGGCCTGCGTGGCCTGCGGGGCCTCGACGAAGGGCTGAACGGGGGGAGCGTAGAGGTCCTCGGGACCCCCGTACACCCCGTCGTGCCCCTGCGCCGGCTGTACGCCGTCGTGGCCGTGCACCATCTGCGTGGTGCCCGCTGCGGCCTGGGTCGCGAGGCGGGCCACGGCGGCCTGAGCGGCATCGGTGGGGTCGACGTGGTCGGCGGCGGCCGCCACGACCGCCACCGCTTCAACCGCCTCCGGGTCCGTCGCGGCCGGCGGAGTCGCGGCGACGGCGGCGGCGATCGGTTCCGCCGCGGGCACAGCGGGCGCCACGGCCGCCGGTTCCGCCGCGGCCGGCGGAGCGACGCCCGGGTCAACCGTTTCGGCAGCCGGCGCCTGGGGGCTCACCTGGGCCGTGGCGGTCGGTGCCGCGCCCCACGGGGCCGCGGTCTGCGGGGCCGTCTCGCGCAGCGGCTGCGCGTCGAGGTACTCGGGGTGATCTTCTCGCCGATGAGGTAGTCGCCCT
>NZ_JBFBBK010000109.1:0-8491 GCF_040682635.1 Streptomyces sp. NPDC051133
CCGGGCGCGTCCTGGACGCGGTGGAGAACTTCCGCTTCGACGAGGGCGTCCTCGGCTTCCTGCGCGAACGGAAGATCGTCGCTCCGCATGCTCGTTCCCCGGCGCTTCACACCCGGTACGTCTCCCGCAGTTCCACCTTGCGCACCTTCCCCGACACCGTCATCGGGAAGGAGTCCAGTATCTGCAGCCTGCTGGGGATCTTGTAGTGCGCGAGCCGGTCCCGGCAGAAGGCGCGCAGTTCCTCGAGCGTGAGCGGGTCGGCGGGGTCCTGCGGGATGACACAGGCGAGGACCTCCTCGCCGTACTTCTCGTGCGGGACCCCGACGACCTGGACGTCCCTGATCTTCGGGTGGGCGTAGAGGAACTCCTCGATCTCGCGCGGGTAGACGTTCTCACCGCCCCGGATGATCATGTCCTTGATGCGGCCGACGATCTCGACGTAACCGTCCTCGCGCATCACCGCCAGGTCCCCGGTGTGCATCCAGCGGCCCGCGTCCACGGCCTCGGCGGTCTTCCCGGGCTCGTTCCAGTAGCCCAGCATCACGCTGTAGCCGCGGGTGCACAGCTCCCCCGCGGCGCCCCGCGGCCGGGTGACCCCGGTGGCCGGGTCGACGACCTTGATCTCCAGGTGGGGCAGGACGCGGCCGACGGTGCCGGTGCGGTGCTCCAGGTCGTCGTCGATGCGGGTCTGCAGGGAGACGGGGGAGGTCTCCGTCATGCCGTAGCAGATGGAGACCTCCTCCATGTGCATCTCGGCGACCACTCGTTTCATCACCTCCACCGGGCACGGCGAGCCCGCCATGATCCCGGTGCGCAGGCTGGAGAGGTCGTAGTCCGCGAAGCCGGGGAGGTTCAGCTCGGCGATGAACATGGTCGGGACGCCGTACAGGGACGTGCAGCGCTCCCGCTGCACCGCCTCCAGGGTCGCCTGCGGCTCGAAGGACGGCCCCGGGATGACCATGCAGGCGCCGTGCGAGGTGGCGGCGAGATTGCCCATGACCATGCCGAAGCAGTGGTAGAAGGGCACCGGGATGCAGATCCGGTCCTGCTCGGTGTAGGAGACCAGCTCCCCGACGAAGTAGCCGTTGTTGAGGATGTTGTGGTGGGAGAGGGTGGCGCCCTTCGGGAAGCCCGTCGTCCCCGACGTGTACTGGATGTTGATCGGGTCGTCGCAGGACAGTTCCGCATAGACGGCGTCACCGGTCCCCCGCCCGAGCAGCGCCTGCCAGCCCGGGTCGCCGATGTACACGACCTCGCGCAGCTCGGGACAGCCGCCCCGCACCTGCTCGACCATCCCCCGGTAGTCGCTGGTCTTGTGACGCAGGGAGGCGAACAGCAGGGAGATCCCCGCCTGTTTCAGGACGT
This sequence comes from Streptomyces sp. NPDC051133, assembly GCF_040682635.1. Classification (NCBI taxonomy): domain Bacteria; kingdom Bacillati; phylum Actinomycetota; class Actinomycetes; order Kitasatosporales; family Streptomycetaceae; genus Streptomyces; species Streptomyces sp. NPDC051133. Next base: position 1,366 of record NZ_JBFBBK010000109.1, read on the forward strand.
ACTCGACCTCGTGGGTGCGGTACGCCGGGTTGATGTTCACCATGATCGCGCCGATGCGGGCGGTGGCGTACTGGACCAGCACCCACTCCGGGCAGTTGACCGCCCAGATGCCCACCCGGTCGCCCTTGGCCACCCCGCTCGCGACCAGCGCCTGCGCCAGCTCCTCGACCGACGCGCCGAATTCGGCGTACGTCCAGCGCCGCCCGGACGCCACGTCCACCAGCGCCTCCCGGTCCGGCCAGGCGGCGACGGCCCGGTCGAGATCGGCACCGATGGTGTGGCCGAGCAGGGCGGTGGAACCGGTTCCGTGCGTGTACGACAGCTGGGCGCTCACCGGAAGTCCTCCTCGCGGTACTCGTCCTGCGAGCCCGCGGCCGTGGCCTCGCGCAGCTCGATCCGGCGGATCTTGCCGGAGACGGTCTTGGGCAGCGCGCCGAACTCCAGTCGGCGGATGCGCTTGTAGGGCGCGAGCACCTCGCGGGCGTGCTCGAAGATGACCTTCGCGGTGTCGGGTCCGGGCTGCCAGCCCTCGGCGAGGACGACGTACGCCTTGGGCACGGCGAGCCGCAGCTCGTCCGGCGCCGGCACGACGGCCGCCTCCGCCACCGCCTCGTGCTCCAGCAGCGCGCTCTCCAGCTCGAACGGGCTGATCTTGTAGTCGGAGGCCTTGAAGACGTCGTCCGCGCGGCCGATGTAGGTGAGGTAGCCGTCCTCGTCGCGCGAGGCGATGTCACCGGTGCGGTAGTAGCCGCCCGCCATGGCCTCCGCCGTACGGTCGGGATCGCCGTGGTAGCCGGTCATCAGGCCCACGGGCCGCTCGGCCAGGTCGAGGGCGATCTCGCCCTCGGTGGCGCCGGGCGCGCCGGAGACCGGGTCGAGGAGTTCGATGCGGTAGCCGGGGCTGGGGCGGCCCATGGAGCCGGTCTTGAGCACCTGGCCGGGACTGTTGGAGACCTGCACGGCCGTCTCGGTCTGCCCGAAGCCGTCCCGGACGGTCACGTCCCAGGCCCGCCGGACCTGTTCGATCACCTCGGGGTTGAGCGGCTCCCCGGCGGCGACCGCCTCGCGGGGCGGGGTGCGCAGCTGGCCGAGGTCGGCCTGGATGAGCATGCGCCACACGGTCGGCGGGGCGCAGAACGTCGTCACCCCGGCCCGGTCCATCTCGGCCATCAGCCGGGCCGCGTCGAAGCGGGTGTAGTTGAAGAGGAAGACGGTCGCCTCGGCGTTCCAGGGCGCGAACAGATTGGACCAGGCGTGCTTGGCCCAGCCGGGCGAGGAGATGTTCAGGTGCACGTCACCGGGTTCCAGGCCGATCCAGTACATGGTCGCCAGGTGCCCGATCGGGTACGAGGTGTGGGTGTGCTCGACCAGCTTGGGGCGGGCGGTCGTGCCCGAGGTGAAGTAGAGCATCAGCGGGTCGTCGGCCAGGGTCGGGCCGTCGGGGAGGAACTCGGCGGGGGCGGTGTACGCGTCCTCGTACGGCTCCCAGCCCTCCTCCGGCAGGCCGCCGACCGAGATCCGGGTGAAGGCGCCGGGCACGTCGGCGAACTTGGCGGTGTCCTCCGCCCGCGCGATCACGTGCCGGACCCGGCCCCGCTCCACCCGGTCGCGCAGGTCGGCCGGGCCGAGCAGCGGGGTGGCCGGGATGACGACCGCGCGCAGCTTCATCGCGGCCAGCGCGGTCTCCCACAGCTCGGCCTGGTTGCCGAGCATGACGAGGACACGGTCCTCGGCGGCGACCCCCCGCTCGCGCAGCCACCGGGCGACCCGGCCCGAGCGCTCGGACATCTCCGCGAAGGACAGCCGGGTCTCGGTGCCGTCCTCCTCGACGATGTGCAGCGCGGTGCGGTCGTTGCCGGCGGCGATCGCGTCGAACCAGTCCAGCGCCCAGTTGAAGTGCCCCGGCCGCGGCCAGGAGAAGCCCTCGTAGGCGGTGGCGTAGTCCTCCCGGTGTTCCAGCAGGAAGTCCCGGGCGCTGCGGAACAGATCGGTCGCCGTCGTCATCTGGTGCCTCCTAGGTTCCGGACCATTGCCGGGCGGCTCTCTGGCATCGTCTAATCCGTGATGCAGGTCTCACTACCCCCGAACGGGGGTGTGGGTCACCGAAGGGGCGAACAGGTGACGGCAGATGCGGCAGGGGCAGTGGAGATCGGCACGGCGCTGGCCCGGCTGCGGCGTACGACGGGACTGCCGGTGGCGTTCGGCGGTCTGGTGGAGGCCGGGCGTCCGCAGATCCGCATCAGCGAGCTGAGCGGCACGACCACGACCGCGCTGCGCTCGCTCGCGGTGACGTCGGGCAACGGGCTCGGCGGCAAGTCGGTGGCGCTGGCGCGGCCTTGTGCGGTGACGGACTACTCCAGTTCCCGGCAGATCAGCCACGAGTACGACATTCCGGTGGCCGCCGAGGGCATCCGCTCGGTGCTGGCGGTGCCCGTCGTCGTACGGCGGCGGGTGCGCGGGGTGCTGTACGGGGCGCTGCGCGCGGCGCAGCCGCTGGGTGACCGCACGCTGGGCGCGGCGATGGCGGTGGCGAGGGACGTGGAGCAGGCGCTGGTGGTGCGGGACGAGGCGCGGGGGCTGCTGGCGCAGGCCCGGCCGGAGGGCGCGGACGCCGAACGGGGCGCCTCCTGGGAGCAGGTGCGCGAGGCGCACGCGGCGCTGCGGGCGCTGGCGCCCCGGATCCCGGACCCGCACGTGCGGGCCGAACTGCTCGCCGCCTGCGGCCTGCTGACCGCTCCGCGTCCCGCCGGAGGCGCGAGCCTGGCGCCACGCGAACTGGACGTGCTCTCCTGGGTGGCGGCGGGCGCCACCAACGCCGCGGTGGCCGAGCGGCTGGGGCTGCGCCCGGAGACGGTGAAGGGCTATCTGCGTTCGGCGATGCGGAAGCTGGGCGCGCACACCCGAGGGGAGGCGGTGACCGCGGCCCGCAGGGCGGGACTGCTGCCGTAGGGCCGGAGAGGGAAGCCGGTGCGACAGTCGTGAGGAAACTGTCCATTCATACGGTGGCGCCTTGAATTTACATATGCTTGACCGTTTGTTATTTCCCTCACCACGGCTTCCCTCCGAATTTCATGGATCGTTGCCTAGAATTTGGCCCGGACACGACACAGGAGGGGAGCGGTGACCGTGCGACGGGACTTCCAGGAGCCTGCCAGGTGCCACCCCGACCTGGTCATCGGCCGCGGGGACCTGTTCGCCGGAGCCCGTGACCAACTCGCCTCGGGCGGCAGTGTGCTGCTGCACGGCCCCGCCGGAATAGGGAAATCCACCGTCCTGCGGGCATTGGCCGAGGAATACGGTGCCACCGCCCGGACCGTGTTGCGCTGCTCGGCCACGGAGTCCGAATCCCACCTCCCCTTCCTCGCCCTCGCCGACCTCCTCGGCCTGGTCCTCGACGAGGTCTCCCCCCGGCTGCCCGCCGCCCAGCGCACCGCCCTGGAGTCGGCGCTCACCGGCCGCGGCGAGTCCAGCCTGCAGCGCGACGGCCTGGCGCTGCGGCTGGCGGTGCTCTCCGCGCTGCGCGCCCTGGCCGCCCGGGGCACCGTCCTGGTCGTCGCGGACGATCTGCAGTGGCTGGACCCGGCCAGCGCCGAACTGCTCGGCTTCGCCGCCCGCCGCCTGGAGGGCACCCCGGTGCAACTGCTGTGCGCGATACGCACCGAGGGACAGGAGAGCCAGGAGTACGACCGGCATCTGCGCGCCTGCCCGCCGGACACCCTCGCGGTCCGGCTGGGCCCGCTCTCCCGCACCCAGGTCGCCGATCTGCTCGACCACCGCGGCCACGGCCGGCTGCCCCGCTCCACGGTCCGCGAGATCCACCGCACCAGCGGCGGCAACCCGCTGTTCGCCCTGGAGCTGGGCCGCGCCCTAGCCGACCGTCCCACCCCGCCCCGCCCGGGCGAGCCGCTGCCCGTGCCGACCTCCCTGCGCGCCCTCGTCCTGAGCCGGCTGGACATGCTCTCCGTGGAGGCCCGCCGCACCCTGCTGGTGGCCAGCGCCGGCGCCCGCCCGACCCCGGCGCTCCTGCACGCGGCCGGCCGGGGGAACGCCGAGGCCGAGTGCGCCCAGGCCGCCGAACTCGGGCTGCTGGCCACCGAGCCCGACGCCCCCGCCGTACGGTTCGCGCACCCGCTGATCTCCGCCGCGCTGTACGCCGAGGCGCCCGCCCACGAGCGGCGGGCCGCGCACGCGGCGCTGTCCACGGCCGCCTCCGACCCGATCGAGCGGGCCCGGCACCTGGCGCTCGCCACCACCGGCGCCGACCCGGAGGTGGCGGGCCGGCTCGCCGAGGCCGCCGCCCTCGCCCGGGACCGGGGCGCCCCGTCGGTCGCCGCCCAGCTGGGGCTGCTCGCCGCCCGGCACACCCCCGCCGACGGCGTGCCCGGCCAGGAGGAGCGCCGGCTCACGGCCGCCGAGGACGCCATCACCGCCGGCGAGGTGGACCTGGCCCGGGACATCGCCCGGGAGGTGCTGACCCGGGCGAGCGTGCCCGCCCACCGGGTGCGGGCCTGGATCATCGTCATCGACACCGCGGGCCACACCATGGCCGAGGTCGACGCCGTCTTCCCGCAGGCCCTCGCCGACGCCGGCGACGACCCGCGGCTGCTGGCCCTGGTGCACTACCAGCTGGCCTGGCGGGCCCTCATCGTGGAGGGCGACTTCACCGAGGCCCGCGAGGCCGCCGCGCACGCCGCCGAGCTGGCCGCGCGCGGCAAGGACCGGCGCACCGAACTGCTCTCGCTCGCCTTCCAGGCGCAGACCGAGACCCTGATGGGCCATCCGGAGGCACCGCGGACCATCAAACGCGCGCTGAAGGAGCCCCAGGACCCCCGGGTGGCCTGTCATCACAACGGTGCGGGCAGCGCCCGGTTCCGCTGGCTGGTCATGGGCGACCAGCTGACCGAGGCCCGCGCCACGGTCACCGCGCTGCTGCGCGAGGTGCGCCGGCGCGGCTCGGTGGAGAGCGAGGTGCACTTCCTGCGCGGCCTCGCCGAGACCGAACTGCGCGCCGGGCACTGCGGCCGGGCCCTGGAACTGGCCCGGGAGAGCCTGCGCCTCGCGCGGGACTCGGGCATCGGGGAGACCGCCTCGGCGATGCTCACCTCCCTCGCGGAGGCCTCCGGCGGCGACGTGGACCGGGCGCTCGCCCTCGCCCGGGAGGCGGTGGAGCACGCCGAGGAGGACGGCGACCAGATGTACCTCTCGCGGGCGCTGGGCGCGCTCGGGTACGCCCAGTTGGTGGCCGGGGACCCGGCGGGCACGGTGCGCTCGCTGCGCCGGGTGCGCCAACTGGAGCTGGGGCTCGGCATCACCGACCCGGCGCGGGGCCGCTGGCAGGGGGACCTCGCCGAGGCGCTGGTCCGGATCGGTGAACCGGCCGAGGCGCAGGACGTCATCGACGCGAGCCGCGAGCACGCGCTCCGGCTCGGCCGGGACAGCGTCCTGGCCGTCCTCGACCGCTCCGAGGCCCTGGTGCGGGCCGCGCAGGGCGACACGGAGGCCGCCGTCGCCCAGCTGACGTCCGCTCAGGACCGGCTCGGCAAGCTCGGCTACGGCCTGGAGGAGGCGCGGGCCGCGTTCGCGCTGGCCCGGCTGCGCGGCCGCCGCCCGGCCACGGGGGTGCGCACCCCGGAGGCGGCCCGGAAGGCCGCGGCGGCCTTCGACGAGGCCACCCGGATGTTCCGCCGCTGCCGGGCGCTGCCCTGGCTGCGCCAGGTGGACGACGTCCCCACCGCCCCCGAGCCGGAGGCGGCCCTGGCCGTCCCTGACGCGCTGGACGCCCTGGAGGTGCTGGCCGCGATGGAGCGTCAGGTGGCCGCGCTGGTGATGGAGGGCGCCACCAACCGGGAGATCGCGGCACGGCTGTTCATCAGCGTGAAGACGGTGGAGGCGACCCTGACCCGGGTCTACCGCAAACTCGGGATCCGCTCGCGGGTGGACATCGTCCGATTGGCGGCAGGTCGGCGCGCGCGCTGAGCAGCGCTCTTGTTAACTGAACCGGACCGAGGGTTTTCCCTCACCCCACCCCCTAGGGGGTTCCCTCATTGGGAGCCGAGGGTTCCGGGTCCTAGCGTAAGGGGCGTGCCGCTCGCCCGGGCATACGGGGGTCGGTCCCGCGACCCCCGTGAACAACCCCGCCCGCGCGACCCCCCACCGGTGCAACCCCCACTGAGGAGACTCATGTTCGGGCTCAGACGTGCCAGACAGATCGCCGCGCCCCTGGTGGCCGGCGCCGCCGCGGCCACGGCGCTGTTCGCCTCCCCCACGGCGAGCGCCGCCCCGCAGCCGATCGTCGGCGGTACGACCACGACGACGGCCGCGTACCCCTTCGTCGTACAGATCACGGACGCCTCCGGCGACCAGTTCTGCGGCGGCACCCTGGTGGGCGCCACGAAGGTCGTGACGGCCGCGCACTGCATGGCCGGCGAGTCCACGAGCAGCGTCCGCGTGGTCGGCGGCCGCACGTACCTGAACGGCACCGACGGCACCGTCAGCAAGGTCAGCAAGATCTGGGTCCATCCGGACTACACGGACGCCACCAACGGCGACGACGTGGCGGTCCTGACCCTGGCGACGTCGATGCCGTACAAGCCGGTGTCGTACGTCTCCTCCTCCCAGACGGGTCTCTACGCGGCCGGCACCACGGCCCGGATCCTCGGCTGGGGCACCACCTCGGAGAACGGCGGCTCCTCCAACCAGCTGCGGACCGCGACCGTCCCGGTCGTGTCCGACTCCGGCTGCCGTTCCTCCTACGGTTCGGACTACGTCCAGTCCGACATGGTTTGCGCCGGATACACATCCGGCGGCGTAGACACCTGCCAGGGCGACAGCGGCGGTCCCCTGATCATCGGGGGCGTCCTGGCAGGGATCACTTCCTGGGGCGAGGGGTGCGCGGAGGCGGGTTACCCGGGTGTCTACACCCGGCTGACCACCTTCTCGGACCTGGTGAAGACACAGATCACCTCGTGACGGGAAAAGTCTCCTGAGCACGACTCAGGTGAGAGGCCAGGGGGCGTTGCGGGCTACCACGAGACCCCGAGGCCATCGGGCCCGACCCCGAGCGGCTCGCCCGCATCGGCGCCTTCGTGGAGCTGCACGTCGAACAGGGCCGCGCGCTGGACCTGTC
>NZ_JBFBBK010000110.1:0-8458 GCF_040682635.1 Streptomyces sp. NPDC051133
GACTGCCACGGGCTCGGTGGCCGACGGGAGCAGAGGTGACGTCGGCATCCGAGCACCCATGGCGTCCAGCTCTTGCTCCCGCGCTGATGCTGCGGCACGACAGGGTGCGCGGAACTGATCTGCTGATCCTGCCGGAGCGTGTGGTCGTCCTCACCGGAGATGCCGGAACGGTCGTCGACCTGTGCGACGGGACTCGTACCGTGCAGGGGATCGTCGATGAGCTGGCCGAGCGCTTCCCCGGCGCGCCGGTGGTCACGGACGTTCCCTGCTTCCTCGACCGCTTGCGGCAGGAAGGCTGGCTCAAGTGACCGACCCGATGAACCCTGCGTCCGGTACAGGACCCGCACCGCCATGGGCCCTGCTCGCCGAACTCACCCATGCCTGCCCACTGCACTGCCCCTACTGCTCCAACCCACTCGAACTGGCTCGTCGTGCAAATGAACTGAGCACTGCTCAGTGGACGGAGGTGCTACGCCAGGCCGGTGAGCTGGGCGTTGTGCACACCCATCTCTCCGGTGGCGAGCCACTGCTGCGCCCTGATCTGGAGCGGATCGTTTCCGCCGCCGAGAACGCCGGCATCTACACCCAGCTGGTCACCAGTGGCACCGGGCTGGACGAGTCCCGGTTGGCCGCGCTCGCCGCGGCCGGACTGCGCAGTGTGCAGCTTTCCGTCCAGCACGCCGAACCCCGCGCCAACGACCGCGTCGCCGGACGACCTTCCTCGTTCGCCGCGAAGGAAAGGGCAGCAGCCCTTGTCCGCCGGGCGAGGCTCCCGCTCGGCCTCAACGTGGTTCTGCACCGCGACAACCTCGACGCCGTCGACGCCCTCATCGAGCTGGGCGTGGCCTGGGGGGTGGACCGCATCGAACTCGCCAACGCGCAGTTCTACGGCTGGGGCCTGCTGAACCGGGCCGCGCTGCTGCCCACGCGTGATCAGCTCACCCGCGCCCGGGAGACCGTCGAACACTGGAGGGAACGACTAGCCGGCCGCATCGACCTGGTCTGGGTCGTCCCCGACTACTTCGACGGCGTCGCCAAACCCTGCATGGGAGGCTGGGGTGCGGTCTCGCTCACCATCGCACCGGATGGGACCGCCCTGCCCTGCCCAGCCGCAGCCTCCCTGCCAGACCTCGATGCCCCTAACGTTCGCGACCATCCGCTTGCCTGGATCTGGCTGCACTCACCGGCCTTCAACCGATTCCGCGGCACCGACTGGATGGCGGCACCCTGCCGCGGCTGTCCCCGCCGGCAGGAGGACTTCGGCGGATGCCGATGCCAGGCGTTCGCATTCACCGGTGACGCAGCGCGCACCGATCCGGCCTGCGCACTGTCGCCCGACCACCACCTCGTCCGGGAGGTGGCCGACGGTGAGGAGCCGAATGCACTGCAGTACATCTACCGTCGGCCCGGCGCGGTGACGAAGTCGGCACCAGTCCGCACCGCCCCGACCATCGCCACTGGCAGCGGTCGGCGGAGGGGCGCCTGATCAAGGCAGCGGTTTCCGTGGCCGGTGACCGGGTGACCAGGGGCGTCACCGCTCAGGAGCGGCGGCTCGGTGGCCTGCTTTGATATTTCCTGTTGCTCCGATCGCAACAGCGGACGGATTCAGAGCACATGCCAGACTATCCGGATCGGTCTGACAGATTGCAGGTCCTCGGCTCTCCCAGAATGCTGCCACCAGGCACGTTGTACTTGAATGTGCTGATTTGCAGTGAGGATTGGTTCGGCCCGCCTGCGCCCGGCGAAATGCGCTACACCTACTCCGTCGTTCGTACGGTGTCAAGAGGGAATTCAATTCTCGAGTTGGAAAACCCTTACGGCTCTCGGAGGGCGTTGACAACGTCCGAAAGGTCTTTTACGTTCACATACAAGTCATGAGTCAGTCGATCCAAGACTTCAGTCGACCATCTTGGATGGAACGCCGGGGCCCCTCAAACGCCACCCCAGAGCGGGTGTTACGTGATGCCATCGACTGACGCGGCAATCAAGAAAGGTGTGGCGGTCAGTGAGTATTGAACAGTCGCTGAAAGAAGCCATGGATATCGACGGCGCCGTGGGGGCGGCACTTGTCGATTACGAAAGCGGTATGTGCCTGGGGACTGCTGGCGGAGGTCGGCATCTGGACCTTGAGGTAGCCGCTGCAGGGAACACTGAGGTCGTCCGCGCGAAGATGCGCACCCTCGAACGCCTTGGCATCCAGGAATCGATCGAGGATATTCTTATAACGCTGAATGAGCAGTACCATCTCATCAGGCTGCTCAAAAGGCCGAGTAATGGAAGTGAGACTCTCTTCTTTTATATCGCGCTCGGCAGGGAGAAGGCGAATCTCGCACTGGCTCGTCATGCTCTGAAGGCCGTCGAGCGAAACCTCGTCGTGTGACCGATAGGCTGCACGTGGCGCCTGAAGGTGCTGTGTCGGCCTGCCGACCTGGGAGAACCTGACATGGCAAATCTCCAAGATTCGGTTGCCGAGACACTCGCCATCCGGGGAGTGCGATCAGTTGCACTCGTCGATGAGGCCACAGGCGCGGTAGCCAAGTGGGGCGGCGCGGCTTTGGAAAACCCTGATTCTGCACCGAGCCTTATCGCGGCAGCGGAGCAGATGGCCCACGGGGGCCGAGGCCGCGCCTTCGACGAACTCGACTGCATCCTTGCGATGACTGAGCGCGGATACGTCATTCTGCGCGTCATTCCGGTCAGCACCGAGCGATTGATATTTTATGCCGAGTTCGACCGGGAAGAGGTAAACGTCGGGCTTGTCGTCAGTCAGACAAAGCGTATCGCAAACTCCCTCTTGGTGTAGTGATGAGCAATTCTCGTAATGGCAATTATTCGGCCAGTCGAGATCAGCAATCACTAGACTGTATCCTCTCGGCAAAAAACCTCGCGGATATAGTGAGTCGATGTTCCGACAGCATGTTCTCTGGGGTTCTGGAGGTCGTCGGGTATCCAGGTGGAGCGTTCTATTTTGCGGATGGCCTGGTTGGGGGGGTTGCATCGGCTGGCGTGCCCAGTATCGAACAACTGCTCATCAATTCGGGCCGTGTGGATACCGGAGCTTGGGAAGCGGCCGTTACGGAGTCGAATTACCTGCTGCATCCGCTGGCTGTGCTGGTGGACAGAGGTATGGTCGGGGGCGGTGAAATGGAATTTCTGCTCGTCCTCAACCACGTGGATGCAGCGTATGCGGTCTTCTCCGGATCATTGGACGCTGTCTACCATCGTGACAGTGAGATCGCAGACCCGCAGCGGGAGTTCATCGCCCCCCCGCTGGCCGTGACACACCTGCTCCATGAAACGCAGCGGATGAGCCGCCGCCTGGCCTCGCTGGCAGGGCCAATCGTGCCGGATGGAATTCTCAGTGCCAGCGGGGTTGTCCCGAAAAACTTGGAGTGGATGAGCCCCCAGCAATGGTCGCTCGTCAGCGCAGTCAATGGGCAGCGCACCGTCCGCGATATCGCTTTTGTTACAGGCCGCGGACTATGCGCTGTCATTCTCGATGCAGCCTTCCTGGTGGATAAAGGTCTGCTGGAGTTCAGGGTCGATCGAAGTTCAGGTGCATACCAGCATTTCCAGCCACCTGCGTCGTACGCCCACGGGAACGGAACGACAGGTTTCGAGTCGCGGAAGAGGTCGACCACGGAAAGCCAGCCTGAGCCTGGCCCAGGTGCCAAGGTTGCCCCGCCGGCGTCACGTCTCCAGGCGGCTCACCGCAGGACGGAGTTGGAACCGGGAAGGTCGGCTAAGCGCAAGCGCGGGATAGCAGACCGCCTGCGCGGGATGTTTCCCGACAGCAAGCGGAAAGAGTAGGTCGTGTGGGCGTACCGGCGGGGATTTGCCGACACGGCCTACCACCTACGGTGGCTGACGTCAGGTCTGCGTGGCCTGCTGACCGGACAGCGATGGGGGTCGTGGCTGCGCAGCAGCGGCGATGAACGACATCGCCGCCATGTCCTCGTCGAGGCCGCTGGTACCGGTTCGGGTCACTAGGCCGCCGAATTTCACTGTCCGGCCTGTCGGCGGATTGCCGACGTCAGCGGGTGATCGTCCCGTGGCGAGACGGCACGAGGGGCCCAGGGGTCAACTCCGGGCTTGTAATTCGGGTGGCACGCAGGGCTTGAAGCCGCTGTTCGACACGGCTTTACGATCGAGGCGCCCCCTTTCTACGTCTCGTAGTAGTTTCAACGATTGAAAAGGACCCGACGGGAGTCGCGAGGGAGGTGTCAGATGACGGGCGGTAAGGACGATCGGGGGGAGGCCCGGCGGCGAGCGCGGGGTGAGCTGGAAGGGGAGGTGCTGGCTTCCTTGTGGGCGGCCTCCCGTCCGGTGCCCGCGGGGGAGGTCCTGGAACAGGTACCCGGCGTCGCGTATACGACGGTGCTGACCATTCTGACCCGTTTGTGTGACAAGGGTCTGGTGACTCGGCAGCGGGAGGGCCGCAGCCATGTGTATGCGCCCGTGGACGACCAGGCCGGGTATGCAGCGGCGGGAATGCACTCGCTGCTGGACGAAGGAGGGGACCGAGCGGCAGTACTGGCCCGGTTCGTGTCGGACCTGTCGCCGGAGGACGAGCAGCTGCTGCACGCGACTGAGCCGGGAGTAAAGCGCGTTCTGGCCTGTGCCGATGTATCCGCCTCCGCTGGACCCTCCTCGGTGACCTGATCGGCGGCCGCGAACTCACGATCACGTGCGTTGATGCCTGCCGTCATGTTCGGCGCCGTCCGTTGTGCGGGGCCTCACCCTGCGGTGAGACGGCGCCGTACCAGGGCGAAGAACCGACCGAGGCGAGGAGGACGCCGAGGACGGCGTAGCCGTGGGTGAGGGAGGCGACCGTCGTGCCGAGCAGCGGGCCTCCCGCGTCGCCGAATTCGGCGGCCCCCAGGCTCTGCCCGAGCCACTCGCTGGGAGTGCTCGAGGCCAGGGCGGCGAAGCCGAGCGGAGTGATCAGACCGGTCCCGACACCGATCAGGGGGCGCCCACGAGGATGCCGGCCAGGCCCGGCAGCATGGCGCACCCCAGTCCGGCGGCGGCGAGCAGCAGCCCCGCCGTGATGCCCGTACGAACCGTGAGCCGCACATGGTCCCGTGCCCATCCGCCCATCGGCTGGACCGCCGAGTGCGGCCACGTCGACAAGCGCAACCGTGTCGGCCAGGGGTTTTTCATCTGCCGGAGATGCGGGGCCTCGTCCTCGGAGAGCGGACCGAGTTCATCCCGGATCCGCATGGCCAGACAGCCCTTGCGGAACGCAGCCCGCGCCACCCGCGCGGTGGCCTCCGGGACGGACGGAGCAGGCACAGGGCGCAGCGACATGGCAGCCCCTCCGTGCCTCCCCGCACGACGGAACCGAACCTCCACCAGACTGCCCGATCCAACAAGATCACCGAGGGCGATCACCGAATCCGCCAACAAAGTCCTGAAGGCCCGGGTCAGGTTGACTGGCCGAGTCGGTGCAGGGTCCGGGCGGCCAGGCTGCGCCATCGGGCCTTGGTGCGTTGCCAGGCACGGGAGTTCCGGGAGGCGGCCAGGCCGACGAAGAGGTCCTCGTAGATGTCGACGATGCGCTCGGGGTCGTAGCGGTGGGCGGCCCGGCGGGCGGCGCGGCCCATGCGGAGGCGGGCGAGCTCGTCGGTGATCAGGTCGAGTAGCGCGGTGTTCAGCGCCTGTAGGTCGCCCACCGGGACGAGGCGGCCGTCGATGCCGTCGTGGATGATCTCGGCGGGGCCGAGCGGGCAGTCGGTGGAGACGACCGGGACCCCGCAGCGCATGGCCTCGACCAGGGTCATGCCGAAGGATTCGGCGTTGGAGGTGGAGGCAACGATGGCGGCCTTGGCAAACTCGGGCTCGATCGGCGAGGCCACGCCCATCAGCTCCGCTCGGCCGCCCAAGCTGTATTCACTGATCAGCTGTTGCAGATGGTCCCTCTCTGCGCCGGCGCCGTAGATGCGCAGCGTCCAGTCGGGGTGCTTGCCTGCGATGTCGGCGAACGCCTTGATAAGCAGGTCGAACCGCTTTCCGCGGGCCAGGCGTCCGGCCGCGGCAATGACCTTGGCGCCGGTGCGGGCGGGTGACAGCCTGGGATCGGGGACGGCGTTGGGAATGGCCAGGACCTCGACTCCGGGCAGCCGCATCCTCGCCCGGTAGACGGCGGCGTCCGCCTCGGTAGTGGTGACCAGGGCGTCCAGTTCGCGGTAGTGGCGGGCGAACTGGGCGCGCAGTTTCTTGGCATGCGTGTCGTGGGTGAGATGTTCTTGGGCGATGCGCAGGGCACGGGGTGGGGCGAAACGGGCCAGGTAGACGTTGATACCTGGGCGGGTACCGATGATGACGTCAGCGTTGCTGTCCTTCAGGTACTGCTCGACACGCTGGTCGGACAGGCGACTGTACTGGTGGTACCGCTTCTCGGCCGTGGGAAAGGACTGGGAGGGTTCGTTCATCAGCGGATCGGTGAGGTCGGCGGAGCCCTTGCGCACGTCGACCAGGGGTACCACTGTCACCCGCGGATCGATGTCGAACTGCGGCCGGGTGCGATGGCGCCGGACGGACACGATGGTCACTTCGTGGCGGTCGGCGAGCGCTGTGGCGAGGTTGAGGGTGGTGCGGTTGGTGCCGCCGATGCCGTAGACGTCGTGGATCAGGAATGTGATCTTCATGCAGCGTGCCTTCGGGCCGGCTTCGTCGCAGCCCTCCCGTGGCGAAGGGAGCGTAGGAGTTCCAGGGGCAGCGGCAGCAGAGGGGCGACGACGATCAGGCAACCCAGAGACAGCAGGTGCTGGTTGACGTTCGGGAGGCTCGACCCGAGGGCGTAGCCGCCCAGGACCAGTCCTGCCGACCACATCAGTCCGCCGGTGACCTGCCGCAGCGCGCAGGTGCGGGTGGGCACCTCCATAATCCCGGCGAGCGGGCTGCGTACCGTCCGTACTACCGCGATGAACGGGGCCAGCACGATCGCCTTGCCCTGGTGGTACCGGGGCGGCAGTTCCTTCGCCCGTGTGACGCCGTTTGCCAGGTGCCGGTTGCAGGGGCGCGGCCGGGCATGGTCGGCCGCCCGTGAACAACAGCGAGCCGTCGGGCAGGAACAAGCCGATCGGCAGGCCGGTCTCGGTGAAGAGCACCAGGAAGATGCCTATAGTGCCGAGCGTCGTCAGTTGCGAGGTGGCATCCAACGGATTGAGGGCCTGGAACACCCAGGGTCCTTTCCCGCCATGCGTTGCCGCAGATGTACGGGGCTGTCTCCGGTGCAGGAGCGCACGGCACACTCACGAGACGGCGGCACTCACACCGCCGTAGAATTCCTACATCATGCGAAGATAGGCGGGGGAATGCCAACCCCATGGGGGGTCCTTGCACGTGGCGAGAGATCCCCCGGTCTCGAGGAGATCGACGGCTGCATAACCGGCACCCTGTACCTCTTCCAGAAGCGCGTGGACGAGATCGCCGACATCCGGGCCACGGTGATCGGCAAGTAGATCTTCGCGGTGCGGATCGACTCCGGCCTCCTCGTCTAGCGCACGGCCTCAAAGCGCCGGGTTTCGTTGAGCCAGAGAACTGTGCGAGTAAGAGACCGGCCGCTGCCTATAAGGGTTGTCCCGCAAATGGTCGGTGGAGCGGCGGCACCAGGTGCTGAGCGGATACTCGCGAGACTCCGACGTTGCAGCTGTGGCAGCCTGCGGACATGCCAGAGCTGCGCGTTCATGCAGGCCGCCACTACGCCATCCAGCTCCACTACGCCTTGCCGGACGACGCCTGGTGCGTGGAGCTGAGCGAGGCCGTCGCGGCGCCGGCCACGTGGGCTGAGATTCCCAACGCAGAGACTCACCTCCTGGAGATGCCTTCGTGGTGGCGGTGATACCCGACGAGGACCCGAGCCTGGAGCCGGCCGTCCACATCCACAGCCACGACGAGCACGTCATCCCCTACGAGATCATGCGCTGGTTCATAAAGCAGGTGGCCGAGCAGGTTGAACACTGCCGCATCGCGCTTGAGCAGGGAATACCTGAAGCGGTGGAATGATCAAGCCGCGCGGATCACGGATCGCTGATCGCGGCCTTGTACAGGTCGGCCGCCTGGCTGCCCAGGGTCACGCTGTAGGACACGTCGTCGGTGTCGCCGCCCTCGTCGTAGCCGCCAAGGACGCCGACGACCTGGCCGTCGCCGTTGATCCAGGGGCTGCCGCTGGTGCCGTGGGTGAAGGCGGGGCAGTCGATGCGCTGCTGGGTGCTGCTGTATGAGGTTGGCTTGTTGGTGCAGCTGATGGGCGTCTCGCGGGAGTCGGGGTAGCCGATGACGGTCACGGCGGTGGCGCCAGTGGCGGTACCGGTCGTGAACCGGTTGGCTCCGACGACATCCTCGATCGCCTTGCCGTTCTGGTCGTCGACGGTGGCGAAGGCCAGGTCGCTGTCCTCGTCCTGGTCCTTGGTCCATCCGTCGGGCAGATAGCGGTGCTCCAGCTTCCACACCC
>NZ_JBFBBK010000111.1:0-7928 GCF_040682635.1 Streptomyces sp. NPDC051133
CCCCCAAGGTGCCTTGAAGAAAACCGCGACGGTCGCGGCCGCGATGGCCTTCGCCGGGCTCGCCTCCGTCGTGCAGGCGCCGGAGGCTTCGGCGGGATCGGCCGTGTGTGCCGCACTCGGTCAGCGTGACCACCCTCACCTGCGGGAACCCCGCGGGCAGGCCGTTCTTGGCCGGACCGCCGAACGCGGCCCGGTTGGCCTTCGTGTCCGACGCGTCCAGGACGAACCCGTCCACTGCGGCCAGCCGCATCCCCCCCGGTAGAAGGAGCCCTCCGGGCCGGCCAACCCCAACGGGCGGGCCAGCTCATGGAACAAGACCTCCAAGACCAGCGGCCCCAAGCGCGTGCGGGCCCGCGTGAACGAGGACTTGTTCGGAACGCTGGCATTCAACTCCGGGATATTGCCAACTAGTTGCTTGGCAACATCGTCATAGGAGTCCTGCTGGAACAGCGCCAGGGCGAGGGTGTAGCAGACCATAAACCCGGCCGGCAGTGCGCCGGGCCTCTTGTCCCGAACCTTGCACCTGTCCAGCACCTCGTCGACCAGTTCCGGAGTCACCCACCGGGTCACCACACCCAGTCGCACCTGATCAGACAACCCCACCCAAGGATGCATGCCAGGCCCAACGACCACCCTGCTCCGAAGTGGAACAAGATCGAGCACCGGGTTCTCCCAGATCACGATGAACTGGCGAGGCAGGCCGCTGACGAGCCACGAAGTCGTCGTCCACCCGATCGCCTCGACCACCACCCGCGCCGGATTGCGTGTTCACGCCGAACTCGACCCAGGCGCCTATCCGCTCGGCGTGGCGATCAGCAAGGCACGGATGCAGGCCCTGCCCATCGAACCCCACCCCGTGCGTGGCACCTGGAACCACACGCTCCGTCCGGCAGCGACCGACCGGACAGCCGCACCGGCGCCTTCCCCGACAACGGAACGGGTCACGGTGCTGGAAATGATGGACGACCCGCGTCTGACTGGCATGACCAGCGGTGATCTCGACGCCCTGGCCGAGAAGCTGGCCGCAGCCCAGCGGGCGCAGTGGGGAACAGCAGCGATACGAAGCGCGCGGTGGGCCACGCCGCCAGCGCCCCGGCACACAGGGCAAGAAGCCCCTGCTCAACAGCCGCGACCGCATCCTCGTCACGCTGCTCTACCTCGGCGCGTGTGCTCGCAGCGGGTCCTGCGCAAGATGCTGGAGATCAACGACCGCACCATGAGCCAAGTCGTCACCGACACCCGCATGCTCCTGCGGGAGCACAAGGTCAGCATCGAGAAGACCACCCTGCTCTTCAGCACCCCCGACGAGCTACTGGCCTTCCTGCGCACCGGGCAGCTGGCGTCCCGCAGCCGCGAACTCACCCCCCATGCATGCAATCAGCAGACTTTGAACCACAGCGAGGACGGGAAGTGTCCCTCGCCGGCGCTAAGACCATCATCGTGAGGGGCCGGTTGGTAGTCCGGGAACACGGCACGCAGTCGGTCGGGCCGTTCATAGTGGAGGTGAGACATACATGCGAGGATATCCGCATGCTCATTATGCGTCAGGAAAGCTCTCACGAGCGATGTTTCGGCCCAGTGGAGCACGCTGTCCAGCAGGTCACACTGATAGTCATACGGTAGATAAATGTCGTGCATATGCACGATCACCCCAGGTGCGAGGCGTGGGAAGACTTCCAGTACAAGGAAGTTCACATCCGAACCCGGCCTGACCACATGGGATGAGTCGACGAACAAGACATCCCCGGCGGTCAGCGAGGTGAACATCTCCAGATTGACGGCCTGGACCGGTGCCCGGTGCAGCTCTACACGTGCATCATGGACCAGCCACTCGCGCGGGTATGGTTCAACGCAGGTTACCGTCCCTGCGTGGCCTTCCTCCGCATTGCGGGTAAGTGCCCGTACTGCGATGTGGGTGGAGACGCCGCTGCCGACTTCGAGGTATCTACGCGGGCGCACCGAGCGCAGGATGCCGTGCAAAGCCTGCCCTTCGATATAGCCGTACCCGGGGCCGAGCCGACCCGTCGGGTCGGAGATCCCATTTCCGCGATACTCGTCGACAAAGGGTGTGCAGGTCTTCTCGAGCCAGATTACCTGCTCGTCCAAGTCGATACGCAGGCCGGGGAGGCGGGAAGCAGCTCGCCAAAATTCCTGAGTCGCCGCGAGGCCGCGCAGATCCGGTGCAGAAGAGTAGTAATGGCGTGGCGCAACAAGGATTCCCGCATGCGAGAGCGCCCTGTTTGCAACGGCCGCTTGGCGCTTGATGACCGCCTTAATCTGCCGCCGAATGCTCAAGGTTCGAGTGTTTCCCATGATCCTCAAAGTAACCCAAGGGGACGGTAGAGTACCCCGGACACGCCGGAGTCCCAAGGCCCCCTTGTTTCACTTCCGGTGGCTGAGCCGGTGTGAGAAGCTGTATTCCTTTCGATCTTGAGTGCGGTCTCGCTTCTTCGATTAACTGAGCCCTTTCCAACCTGCCTCTGAAGTAGGGCGGTTGGGCTGGCAACGTGGTGAAGCCCCTGGTAGATGGGTTTTCGACCAAGAGAACCGTCTCCACCAGAGGCTTCACGTGCTTGTACCCGTCGGGCGTCGACGTGTCCAGCTCTGCCCTCCGCTTCCTCACGCAGCAGTTGCGGCGGCACCGCCGTACGACCGGCTCGCGTCGGCGTCGGAGCGCCGGCCGCCAAGCCCTGCTGACACTCGCCCATCTGCGGGTGGGACCCACCTATGCCCAGCTCGCGGCCGGGTTCGGCGTCGGCACCACGACGGCCTACCGCTATGTCACCGAGGCTGTCGAGTTCCTGGCCGTCCTCACCCCCAGCCTGGCCGACACGGTGCGCACCGCGTCGGTGAAGGCGTATCTGCTCCTGGACGGCACGCTCCTGCCGACTGACGGCATCGCCGCGGACCGGCGGTTCTGCTCCGGCGAACCCAAGAAGCACGGGATGAACGTGCAGGTCACCGCCGACCTCTTCGGCCGGCTGCTGTGGGCCTCACCGGCCATGCCCGGCGCCGTCCACGACGTCCGTGCTGCCCGTGAACACGGCATTGTCGGCGCCCTCGCCGAGGCCGGCATCAAGTGCTGGGCCGACAAAGGCTACCGGGGCGCCGGCGGAACAGTCCGGATCCCCTACTGGGGCCGGTGGGAGACCCTCTCCGCAGGCCAGAAGGCAGCGAACCGGTTCCACACCAAGATCCGGGCCTCGGGGAGCAGGCCACCGCCACCCTCAAGTCCTGGAGGCTCCTCCGCAGACTGCGGTGCTCGACCACCCGGATCACCAGCCTCGTCCAGGCCATCCGCACCCTCCATCTGACCAGCTCAGAGTGAAGATGGAAAAGGCCCACTGTCTCGCGCACAGGTTCGGTAACGCGGCGGATCAGCCCGACCGGGCGCCGGTGTACGACACGGTTCTGACGGATGAGCAGTGGGCGGAGCTCAGGCCGCTACTACCGGTGCCGGCGTGGTTGGAGGGCCGGGGCGGACGCCCGGAGGGCTACTGCCACGGCCAGATGCTCGACGCCGCCTTCTACGTCCTGGACAACGGGATCAAGTGGCGGGCGATGCCGGTGGACTTCCCTGCCTGGGAGGGGGCCTGACCCTTGATCCTGGACACCCTGATCATTCGGCGGACGCGGCCATAAACTGGGTGCTCCCCTTGGAGACCCGCGCCGCGGACGCTCAGACGGCGCTGACCTGCCTCGGGGTTCTGTACCAGGAAGGCCGTCCGGAGTGGCTCAACGTCTGCCTGACTGACCTGCGCCGATCCGACTGTGACGGATTGTGGCTACACGGAGTCAACTTCGACGGCGCTTGCCTGGAAGCGGCGAGCGTCTACCAGGTCAATCTGAGCAAGGCGTCCCTGATCGCTGCCAACTTGCGGCATGCCGAACTCGGCACTTCGATTCTCCACCAGGTCCGCTGTCTGCAAGCTGATCTGCGAGGTGCACGCCTGGTCAAGGCCGATTTAAGGTCGGCGGACTTCTCCCGTGCGGACCTGCGGGAGGCGAACCTACGCAAGGCCCGTGCCCAGGATGCCGTGTTCGATGGCGCGGACCTGCGGTTGGCCGACCTCCGGGGTGCGAGCGACCTCAACGATACTGACCTGCGAGAGGCGAGGATGGAAGGCGCGCTGGCGAGCGACCTTACGATCTTGGCCGACGGGCTTCGACGCTCAAATAGCCGGCCTCGTTGTCAGCGCGGACCCTGGCATCGAATCGGACAATCCTCTTCCGGCTGCCGCGCTCACGAAGCGAGTCCCGCTGCTGCAATCGGAGCCGACCCACGGTCCGTCAGCGACGGCGGATTGAGCAATCTCCACTCTCGAGAACGAGCTGGGCGACAGCCGGCCCTGGCCCAGCAAGGCCGCCGCCCGCACCGCGATCTTCGAGTGAATCGAAAGCTGGTACAACGTGCCCCGTCTCCACACCAGACTCGGCTACCGCAGACCCGCCGAATACGACAGCGCCCTGGCGGTCTGACCAACACACCAAAGGTGTCCGTCAAAGCGGAACAAGCTCAGGGTGAAGCAAACCCAGCACGATGCGGGCGAATGCGAAGGGCTGACCAGCAGTGAACGCGAGAAAATGTCCTTGCTCAGGCGTGAGAACCGCAAGCCGCGGGAGGACGTGGCATCCTCAACGTGCGACGCCTGCTTCGCGTCGCGGAGACCCGATGACGGTCGCCTCCTTCACAGAAGCGGACGAAAGTGAAGGCCGCGTGGTATTCACTCAGCGATTCCGGGCCGTAAACTGCATCGGTGCGGGGCGCTGCTCTCGAGGCACCGGGAACTTCGGAGCATAGGGCTTCGAGAAGCAGGCCAGAGTTCCGGGATGGACCACGTCGAGAGGCATGCACCCGGACTCAGCTGCGGCGGTGCGGAGACGCTCGTCCGTGGCTAGTCGATCCGAGCTGACGTACAGGTAGGCGTTTTGCGCGTACCAGGGCTCGACCTCTGGATCATCCCACAGGCGGCTGCGGAGGCAGTCGATCAGCTGGTAGCCCAAGTGCTGGAAGCGGTCACGCCAGTAGGTCGCCCATTGTTCATTGCGATGGTTGGTGCCGGTCTGCCCGGGGATGGCCGCCGAGAAGAGGACGACATCAGCTAGCGCACAGAGGTCAGCCACAAAAGAGTCGGCTCGGAATGCGTCTAGGTGTTCGGCGGCCTCTAGAGACATGGCCAGGTCGAAGCGGCGGCCGTTCAGGTCGAGCGAATGAGCTAGGTCGTGCTTCAGGAAACAGTCGGGGGGGATACGCAGAGCCTTCTCAGCCACCCATCCGCCGTCGACTCCGACGATGGTTTCCGCGCCGAGGCTGCGCGCGACCGCGAGCCAGGAGGCAGTGCCACACCCCAGGTCGATGACACTCCTCGGTCGAACTAGGTCGAACACCAACGGAAGCACACGCCCCGCAGAGCGCGCCGAGCCGTCTTGTTGACCTGTATAGAACCTAGCGCCGTACACCTTTTTGCGGAACATAGTCATCGTCATCACCTCGCTGCTTCTACCTGCGTCGCAGGCAGGTAGAGAATGGCACAGAGTGAGCCTGGCTGCGGGTACGACGCACTGTGTAACAGATGATAATGAAGCCTGGTGGCTCCTCCCTCTCATAAACCCCCGTTGGCAAAGTGCTTTGTGTGCTGTTCACTGGCGAGGATTTCTCTGAACTTCCCGATCGGGGCCAGCCTGTGATCGCCGGGAACTCTGGCTTTGTTATCGGAGTGTTGCAGTAGGCGGAGGTCCTGTCCGACCATCCGCTGAGCTGCCCGTAGGGACAGGGCGATTGCAAAGTCGCGGTGATCTCATGAGTGTGCAGGTCACGGCGGTGTGAGGATGCCGGTAGGGCGCGCGACCGAACGCAACGAAGCTCCGTTGTGGAGGTGACCTTCCCAAGTCGCCTGCGCCCAACGGAGCTTCGATGTGTCGCCAGTCTGCCACCGTCTGTCTGGTCAAGTCGCCCACCCGTCAGCACCGCGCGACGGGTGCGCTGGCCGAGCGGCTGGCCACGCTGGCCGATCCGCGGTGCCGACGGGGGAAGCGTCACCCGTTCGTGGCAGTGCTGCTGATCGCCTGCTCTGCTGTGGTGAGCGGGGCGAGGAGTTTCGTGGCGATCGACGAGTGGGCCACCGACGCACCGCAGGACGTCCTGGCCCAACTCGGCGCCCACACCGCGACCGCCCTGGCCGTGCGCGTCCCGCCCAGCGGGTGCGACGATCCGGCGGGTCATCAAAAGACACCTGCCCCGGTGGCCTGGCCGACCTCCTCGGACACGACCCGGCCGGTGCCGACACCCTCGCGGTCGACGGCAAGAGCGCCCGCGGCTCGCGCCTGGGCACCACCCCGGCCGCACACCTGCTGGCCGCGATGACCCGTCACCCAGCTCAGGGTCCCCGAGAAGACGAACGAGATCACGTGTTTTCGCCGCCCTGTTGGACCCCTACGATCTGCAAGGAGTCACGGTGACCGGCGACGCACCGCACACTCAGCGCGACCACGCCCGCTTCCTCGTCGGGGTGAAGGAGGCGCACTACGCCTTCAGGGTGAAGCGGAACCAAAAGAATCTCTACGAACAGATGCGGACCCTGCCCTGGGGCGAGGTGACGGCGAAGTTCTACGACCGCATCCAGGGGCACGGCCGGAAGGAGACCCGGGTTGTGCAGGTGCTGACCGTCACCGACCTCGGCGTCGACTTCCCCCCATGCCGCCCAGGCCGCCAGGGTCGTACGCCACCGCACCGACACCCGGACCGGCAAGCAGAGCCGGGCGGTCTACGTGATCACCGACCTGACCAGCCGCCAGGCGTCCCCAGAACGCATCGCGACGGTCCTCAGGGCGCACTGGGTGATCGAAAACAGGCTCCACTTCGTCCGCGACACCGCCTTCCGCGAAGACGCCTCCAAGATCCGCACCGGGCACAGCGCGGAGAACATGGCCACCCTGCGCAGCTTTGCCATCAACCGGCTCCGTGCCGCGGGCCACACCAACATCGCCGCCGGACTCCGCACGACAGCCCTCCGCCCCTACGAACGATCGCTGGCCATCCTCGGCCTCAACTGACCTGCATCAACGCACGATCAACGAACTTTGCAAGAAGGTGCGGCCACCGTCCCCGAGCCGTCGGCATGCTGCGGCGCGACTTCCCCGCCCAGGAGCCGAACACCAAGTATGCGGGCGACCTAACCTGTCTCCCCGTCGGCGGCGCCAATTTCTTTATCTCGCAACGATGTTGTAGTACTCCGTTGGGTCTTTCGGTTCGGGCTGTTCGTGGGCGTGTTGGATGTGTGGATGCACATGAAGTGAAGTGTGTACGGGCCAGGTTGGCTCTCTACGTGGACGATGTGTTCGCCTCGGTGCCGCGCAAGGACCAGCAGCGCCTGATCAACAAACTGAATGGCCTGGCAGCGCCTCGCGAGTCGATACGGCGAGATGCCCGACGGGTGTCTCGCCGGCAGCCACCGCCTTCGTCGTTGATCTGCACTAATGACCTCACAAAGAAAACTCCGTTGATCACAGCATCACACAGGCCTTAGGGCCCGGGTGTCCAGCGCATCTAGCAAGTCAGCTGACCGAGCCGCCGTCACTTTGCGTGCAAAGAACATCCCCGAGTCCTCGATTAGCGGTAGATCAGCAAGCGTGCGGAAGCCCGACAGGTTCCGGTCCAGGTAGTGGAAGTTGGCGAAGTCGGCCGTGACCTGACCGGATCGTGTGCGAAACATCGGGTCCTCTACTTCACTCCGTCGGCCGCACTGCCAAAGCAAGGTGTGAAAGAAGATCTCGTCGGGCGCCAGCGTGAAACGAAACAGCCTTTCCCAACGCCGGTCCGCGGCCTCCGCGAGAAGATCCGCGACGCAATCGGCGGTCAGCGCCGTCCACTGGGAGCCAGCCATCGGCTGGACCGCGCCGAAAAAGGATA
This sequence comes from Streptomyces sp. NPDC051133, assembly GCF_040682635.1. Lineage (NCBI taxonomy): Bacteria > Bacillati > Actinomycetota > Actinomycetes > Kitasatosporales > Streptomycetaceae > Streptomyces > Streptomyces sp. NPDC051133. Next base: position 7,910 of record NZ_JBFBBK010000111.1, read on the forward strand.
CACTGCGCCGCGGTACCAT
>NZ_JBFBBK010000112.1:0-7734 GCF_040682635.1 Streptomyces sp. NPDC051133
CGTGGCGCAGCTCTACGCGGCCGACGTCCCCGAGATCGCCTTCCCCGAGGGCACCGACCTGGTGCAGATCCTCTGGTGCCCCGAGGTGCACGGCCCGCGGAGCGGGTACCACATCGCTGCGCGATGTGCAAGCGGGGCGGTCGCTGCGCTTCCCGCTGGCCCGCGCGAATGCGCGGGCGGGTCCCCTCCGCTGCGCTCCAGGGACCGGTGAGGCTGGCCGCTGCGCGCCCGGCGGGCCGCGCGGTGCGCGGCCGGGCGGCTGACGGGGTGTTGGGTGCGGCTAGTGGGGACTCTAGTACGGGAGTTGGGGAGTGCTTCGCACTCCCGGGCGGGTCCGCTGCGCTCCCCCGCCTGACGGTCCTTCCGGCTGTGCCTCCAGAACCTTGGGGCCCGCTGGCGCGGGCCGGGCTGGCTACGAGGGGTGGGGGTCGCTCGTTCGTGTGGGTTCCAGTGTAGCGCGTGCATCAGGTTGATGCAGCATGTACCGATGGCGGAAACACAGGACACCCCCCCAACCACCCGGGCAGGGCACGCCATTTGATGAACGGTCAGCCCGGGTTTTTCTCTCCCAATTAACGCGAGGAATTACGAATTGGGAAGCTGCGGGTCCGAACCACAGAACGGCACCTCAGATATCGGAAAGCATGAATTCCGGCGTGCGGAGGTACCGGAGCCGATCGGCCTCCCAGGGCCGATTGGCGGAACCCACCATGGAGGCCGGCCCCGCCTCCTGGTGCTTGTTCGTCACGGTCGGCACCACCCGAGACTCAGAGCCGCTGGTGCCGTCCACGACCCGCGCTGGATCGAGGACTCGCACGCGAAGCCGCCTCAGCCACGGAGGGTCCGGGCGGATGGTGCGGGTGACCTCAGCCACTGATATATGGCGAGATCAAGAAACCGCAGGTCAGAGAGCCGCAAATCTTGAGATGCGTACCGGGTGAGGGGACATATCGCGGCCGATGTGTCCCGACTGAGGGGGCATATCGGCCGTTCAATGTCAACCAGAGACGACACAGATTCCCGCAGCATGTCAACTGGAGGCGACATCGGGCGACAGATGCGTCTCACATGAGGGCCGTGGGACGCAAGGGGGGAGTTGTGTCCCCCCTGGGGGGACACAACTTGCGCGGCATGTCGTGTCGAAGCGACATCCATGTCAAGCAGAGGTGACATACTGCTCCGCGTCGCAGAGATCAACAGCTTGGAGAGGAACCTCGTGTCGACAGAGCCGCAGCGCCGCCGTCCGGGGACCCGAGGGGCGCCGCAGCCGCAGCCAAAGCTGCCGCTGGCCGAGGATCCGGCCGACGCCTGGAATCAGCCGCTACGGCCTGTCAAGGACCTGGACGAGGTCGCCCGCGCTTACCCCGGCCGGAAGCTCACGCTGGACAGCGAGCGGAAGCCGCTGGAGTTCTACGGGCCGCCGGACGAGCCGAACGCCTTCTCCATGGACAGCCTGGAGTTCTTCCTCGTCATCGCGCAGTTCTTCCGCGAGGCGCTGCCATTGCGGCTGATCCTCCTGATGATCGCCTGCCAGAAGGCCGGCGGACGCATCCCCCTGACCCAGGATGAGATGGCACACGTCCTGGACGTGGCGCGCACCAAGGTGAACGAGGCACTGCAGGAAGTCATGGGCCACGGGATCGTGTTCCGGGTGAAGCGCGGCGTCTACCAGTTCAACCCGCCGTACTCCTACCGGGTTGCCGAATTCATCCCGGGCACGGAGACCATGGACGCGCAGTACATCCGGGTCGACCAGCACGAGACCATTGCCAAGATCCGGTCGGACGAGGGCCTGCCCGACCTGGTGCGCTTCCCCTCGCTGGAGCGGATGCGCCAGGAGATCGAGCGGCTGCGCGAGGAGCGGGCGAAGATGCGTGCTGAGCGCCGCCGCGAGCGGGTACAGCAGAAGGAGAAGGAGGCCGAACAGTGAGCGGTCTGCATTTCGCCGCGGTGAACGCGGAAGGCATCGTCGCCGACCTGGACCTGCTGCCCGCGGCCTACCGCGTGCTTCTGAAGATGCGCGCTCACAGCGAGCCGGGCGGCAGGATCGAGGTCGACCAGGTCACCCTCGCGCAGATGCTCAGCTTGAGCCGGGCCGCCGTGAACGCGGCGCTCCGCGACCTCGACCTGGCGCAGCTGGTGAAGAAGAAGCGGGCCGGCGTCTACCAGCTCAACCCCATGCTCGCCGCCTACCTCTCCCCCGAGGACGCCATCGCCGCCGTCAAGGCGATGCCGAAGAACGAGCGGCTGAACTCGCCCGGCTTCGTGGAGCACTACCGCGCGGCCGTCGCCGCCTACCAGGACCAGCTTGCCGAGAAGCGCCGGCGCCGCGAGGACGCCAAGCGCCGACAGAACCTCAAAGCCGTGTCCTGACCCGGCCATCCACTCGATATGAAGGCGTCGCACCCCCGGTGCGGCGCCTTCATCGCGCCCGCCCGTGATCAAGCCGGTAGCACCAGGTAAACCGGCTTGTTCTGGAGCAGCAGAACAAACCACGCCCGGCTGCACCCGCCCGCTGCAAAAGCAACCGTGCAGCAGCCCAGAGCAGCGCGGCATGCAGCGAGCAGCAACGGCCGGTAGCACGAGGTAAACCGGTTTGTTGCAGCAGAGCAGAACAAACGATGCCGCTGCGCGATGGTCGGCAGTCCCGTTGCAGCACGCGGGCAGGGCCTCGCCGGGCCCGTTGCTGCCCGACCGAGGCCGGCCTGCTGCTCGTGCAGCACCCTTGTGCCGCCTGGATCGTGCGACTACCGCGCAACACGTCTCCGAACCGAGCAGCAATCGGCCTTGCACCCTTCACCACCAGGAGCAGCAGCCGGTTGCGCAACGGTGCTGCTCGATGCAGGCCGGGAAGGGTGCAACCCACTTCACATGCAGCACGGCGCAGCGCCGGCCGGACTTCACCAGGGTCGCCGACACCGGCGAGCACGGGGTCCGCGCGGCGCCAACCTTGCACCCCAATAGTGGTTAGTACAGATAGCGGTTCTCTGCGGGTTGTAGATCCTCCCCCCTGAGACCAGAGCTCGGTCCGGGACCAGCCGAGGACCGCATGTGACGGGACAGCAGCGGCAAGGCGATCCGCGACTGGCGGCGAGGGACCAGCCGCGCCTCCGACCCTTTAAAGCGCTGTACGGCGCTGTGAGCGGCTCTGCGGGCCTTGATCGTCGCTCGGAGCCCGGAGGGCCTGAGAACGCCGCAGACGGCCGTACGGGGCCGGGAAGGATCATGTGCGCCGACCGCTGGGAGGGCGTCGTCTCAGGCGAGTGCAGATGATCGGGCCCCGTCCTGCGAGCTCTGCTCTCAGGGGGAAGGATCTACAACCCGCACATAGGTACTACCTGTACTAACCACTAATGGGGTGCAAGACCGCCGTCGTGCCGCAGGCGCATGGCGAGCGTCTCGCAGTACGCCAGGGATGTCGTCGCCACCCCGAGGTCGCCCCTGGCGGCGGCCCGCCGGGCCACGTCCGTCATCGCCAGCATGTCCTGCAGCGGGCTCTCCTCGCCGGCGGCCGAAGCCTCTTCGACCCGGGCGACCAGCACGCGGTCGGCCTGCTCCAGGACGTCGGACCACACACCGCCGTACGCCGCCGGGTCGACGCCGGTCAGCGGCGTCAGCCACAGATCGGCGTGCGACTGGAGGAGCTGCTCGCCGGAACGGAAGTCGAGCACGGTGCCGCACGGCATCGTGCCGTTGTCCGGGTGGTCTGCGGCGCCGGGCCACCCCTCCAGGTCCGCGGTGTGCACGGGGCACAGGTAGGCGAGCCAGGCCGCGCCCGGCCCGGAGTCCTGCGCCGAGCCTTCACGGAGCACGGTGGCCTTGAAGGGGCACTCCACCACCACGCGCAGCCCGCCGAGGTCGCGGTGGCCGGAGAGCTCCTGGACGATCGACGGCACAGCGGCTCCTTCGCTGGTCAGACCTCGATGTACGCGACGACGACCACGGTGCGCAAAGCCGTGACCCAGTACAACAGGCGTACGCGCTCGACTTCGTCGGTGTACTGGCGCAACTGGGGGCCGGCGGAGTCGCCGGGCAGCGCCTCGCCGACGTCCGGGTCGACGGAGACGACGACCAGGGCGCGGTCCAGGGCGTGGATCTCCGCCTCGCTAGTGATGTGCTCCAGCTGCTTGGCGGCGGAGTCGGAGAAGGCGATCCGGGCGCGGCGCGGGCCGTGCTGCGGGGCCATCAGGCGACGGCCGGGCGCTGCGAGGCAAGCCGGGCGAGGTGAGCCTCGCGCAGCTCCTCCCACGGCGTGCAGTCCTCCACCGACGGCAGGCCGTTGGTGGCGATGTCCTCCAGGACGGCGGCGAGCTGGTCGGCGTTCTCACGGGTCTTCGCCGCGTACGCGCGCAACCCGTCGGCGGCCGCGGGCTCCAGCTGCTGCCGGGCGTGGTCGGCGGGGGCCGGCTGTTCGCTCATCGAGGGCTCCAGGGGGCGGAACTGGCGTCTGCTCCAACGGTATCGGCCGCCCCGGGCCCTGGGGACCACTCCGGACGAACCAGCTCGTACGAGGGCGCGGGACCCAGGTGGACCCAGCTTCCGGCCCGTTCCACGGTCACCAGGGAAAACACCGGTCTCGGGACCCAGGGACCCAGGTTCTGGGGGCGCTGCTGGGTCCTGGTCCCTGCCCGCTGCCCGATGACACAGATCAGCTGAACAGTGACACAGATGAGGGTCTCCACCTGGGGAAACAGGGGGTCGATGACACAGATCGGCGGACTGTTCAGGCGGGCGAGGGACCGGATCCGGATGCGGACCGTAGTCGCTCTGGGACGGTGTCACGCTGATCGGCGAGGTGGCCCAAATCCAGGGGTCGGGCCCGTGATTCCGGGCCGAACCGCCAGCGTGACACTCCAACGTGACAGCCGGATCGGGGCGCGTGACACCGGTGAGCGTGACAGCGTGACAGTCACCCACGGTGATCACAGGCACGTCTGCTCCCTGGCTCCCTCACAGGCTCTCAGGTCACCTCCCAGGAACGCGCCTGCCTGGGAAAACAGCCCTCCAACCTCCCAGACATCACAGGCGTTCCGGGGTATTTCCGACCCCAGCCTCCCAGGTCCCTCACAGGTCTGCCTCCCAGACGCTGGGATCTGGGAGACAGCGGAGCGTGAGGCCGGAGCAGGCCGTGCGAATACTGCGCTACGACCGGACGCGAGCGAGGAACACGGCGAGGGCACCGACAGCCTCGGGTTCTGTGGTGGCGAGCCGGCCCGCGAACGCCAGCTGGTCGACGCCGGTGCCCGGGACCAGGCGGGCGAGTTCGGCGAGCAGCGCGGCGTGCGCGAGGACCGACGGGGTGAGAAGGCCGGCGGCGGCCTCGCGGGCGGCCGGGTCGCGGTAGTGCCCGAGGTGCGCGGCGAGCGCGTGGGCGAGCCAGGCGTCGACGTCGGCCTGCACGTACCCGCCCGCCCGGCGGGTGAGTTCGTCGCGGACGGCTTCGTCCCCGTCGCGGGGCTCGGTCTCCTCCAGCGTGCCCATCTCGCGCAGCGCCTGGAGCTCATCGGCGCGGGCCGCGATTCGTGCCGCTTCGCGCAGCTCTGCCTCCCGGGCGGCGGCGGCCGCGGCTTCGGCGGCGAGCTCGGCCTGGACGACGCCGTCGACGTCCGGGTCGTACACGGTGCCCGGCGCCGCGTCGGCGAGCAGCTGCGCGATGCGCTCCCACTCCGCGAGCTCCGCCGGGCCGCGGACGTCGTCGACCAGGTCCTCATGCCGCGAGTCCTGCCGGGCGTCGAACCGGGCGTCCTCGAGGGCCGCCGCGACGGCGCCGGCGTCCATCCCCTTCGCCCGCCGCCGGACGACGCGCCGTCCGATGCGAGCGGGGTCGACCGGCTCCCGAGGCGCGGCGACGCGCGGGGCGAGCGGACGGCGCGCAGTGCGCCGGGGCGGCCAGGGCGTGGTCATCATCGGCCTCGTATTCGTGGTGCGGATTCGGAGCGGGCCGCCGCCAGAGCGCTGTACGACGGCCCGCCGAATATGGTTTATAGCAGGCCCTGAATTCGACCGTGTCAGAACCGGAAATCTATGGACTGGACGTGCGTGAAATCCGCGCGCAGGCCATCGGCCCGGGTGCCCCATTCCGTGAAATACGACTCGGTGATGGCCTCCGCGACGATCGGATGCAGCTCCTCCTCCGTCGCTCCGGCCTCCTGGAGCTCCAGGATCTGCTTCACGTAGGTGGGAGAGATCGGGGTGGTGATGGTGCGTATGCGACCGTCGTCCGAGCTGCCCGAGCACGTGAAACCGAAGTACGCCGTCACCTCCACCATCATCCCGCTGGACGTGGAAGCCTGTTCGCGTGCACGGGCCCTGACCTGCGGTTGCCACTCGGACTCAGTCGCCTCCACCAGAGCGGCCTGGAGCCGCTTCTGTGGCTTCTTCAGCTTCCCGGCGCGGTAGCGCTCGATCGTTCGAGTCGAGGTGCCCACACGCTCCGCCAGGCTCCGCGCTGACTCCTTCATCCGCGTGAGGAGGAATTTCACCTGTGCATTTGCGGACTTCGGCGCGGGCCGTGTGAAGACCTTCCGCTCCGCCCGCGCGAGGGCCTCCAAGACCTTGCCGCGGCTCGGGGCCGACTGCTGCTGCTCGTGGTCGCTCATACCTCCTAGGGATCACGGATCGCCTGTGGACAGACTCCGTCGTCGGGTGTCCCACCGTTGCGGGAGGGGTTGACGGCGTAGATCAGCGGGTCTTGGGTGGAGGGCCACGTCCAGAGCAAGGGGGCTGGCCATGGCGTTGCTGGAGTTCTCTGACCGGCTGCCGCAGTGTTCACGTTGCCGAGGCGACCTCATCATGAGCGGGGTGGCGCCGCAGGACGACGAACACGGGCGGCCTATCCACCTGGAGCTGTGCCCGGTGTGCGACACCGGCGACGTGGACCGCCCGGCGGCCGGCCTTCTCGTCCAGTGGTTCGCCAACGACGGCGGTCATGACCTGAGCCGCGTCAAGGAGGGCTCACACCTGCTGATGGAGTGGACGAAGGAGTGCATGGCCGCCCACGGCTGGTACTTGCAGGACACCCCGCCCGACCAGCCCTGAGCGGTCATCGGCAGAAGCTTCCGGGCGCGTAGTGCCGCCGCGTCGTACAGGCAGCGCGGCCGCCGCGCCGAACTACTGTTTGGGCCGTGGCAACAACGTACGACTTCCCCGGCGACCTCATCGCAGCGCAGCAGGAACTCAACCAGGTGTGGGCCGACCTCACTGCCCTGTACAAGCGGCTGCCGTACTCCGTCGAACCGATGGAGGCCTGGCAGCGTCCCGAGGGCTACTGGCTTGCCACCTCCCGTGCCTACCCGGACTCGCCGGGCTGGTCGGAGCAGGAGCAGCAGGAGGTCGCCACGCTGCGGGAGAAGGAACGCGACCTCACGGGGATGATCCTCACGCACGCCTTCTGGAGCGAGGTCGCCGGGCCCGAACGGCTCGATGCCCGCTCCCAGCTCAAGCACGCCCTCGAACGTGAGGACGGCGACGGCCAGGAGGCGGCGTAGCCGTGGCGGACACGCCACCCGAGCCGGACCCGCCGCTGATGGGGCTACTTGGATTTCCCCACCCGGTACTCGGGGCGGCCTCAGAGTTGCTCGGCTTGATTCCCCAGGCAGACCCCAGCTCATCGACACCGTGCTGGCTTTGTTCACTACTTCGACTCTGTTGCTGAATGGCCTGCAGGGGTGCGGGGCGGCCCGGCATGATCGTTGGTGCGGTCGTTCTGTCTGCTCCGGCCGTAGGGGGGTCGGT
>NZ_JBFBBK010000113.1:0-7654 GCF_040682635.1 Streptomyces sp. NPDC051133
GACGCAGTGGAACCCCGGGGTCTGGAGGATGCGATCATCGACGGGACCCGGACTGTAAAGCTTGCCCACCCTTCTCCGCCTCCCTGCTAGCGGGTGCCTGATCTAGCGTGTGCAGGCATGCCGTGTCCGGCAGTGTCGAGGTGACTTTTCGCGAGTCTGCTTGAGCTGGGCATGGCAGTGAGATCCGGACTAGCCTGCCCTCGGGGTGTGACCGGCGGGAGAGCGCAGACCCACTACAGGCTGATGACCCGGTACCTCTTTGTGGTTACTGACGTCTGTACCTGCGCTCCAGCTCGGCTTCGACCACGCGGACCTGCAGCGCCAATGCTTGGAGTTGGCTGTATTCCTGCTCGCTGAAGTCGACGAAGTCCTCCAGGTCGGTTTTTTGCAGGTCGAGGTGTCCGAGGCTCTCCTGAGCCGTGCGGCTGTTCAGCGTGGCACTGGCCATTCCTGCTTCCAGGTGGGATCTCACCACCCGGGCCAGCAGCACGGGTAGCCGGTTCAGCATGGGGATGAACCGCCATCGAGTCGGCCCCAATGAGAACAGCCAATCTTTTGCTGACTGCACAAAACGTTCGGAACTTGGTGGTGCAACGGAACCGGGCCAGCCTCCTCGCTGCGAAGGCAGCCACGGTGTGGGGGCGGCCGTGCCAGCATCCCGCGCGAAGTCAGCTCCAGGTAGCGCTTGCACCTGCTTAATGGGTGGTCGCTTCATGGTCACCATCCTGGGATGAACTGGGTGCCTCTTGCAGGCTGGATGTCGAAAGAGAAGAGGGATAAACCGAGACATCTCCCTAGTTGGACAGTGACTCCTACGCACCAAGAGTCTCAAACTGATAACAGTTAGCTCACAAGTCGAATGCATTGATGGCGGTGGCACACCATGCCGCCTACGTCGGGACCGACAGCGCGCATGGTGACTGCTGGACCGGTGGCTCCGCGAGGACGAGGGTCCCGACCGTCGCTGACGTGATCATCGATTCGCAACCGTTGGTGCTCAAGTTGGCGGAAGCGGACTGGTTCAGCACCGGTGAGATGGGGCCGACCGCATCCCGGAAGGCGCCAGATCCCTGGGGTGCCAGTCGGCCCAGTCGGCCCAGGACCACAGAGTAAACCCACAGCAACTGGTTAGACTGAAACTGTGAGCCCACAAACGGCAGCGACCACAACCGAACGGTCCTCTGTTTCTCCACAGTCCGGTCTGCAGCGGGACCCGGAGCTGGCTCAACTCATCCGTGCTGAGGCAGACAGGCAAAGCAGCTCGCTGCAATTGTTGGCCGGTGAGAACTTTACATCAGCCACCGTGATGGAAGCGCTGGACAGTCCTCTGATCAATAAGTATGCCGAGGGCTACCCGGGGAGGCGGCATCACGGCGGATGCGAGGTAGTTGACCGTATCGAGGACCTCGCTGTCCGAAGGGCAAAAGACCTCTTCAAGTGTGGCTATGCAAACGTACAGCCATACTCTGGCACGAACGCCGTGCTTGCGGCTTACTGGGTTTTGTTGGAACCAGGAGACAAGGTCCTGGCAATGTCGCGGTCGGTTGGAGGCCACTTCACCCATGGACTGGCGAGTAATATCTCTGGCCGCACGTTTGATTTTGCCTACTATGGAGTCCGCGCCGACACGGGGATCATCGATTATGATCAAGTACGGGAACTAGCGCAACGTGAACGACCCCGCGTGATTGTATGCGGAGGGAATTTCTATCCCCGAAAGATCGATTACAAGTCTTTCAGGCGGATCGCTGATGAGGTCGGAGCATTCCTCATCGCCGACTGTTCTCATGAGCTCGGATTGATTGCCGGCAAGGCAGTCCCCAGCCCAGTTCCCTACGCCGACGTGGTGTGCGCTGTGACGCACAAGACCCTCCGCGGCCCGCGGGGCGGCCTCCTCCTGAGCTCTCCGCAGATGGGGGCCAGCTTGGACGCTGTCGTCTACCCCTTCTTCCAAGGCGGCCCGCACTTGCATACCATCGCCGGGAAGGCTGCTGCCTTCGGTGAGGCCAGCACCCCTGAATTCGCCGCCTACGCCCAACAGACTGTCAAAAATGCACAGATGCTGGCTCAGGGGCTGGCCGAGCGAGGCCTCCGGCTGATCACAGGGGGTACAGACACGCACCAAATGATCGCTGACGTGGCTCCGCTGGGTGTTAGCAGTGCTCAGGCCCGGGATCGGTGCCGTCGAAGTGGCATCGTGCTGGATGTACTGCCCGTGCACCAGAAGCGGGGTGACTGTATTCGGCTGGGAACAGCAGCGATGACAAGCCTGGGCATGCGGGAAGCCGAAATGATCAGTATCGCTGAACTGATAGGCAGAGCCCTGGTTGAAAACAACACGGGCACGGCCAAGAGGGGCGTTTCGGAGCTTCTTGCGTCATTCCGGTCCAGCCCGCTCGCCCTGTAGGGGCGGACATCATGCCATCCAGCGAGACGTGGATAGGTGCCGACAAGCATGAGGGACATCTTGCCGGCACCTCAAGCCGGTGGAATTAGGGCACCTTGGCCCCGAGCACATCGACCTGTCGAATCTCAGGAGGCGCGGCAAGCATCGTGTCGGCTACGCCCATCAGGGCGGCGGCAATCTGGCCACTGAGGTGAGCCGCGCGCCCTTCGTCATCAGCGAAAGTGTCAAAGATACCGAAAGTGGTCGGTCCCTCCCGGAAGGCGAACCAAGCCACAGTCTGCTCCTCCTCCTTCGCGAGCTTCAGCGCACCGCGCAGCAGCTCCTCGACTTGGGAAGCGTACTCCGGCTTGCTTTCAATACGGGCGACAAGACCCACGTTCATGGTGCAACTCCACATCTATCATTTCCGCACCCCTGTGTTTGCATCACTGAACCTACGTTGCCCGTAGGAATTCTGACAGGAGCGCCGGCGTCAGATCCCGTACGGATTGCGCTCACTCTGTAAAGCCCCGAACGGCTCACTGTCACGCTGCTCACGAAGGCCGCTTCTGGATGGCTGATGGCGCCGGTGGCGGCTCCGGCCAGGCCTTCGACAGCGCCGTTCTTTACAGCGATGCCGCAATGAGCGCTGCGGTGTCCGCGATGGTCGGCCTTCTTGGGCTATTGGCGCTTACCGGATCTTGAACAGCGGTCCATGCCAGTTCGGCGATCATGTCGGGGGTGACGCCGAAACTGGTGAGGGGGCGCCGGGCACCCACGCGATCCGCCAAGCCTCGGCAGGCGTTGATCGCTGCACGCGTGGAGGGATCGGTGACGCCGAAAGCACGCGCGACTTGGCTGTAAGCGTGGCACGAACAGGGAGCACACCAGTCCATCACGGCCGGGAGCACCGCGGACAATGCCAGGCCGTGGGGAGCGCCCACACGGGCAGTGATTGCGTGGGCAATGCCGTGCACCAGCCCGAGGCCGCTGAGGCTAAGTGCAAGACCGGCGAGGTGTGAGCCGATCAGCATATAAGAGCGTGCTTCGAGGTTATCTCCACACCTGACCGCGACTGGAAGCCATTTGGCGACGAGAGCTATAGCCTGCGCGGCATAGCTCTGAGAAATAGGCGTCGCTCGACGGGACGCCAGTGATTCGATCCCGTGGACAAGAGCGTCCATGCCTGTCGCGGCTGTCAGGGCAGCGGGAAGTCCGAGAGTTAGTTCAGGATCGAGGATACTTGTTTGCGGTCGGACCGATGGATGTCCGATGTAGATCTTCTGGGGGCGATCAGAAGCCTCGATGACACCGAATCCATTGGTCTCTGATCCGGTCCCTGCTGTGGTGGGCACTGCCACCACCGGAAGTCCGGGTTCAAAGTCACATCTTGTGTCGAGTGTGGACGCACATCCGGAGTTCGCCCCAAGGAGAGCAGAACATTTGGCAGCGTCCATGACCGAGCCTCCGCCCAGAGCCAAGACGGTTGTCTTCCCCGCAGACCGCAATTCGCCCGCTAGGGTATCAACGATTTGCGGCGACGGGTTCGGCTGAACGTCCCCAAACACGTTGTACTTGATTCCGCCTGCGTTGAGCACCTCGATCACACGATCAAGAATCCCGGCAGCGCAAACTCCCGGGTCCGTCACAATGAAGACATGCTCCGTACCTGTGCGCCGCACCGCTGCAGGGATTTGATTAATCGCGCCGCTAGCGAATTCCACCCACCCAGTCGGAGGATGCGAGAACTTCGGGAGCTGACTCTCTTTCCTCTTGCTCATCGTTCTACTTCCGATTGCGGAGTGCGCAGCGGGAAGCCCGAGGTGTCCTCGTAGAGCCGTATCGGCATCATTTCACCAGCCTGGCCACCGTAAAGCACTCTGGCGCGTTGATATATTTGCTCAACCAATGCGCTCAACTCCACAGGAATTCCGACATCGCGCGCTAGGTCTACGGCTAGGGACAGATCTTTGCAGGAGGCCTCCAAAGGCAGAGAGTGGCCATATTCTCCGTCTTTGAAAACGGAGAGAATGTCCTGTTCCAGCAAGGATCCCGCAGCCGGACTGCAGAGAAGGGAGCGGTACAATGTGGTGAGATCAACTCCTGCTTTCACTCCGAGGGAGAGGGCTTCGGATGCGGCGATGAGGTGCGAGCACCAAAGGAGGTTGATCAGGAGCTTGACTGTGTAGCCGGCTCCATGAGGCCCGACGTGTGGCATACGCGAGGGATCGCCTATGACCTTAAGAATGGGCAGCACGCGTGTCACGTCTGCCTCATTGCCTCCCACAAACATCTGCAGTGTTCCAGCGGCTGCGGCCTCAGCGTTACCAGAAATCGGAGCGTCGACCACAGCGATCTGGTGTGGCGCGGCTGCCAGACGGATCCTATTCGCGGTCTCGGGGAGGCAGGTCGACAGGTCAACCCAGATGCTGCCAGCCGCAAGTCCGCGCAGCAGGCCGAAGCCACCAAGGAGCACTTCCTCGACGTCATATGGACCTGGCAGCATGGTGATCACTACATCGGAATCGAGACCCACTTCCTCCGGGGTCTCAGCCCACACCGCTCCCTGAGTGAGGTGTTCGACTGCAGCTTCCGGCCGAAGGTCGTGAACCGTTACACAATGACCGCCGGTCAGTACATTTTTCGCTATCGGGCCACCCATACGGCCCAGGCCGATGAAGCCGATGCGCATCTCTCTTGACCCCTTCTCGCCCCTTGCCGAGTTGGTTTTCCAGGTCACGGCCCAGCTATCTTATAGGGCACTCCCATGCGCTTCAGGTTTTTGTGCATCTCTTTCGCGTTGAAACTGATCGGTGCTTGCGGTGAAGAATGCGTTGTGAGGCGCTTTGAGCGCAGACTGCACCGTAGCAAACGAAGGCATACGGGCAGACCCATTGGCCAGCGCCTTGCAGACGGCCTTTCTATTGTTCACGAATACCTGTTCCGGGTCATTTGCGGAGGAGCTCACCCATATTGACGCCACAATTACGAGGGCTCTGATATCATTCTTGGGAATAATATCTTGCATGACAGCATCGGCCACACCGGTCGCAACGCCAACCTGAGCTGGGCCCCAGGTCATTTCACTGTGCCATTTGCTGATGATTGATGCTTTGTTGATGACCAAAGTCATGGGCTGTACCGGCACGTTTGGCTGCAAAGCGGCAACGAACGGTGTGTGCCCTAGCGATGGAGTAGCCAGGGCAACAGCCCACGCCGTTCCGACCGGCCCTGACCGTGGCCCGATCACCGTGCTGATATGAGCCGCATTCGGTCCCTCCCCGATGAAGGATTCGCCAATATCCATATCGTCACCTCATCTGGCTCATTTCGTTACAGACCATCCTTGTCGGCTGTGGCCTGGGCTACGGTGTAAAAATCGAGTTCCCCCACTGTTATGCCATCCTTGTCCACAACGGTAAGGCGTGGACGCCTCAACTGTACGAGCATGTCAAGGGCGTCTTGTAGTGTCGTACTAGTGGTGACGACTGCGTCGGCGAGCTGCTGGCCGGCCGGCAGAAGGCGGGTATCTGCCACAGTCAGCAATCCCAATCGCGTTATGCCGACATGAGTGCTAAAAAATGATGCCACATAAGGATTGGCCGGATGTGCCAATATTTCACTCGGGCGGTCGTATTGAATTATCTTTGCCCGTTCACTCAGGATAGCTACCCTGTCGGCGACTCTAAGGGCCTCCTGAAAATCCTGGGTGACAAAAACAATAGTTTTTCCCAGTGTGCGCTGTATGTGCAGAAAATCTCCTTGAAGTCTTTTCCTGGCGTGCGGCTCTGTTGCCCCAAAGGGCTCGTCCAGCAGCAGAACCGGGGGGTCGGCCGCCAGAGCACGGGCCATACCGATCCGCTGTTGCTGATCGCCGGATAGTTGGCTGGGGTACAGGCCATTGATTTGACGTGGATCTAGACCAGCCAACCGCAAGAGTTCATCGACTCGGGCATGTACGACTCCTTCTTCCCAACCCAAGATCCTTGGGATCGCACCCACATTCTGGGTCACTGTCATATGCGGAAAAAGACCCACTTCTTTGGCCATGTAACCGATACGTCGCCGCAATTGAGGCGGATCGATCGAGAGGGTACTTTCATTGTCGATGAAGATCTCGCCACTGGTGGGTTCGATAAGCCGGTTTATCATTTTCAGCGTCGTCGTCTTGCCGCAACCGGGAGGGCCGACCAGGCATACTACTTCGCCGGTATCGATATCAATGGAGAAATTCTCGACAGCCGGCTTGTTGAGTCTCGGATAGCATTTCTCGACTTTGGTGAGTGCTAGGGCTGCACCGTTTCTGTTTGGAGTATCTTCTTTTTTAGTCGCTGCGCGACGTATCTTTCTGTGATTAGACACGGAGGCCCCTTGGTGTGGTGAATCGCCGCAGCACCACAAATGCGAACTCGTTCAGTGCGGAGAGTGCCGCGATGCCGCATATGCCGACTAGGGCCTGATTCAAGACGTTGGCAGCGCTGACGCGTGACGGTCCGTCGAATATTCCTTCGCCGTGCACAGGCCCTGCTATATACGCCGTAATGGCGGCGATTGCAATGGTCAGTTGAGCCGCGAACCGGATACCCATGAGGATGGCCGGCCATGCCAGCGGGAGTTGGATCTTGACCACGATCAGTGACCGTCGCATTCCTACTGCCTGCGCAGCCTGGACGACGTCCGGTCGTACTCCCTGGAGACCCGTGATGGTGCTGCGCACAATGGGTAGCAGGGAGTATCCCAACAGGACGGCCGCAGTGACTTGTCGGCCGAACCCGAGTAGGGGGACCAGCAGGCCGAAGAGGACAAAACAAGGAACGTTGAGGAAAACACCCGCTACCGCTTTGGCTAGCGAGGACGCTGTGGGGCTGCGCCACATCGCTATGCCTGCTGCCATTCCCAGCACTGTGGCGATGATCAGGGCGAACCCCACGAGGACTATGTGCTGGACTGCCTGGCGTGCAAGAGGGTCTAGGTGATCGTCGACGTAAGTCGCAAATTGATCCATTGCCCCGCCAATCTGATGCCGGGCCTTGCAGTTGCCGGGTCGCTACGTTAGGCAGACCGTCTGACCTGGGCCAATGAACGTTGCTGTAGCTGCAACAGACCCGCGCTGACGCGATGGAGATAGGTCGGAGGGGGCGGGTCAGCGGCAGCTGGATGGTTTCCTGCTTGCGGCCGAACCGGCGGAGCAGGATGGCCCGATGAAGCGGGGCGCCCTTTTCCATGGGTCAGTCAGCCGCACGCAGCTGCCGTTTCCCGCGGGCAGAC
>NZ_JBFBBK010000114.1:0-7159 GCF_040682635.1 Streptomyces sp. NPDC051133
GGGCGTGGTCTTCGGCCTGGCCAGCGGAATGCACCGCGTCGACCGCAACGTCTTCCTCCTCACCCCGCCCGGCACCGAGGTCAGCGGGGCCCGGCACCGGTGGCCGGAGGGGGGATCAGACGCCGGCGTCGCGCTCCCAGAGGTAGAAGCGCTGCGCCATCGCGTCCTTCGGGGACCGCCAGGTCTGAGGGTCGTACGCGCTGACGTAGGCCGAGAGCCGCTCGCTGATTCCCCTGAACTCCGGGTGCGAGGTGACCTTGGCGATGGCCGGTCCCGGTTCTCGCTCGGACTCGACGAGGTGCATGTACACGTCGCCGAACTGGAAGAGGCTGCGCCGGACGACACCGACGAGGTGGGGCAGCTCTCCCCGGTCGGACTCCGCGAACACCTTGGCGATGTCGGGCGCGGAGCCCGGGGCCATGCGGGCGACGATCAGGGCCTGGTGCACGGTCTTCTCCTCCGTCCGGCTCAGTCGGCCAGGGCCGGGGCGGGCCGGTGCCCGGCGGCCGCCTTCTCGATCTTGTCCCGGATCAGGGCCAGCTGGACCTTCGAGTTCTTGTTGATGTTGTCGGTCATCCACGCGTCGTCGACGGGCGCCTCCGGCTTCATCGCGAAGTCCTGGGTCCAGACCATGCGGGTGCCGGCCGCCACCTCCTCGTACTGCCAGTGGATGTTCATGTGGGCGAAGGGGCCCGTCTCCACACGGCGGGCCCGGACGCTGAGGTGGGCGCGGTCCGTCTCGCGCTCCGAGACCCAGCTCCACACCTTGCCGTTCTCGTCGGGGTGCATGGTGAGCCGGAAGGTGACCTTGTTCCCCTCCTCGGAGAGGATCTCGGCGCTGGCGTACTCGCTGAACAGCTGCGGCCAGTTCGCCACGTCGTTGGTCATGTCCCAGACCAGGTCGACGGGTGCGGCGATGGTGATCTCGTTCTGGGTGTGTCCGGCCATGTCAGGCTCCTGCCATCAGGGTGCTGTTGACGAGGTTGAGGAACTGCTGGGGCGTCTTGCAGCGCTCGGCGTCGACCGGCATCGGGGTGCCGTGCGTGTTCTCCAGTTCGCCGACGATGCCGAGCAGGCCCAGCGAGTCGACGCCGAGGACGTCGAAGCCGGTGTCCGGCTTCTCCCGGAGCTGCTGCGGGGTGACGGTGACCCCGGCGGCCTTCTTCATGAGTGCGGCGAGTTCTTCCACGGTGATCTGGGACATGTGTTCTCCTCCTTTGCTGTGCTCACTCGGCGGCGCCGTGGCGCAGCACGAGCGCGGAGTTCGACCCCATGAGCCCCCGGCTGAGGACCAGCGCCGTGCGCACTTCAGCGGCGCGGGCCCGGCCGGTGACGAGGTCGAGGTCGTGGCAGATGTCGGCGACGCCCGGGGTGGGCGGGATCAGACCGTGCTCCATCGCGAGTACGGCGGCCGCGGTGTCCAGCACGGGGGCCGCGCAGTAGCCGCGGCCGATGCCGGTCTTGGGTGCCGTGACGGGGACCCGCCGGCCGTGCCCGCCGAGGGCGTCGGCGAGGGCCAGCGCCTCGGCCCGGTCGGCCTCCGGTACGCCGAGGGCGTCGGCGAAGACCACGTCGATCTCCTCCGGGGCGCAGCCGGCCTCGTCCAGGGCGCCGCGGATGGCGTGCGCGAGCCCGTCACGGGACTCCGCCCAGCGGGAGGCGCCGGTGAAGGTCGCCGCGTGCCCGGCCAGGGTGGCCCGTACGGGCACCCCGCGCTCGCGCGCCGCGGCCGTCTCCTCCACGACGATCATCGCGCCGCCCTCGGCCGGGACGAACCCGCACGCGCCCTCGGTGAAGGGCCGGTAGGCGCGGGCCGGGTCGGCCTCGCGGCTCAGCTCGGGGTAGCCGAGCTGGCACACCATCGAGTACGGGGCGAGCGGTGCCTCGGTCGACCCGGCCACGATCACATCGGTGCCGCGCCGCACGGCACGGGCCGCGTGGGCGAGGGCGTCCAGTCCGCCCGCCTCGTCGGCAGCGACCACCGAGCAGGGCCCCTTGAAGCCGCGCCGGATGGAGATCTGGCCGGTGCTGGCCGCGTAGAACCAGGCGATGGACTGGTAGGGGCCGACGAACCGGCTGCCCTTGCCCCACAGCTGCTGCAGCTCGCGCTGGCCGAACTCACCGCCGCCGGAACCGGCCGCGGTGACCACGCCCACGGAGAACGGCTCGCCGTCGGTGTCGGCCCGGCCGAGCCGGGCGTCGTCCAGGGCGAGGTCGGCCGCGGCCATCGCGTAGTGCGTGAAGCGGTCGGTCTGGACCAGGAAGCGTCCCTCGACCGTGTCGGCGGCGTCGAAGTCGCGGACCTCGCCGGCCACCCGAAGCGGCAGGTGCTCACAGCCCTCGCGGGTGATGCTGCCGAGGACGCTGACGCCCTCCTGGACGGACTTCCAGAAGGTCTCGGTACTGGTTCCGTTGGGTGCGACGACGCCGATTCCGGTGACGGCCGCCCGCCGAGGATGTGGTTCGCTCATCGTGTCCTCTCTCTCGGCCGGGTCAGGACCACCGCGGACTGGAAGCCGCCGAAGCCGCTGCCGACGGACAGCACGCCGTTCAGCGTCCGCTCACGGGCGACGCGCGGCACGTAGTCGAGGTCGCACTCGGGGTCGGGGGTCTCGTAGTTCGCGGTGGGCGGGACGACCTGGTTCGCCAGGGCCAGGACGCAGGCCACGACCTCGATCGCGCCGATCGCCCCGAGGGAGTGGCCCACCATGGACTTGATGGAGCTCATGGGGGTGTCGTAGGCGTGCTGCCCCAGGGCCCGCTTCACGGCGGCGGTCTCGTGGCGGTCGTTCTGCCGGGTGCCGGAGCCGTGCGCGTTGACGTAGTCGATCGCGGTGGGGTCGAGGCGGGCGTGGTCGAGGGCGACGTCGATCGCCCTTGCCATCTCCAGGCCTTCGCTGGTCAGGCCGGTCATGTGGTAGGCGTTGCCGAAGGTGGCGTAGCCGCCGAGTTCGCAGTACACGTGCGCACCGCGGGCCCGGGCGTGCTCCAGCTCCTCCAGGACGAGCACCGCTCCGCCCTCACCCATGACGAACCCGTCACGGTTGTTGTCGAAGGGCCGCGAGGCGTGCGCGGGGTCGTCGTTGTTGGGGGACGTGGCCTTGATCGCGTCGAAGCACGCCATGGTGATCGGCGATATCGGCGAGTCCGAGGCCCCGGCGATGCATATGTCCGCCCGGCCCTCCTGCACGGTGTGGAAGGCGTAGCCGACGGCGTCCAGGCCCGAGGTGCAGCCGGTGGACACCGTCTGCACCGGACCCTGGGCGCCGAAACGTTCCGCCACCGCGGAGGCCAGGGTGCTCGGCGAGAACGCCCGGTGCAGCTGGGGCTCCGCCTGCCGGTGGTCCACGTCCCACCGCTCGCCGCCGTTGCTGACCAGCACGTAGTCGTGCTCCAGGCGGGTGGTGCCGCCGACGGCGGTGCCCAGGGAGACGCCGACCCGCCAGGGGTCCTCCCGGGCCAGCTCCAGACCCGAGTCACGGACCGCCTCGTCGCCCGCGACCAGGGCGAACTGTATGTACCGGTCCGCCCGCTCGACCTGCTCGGCGTCCAGTCCGTACGCGGCCGGGTCGAAGTCGCACTCGGCGGCGATCTTGGACCTGAGGCCGGCGGGGTCGAAGAACGTGATGCCGCGGGTCGCCGTACGGCCTTCGGCGAGCAGGTTCCAGAACGCCGGCGCGCCGATACCGCCCGGAGCGACGATGCCTATGCCGGTGACCGCCACCCGCCGGGTCATGACAGGACCTGCCCCCGGCCGGCCGGCTCGGCGGCGACGGCGGCGTGCTCCGTCTCCTCCGTGTCGACATGACCCAGGTTCGGGCGCGGGGCCAGCGGGCCCAGGTGGAAGACGATGCGGGCCTCGGACTTGCCCACGTTGCGGAACCGGTGCCGCATGTTCATGGGGATCATCAGCCCCTGCTCCGGCCGGAGCGGGTGCGGCTCGCCGTCCAGGTCGACCTCGAGTTCGCCGCAGACGACGTACACGAACTCCTCGGAGTAGGGGTGGTAGTGCTCACCGATGCGGTCGCCGGGGTTGATCAGGGCCACGCCCATGAAGCCGCTGGTGGAACCCACCGTGGCCGGGGTGAGCATGGCGCGCAGATCCCCGCCGCGCCGGGTGTTGGGCTCGATCTCGCCGAGGTCCACGATCTTCGGAAGGGGTTTGATCACGACGTTCCTCCGTGGGTGTGCTGCGCAGGCCGGGTTCAGGCGGCCGGCGAGCGGCGGTCGGTGATGAGCTCCATGCGGACCGCGGAGCCCGTCATCAGGTCGGCCAGGGCGTCCGACGGGTCGAGGTCGGGGTGCTGACCGGCGCGTACGTCGACGAGCCGGACGACGACGTCGTCGCGCTGGAAGATCGTGCTGCGCAGGATCGGGCTGCCCGCGTTCTCCGCCGCCGCCTCGTCCCCCTGCGCGAGCAGCTCGGCCAGCCGCATCCCGGAACCGGAGCGGGCCTGGTAGCACAGCGCGTGCCGCTCGCCCTCGGCCATCTCGTCCGCGGTGACGTGGTGCACGGCCGGCAGCGCCGCACGGGTGAAGAACATCCGGGCGGACTCCTGGTCGTTGAGGTCCCGGTGCTGCTCCAGGTAAGGGTTGATCGCCTCCTCGACGGCCCGCACCTCGGGCTGCCGGGCGACGTGCCGCAGCGCCGCGAGCAGGTCGCCGCGCACCTCGATGGCCCGCACCACCCGGTTGCCGTGCATGAAAAGGGAGGTGCGCAGCAGCCGCGTGTTCTCGTCGACCCGCGCCTCGGGCGAGGCGTAGTCCGCGAGGATCCGCGCGACCTCCGGCTCGCTGCCCGGCTTGACCGTGAAGGTGAGCGCGTGCCGGATCACTCCGTCACCGATGCGCGGGGACACCTGCAGCCGGCGGGCGGCGGGGGCTCCGGTGCCCGTCTCGCGGACGATGTGGAAGCGCAGCGACCGGGTGTCCCGCACGCAGCTGTGCAGCGGCTCCACCATGCGGACGTGCTCCTCGCTGTTCACCCAGGCGAGGAACGGCGGGGCGCTCTCCCACTCACTGGTGATGAGCCATTGGGAGGGGTTCTCGATCGACTGGCACAGCTGGTCGCTGACGTGGCCGGGCACCTTCGCGACCTGCTTGCCCAGCTGTTCGTAGGCCTCCAGGAACTGCTGCTGGGCGCCGTCGTGTACGTCCACCAGCAGGACGACCCGGAGGTGTGAACCGTCGAAGACTGACTGGGAAACCCGTTTCGACACCTGTCGCTTCAGCTGTTCCGAAACCTGTTCCGACGTGGTGGTCATGCCGCACATCTCCTTACCGGGGGCAGAGGCCTGCGCCGCCGTCATGACGCGACGTCAGCGCTTTTTGATCCTGTTCCGGTCCTTTGCGGCGCGCGACTCACGTGAACCAGGCGGGTGATTGAGCACGCGAAACCCCTCCCGAGAGGGCATGGAAACTGCAGCGCGCCCCACACCCGCACTCCTGCCTCTGGAGCCCCTGATGCAGCAGAAAGCCGATCACCAGGTTCCCGTCCTCGTCGTGGGCGGCTCTCTCGTGGGCCTGTCCCTCTCCCTGTTCCTGGGCCGTCTCGGCGTGCCGCACATGCTCGTCGAGCGGCACTCCGGCACGTCCCTCCATCCGCGCGGTCGCGGCAACAACGTGCGGACGATGGAGCTGTTCCGGGCGGCGGGCGTCGAACCGGACATCAAGGCGGCGGCCTCGCTCCTGGCGGACAACCACGGGATCCTGCAGACGCCGACGCTGGCCGGCGAGGCCGGCGAGTGGCTGTTCCGGGAGATCGACCCCGGCGGCGGGATCGCCCGTTTCAGCCCCACGTCGTGGTGCCTGTGCAGCCAGAACGACCTGGAGCCGGTGCTCCTGAAGGGGGCCCGCGCGCTCGGCGGCGACCTCAGGTACTTCCACGAGCTGGAGTCCTTCTCCCAGGACCCCGAAGGAGTGACGGCGTACGTCCGGGACCGGGACAGCGACGATCTGTACACCGTCCGGGCGGACTACCTGGTCGCGGCCGACGGCCCGCGCAGCCCCGTCCGGGGCCGGCTCGGCATCGGGCAGACCGGCCCGGGCGACCTCTTCGCGAACGTGAGCGTCACCTTCCGCTCCAAGCTGCTCGCCGACACCGTGGGCGACCGGCGTTTCATCTGCTGCTACCTCACCAGCCCCGAGGCCGACGGGGCGCTGCTCCCCGTGGACAACAAGGAGCACTGGGTCTTCCACGCGCCCTGGCACCCCGAAAACGGGGAACGGCTGGAGGAGTTCACCGAGGAACGGCTCCAGCGGCACATCCGCCTGGCCGTCGGCGTGCCCGACCTCGACGTCGAGGTGACCGGCAAGGCGTCCTGGCGCGCCGCGGAACGGGTCGCCGAGCGCTACCTGCACGACCGGGTCCTCCTCGCCGGGGACTCCGCGCACGAGATGTCGCCGACCGGGGCGTTCGGTTCCAACACCGGTATCCAGGATGCGCACAACCTGGCCTGGAAGCTGGCCGCCGTCCTCGACGGCTGGGCCGGGCCCGGGCTGCTGGAGACGTACGACGCCGAGCGCCGGCCCGTCGCCCTGGCCACCAGCGCCCGGGCCTCGGCCCGCTCGGTGGAACACAGCCACCCCGGCTTCGCCCCCGCCCCCGGCGTCGGCGGCGGCAAGCGCGGCGGCATCCTCAACGTGGTCCTCGGCTACCGCTACCCGCGGGGCGCCGTCGTGGGCGCCGACCCGGGCCAGCAGGTCGTACCCGACGGGATGCGGCTGACCGGGGAGCCGGGCAGCCGGGCCCCGCACCTGTGGCTGCGCCGCTCGGGCGAACGGCTCTCCACGCTCGACCTCTACGAGCGGTCACTGGTGCTGCTGAGCGACGCGGGGTCGGCGGCGGGGGCCGCCTGGCAGGCGGCGGCGCGGCGCGTCGCCGAGACGGAGGGGGTACGACTGGACGCCTACCGGATCGGTGCCGGGGCGCGGGCGGAGCTGCGGTACGACGCGGAGGGCGACGACTGGGCGGCGGCGCACGGCACGTCGGCGGACGGGGCGGTGCTGGTCCGGCCGGACGGATTCGTGGCCTGGCGCACGGTGGACGCGGCCCCGGCCCCGGAGACGGAGCTGCGCGAGGTGGTACGGGCGGTGCTGCGGAGGGGGTGAGCGGGGCGCGGCGCCCGGTGGGCGCCGGGCGGGTGCGGGCCGGGCGGTC
>NZ_JBFBBK010000115.1:0-6848 GCF_040682635.1 Streptomyces sp. NPDC051133
AAAGTGAATTACGGGGGTAATCGCGGTCGGTGACCCATGCGGCGCGGCACCCAAACGGCCCCAGACCTCCAGGAACCAAAGAAGGCCAGTAAACGAGGCGGGGCAGTCACCCGGCCCAATGACCGAGGAAAGGGGCGGCCGAAACTGCCACAATAGTCCAACCTTGATAAATCTTCACATATCACTAATAGAGAAGGAGACCGTATAGCTGAAAGGCGGGGACATCCGGCGGACGGAATACTGTCAGGCCAAGAACAAAGAGAAGTGTCAATCCCCTCGCGCTGTGGAGATCCCTTAACCTCGCGCTTTCACGAGGTGGGCTGTCCAAGAGTTGATCAGAAACACGGAAAGTGCCCTTGACCTGCAACGATAGGACTTGCTGAGGGTCCTGTTGGCTGCAAGGAAAAGAGCACTTTCCAGGTGAGAGAGCCTATCTCGTCGTACCCACGTGTCCGTGTCCAGGGAGACGGTCGGCAGGTGCAGTGGTCTCGCAGGCCGGTGCGGTCCTGCTGCTGGAGACGGTCCGCAAGACGGGCCTTGACCTCGATCCGTCAGCGGTGATCGCTGCTCGCTGAGGTGATCGGTTCATCCCGTTTGTCCGGGCGGGTGTCGGGCGGGATCTTCGCGTGTCGCTGCGGGGTGCGCCGGGGTTCCACGTCTCCCGGGTGTGCTGGTCGGCTCCTTCCTGGTCTTCGGCGGGACAGCCGTGCCCCGGGTCAGGTGGCTGCGGGGAGCGTGCCGAGCCGGCGCCAGCTGGTGGCGAACGCGTCGGCCCAGGGCCAGGTGGTCTCGATCCGCAGCCATCGGCGGCGGGCGTGACGGGCGAGGTGGGCGGGCAGGTGGTAGAGGCGGAAACGCATGGTGTCGGGTTCGGCGTCGGCCAGTTCGCCGTGGTCGTGCAGGGTGAGCAGCCGCAGCCAGGCATCCAGGTCGGCGGCGAGGTTCGCGGTGAGCATCCACGCCTCGTTGATCTGCCAGGACTTCGAGGGCAGGTTGTGCAGCCCCATCGCCTTGTTCGTGCGGACGTGGTCTTCGACGACGGCATGGTGGCGGTGCAGGGCATCGAGCCACTGGATCTGGTGGGAGCCCGCGATGCGGGTCATCCTGGAGATGTTCGTCGCGGTCATGGCCAGGCACTCACCGGTATTCGCGCACCACGCGGCCAGCGGATGAAACCCGTAGGTCTTCTTCCAGGTCGCTGCGGCGCCCTGCTTCTTCGACGCGGCCGTGATGATCGTGGCGTCCATGTCGATCACGATCCAGCGGTGCAGCACCTTCCCCGCGATGGTCAGCCACGCAAACCCACCCGGCCGCAGACACAACAGCGACCACACGTGCCGACGCACCCGAGCCCGCACCTGTCCGATCTTCGCCAGCACCTCGCTGTCCATCGCGGCCAGCGCTCGGCGGGTCGTCGAGTCGGACACCGGCGGCCCGAACAGGCCCTGGTGATGGATCTGTACCTGCTCGGCGTCGGAAAGGTTCACCGCCCCGAGCGCGATCGCCACCGCGAGCTGCACGACCACCGCCGCGCGATGTCGCCAGCCGGCCCCCGTCCCGGCGGGCAGCACCGCCGCCAGCGCGGCCGTCAGCCCCGTACGGTCGGCCAGTCGGCGCAGCAGCACCGCCCCGGCATGCCCGACCAGTCCCTTACCGTCGGCGACCACGGACAGCCGCCGGTCCCACCCTGTAGGCTCGCTCACCAGATTGGTGCCCTGACTCTCGCAGCGGATACGACGTAGACACTCGCATCCTTGCAGGCCAGCGGCACCTTTCTGCTACCGGAACGTCAGATCACCCAATTCCGCTGAATACCCAGGGTTGACCAGGCGATATCCGCAGCTCTGGCTCCGTGGCGCAAACCGCGGGCCGTCCACGATCCCGGCAAGATCCTCCTGGACGTCGCCATGGCGGTCGCACTGGGCGGGGACTGCCTCGCGGACGTTGCGATGCTGCGGTGTGAGTCGACCGTCTTCGGCCCGGTCGCCTCCGACCCGACCGTCTCGCGCCTGATCGACGCCCTCGCCGCATCCGACTCTGTTGCTGAATGGCCTGCAGGGGTGCGGGGCGGCCCGGCATGATCGTTGGTGCGGTCGTTCTGTCTGCTCCGGCCGTAGGGGGTCGGTGTAGTGTCCATGCGACCGGGGGGACTGCCGCCTGTTCCTGAGCCTGCGCGTGGGGCAGGTCACCGGTCATCGCGCGGAGCGTCTCGTTCACCTCGCGCATCGTCTCCGCGCCGGTCAGCTGCACCCGGGCCGCGAGGATGGTGTCGGCGGCCGCGGTGAAGGCCAGCAGCCCGGCCGGGCGGGCGAGCGGCCCGACACGACCCACGGGGTCGGGATGGCTGTGGTGGAGCTGGGCCAGGGCGTGCCACAGGTCGCCCGGCAGATCCTGGGGTGCGGTCTCTTCTCGGCTGCGTCTCATGGGGCTTGTGTAGGGCCTCCGGCGGGCTGCCGCCGTCGGATGGGCCTGTCCGTCCCGCCCCGTGATGCGGTGGCTTCGGGGTCGGTCCCGCTGTGCGGCCTGGAGGCTGCCGACCGCACAGCGGGCTCGTGCGGTCAGGCTCGCCGGCGGAACCAGCCGCGGCCCCGGTCCGGCTCGGGGTCGTCCTCCGGCTCCGGCGGTGCGGCGGCCTGGAGGCGGGCGGCTTCGGCGGCGGCTTCCTCGCGGGCGACGTCGTCGGCGTGGCAGGTGCCGCACACGGACACGTCCCCGGCGTTCCAGGCCGTCCTGTGCGCGGTGGTCTCCTCCCAGCGCTGGTCGGTGAACTTCTGCCCGCACCGCTTGCACACGGGGCGCTGAGCCTCCCGCTCAGCG
Organism: Streptomyces sp. NPDC051133; assembly: GCF_040682635.1. Lineage (NCBI taxonomy): Bacteria > Bacillati > Actinomycetota > Actinomycetes > Kitasatosporales > Streptomycetaceae > Streptomyces > Streptomyces sp. NPDC051133. Next base: position 2,818 of record NZ_JBFBBK010000115.1, read on the forward strand.
ACGCGGCGTCGCTCCTCCTCCGCGTCGGCGCGGGCCTCCTGGTCGCGGAAGAGGACGTCGCCGTCGGGGTTGTCCAGCGCGGCCGTCAGCGTCTGCTCGCCCTTGCGTCCCAGCCGCCGCCACACCGCCGCGTCGGCGCCGTGCTCCTGGAGCTGCTCCAGGGTGGTGACGACGACGGGCACGGCCTGGCCGTAGTCCTTCGCCGTGATCCCCCGGTGGAGGGTCCGGTACCGGCGCGGTGCCCAGTAGCGGCGGCCGGCCTCCTCCAGTACGGCGACCGTGTTGGCGACCTTCGCCTCGGTGGTGTCCGCGAACACGAACGCCACCGGCACCAGGCCCTCCCTTCCGGTCGGCGGGTAGACCCGCCGCCACAGCCGCTTCTCGTGGTCGACGTGCTCGATCGCGTCCGGCCGGGAGCGGACCAGGTCCACGGTGTGCTTGTCCGCGTCCCTCGGCAGCAGCCGGCCCCACTCCCAGTACCGGCGCAGCTTGGCGACCAGGTCGTGCGCGTCCTCGGTACGGCGGTCGATCTCCAGCAGCAGCACCGGCACCCCGGCCTCCGGCGCCCGCACCACCAGGTCCGCCCGCTGCACGTAGCTGTTGCCGAGCCGGTGCCCGATCTCGGTCTGGAAGCCGAGCCGGTGCCCAATCCCGGCGCGGTGGAGTTCGGCGGCCGTCGAGGTGACCGCCGCGGCGTGGTCGTCGTAGCCGGTGCCGAGCAGCTCCCCGGTGTCCGGGTCGTACTCCTGCTTACGCAGCACCGAGACCCGTATGCCCTTCGGCTCCAGCAGGTCCTTCGCCTCGCCGTGTCCTCGCTTGGTCAGCACCCACACGACGAGCCCCTGGCCTGCACCGATAGATCACTCACTTGTCATGTAAGGACCCGAAACAGGCACTGAGTCTGAGGCGTTCAACAGCCTGTTCAAGGCAGAACTGATCCGCAACAAGGGCCCGTGGAGCGGCATCAACGACGTCGAGATCGCCGTCGCCGAGTACATCGACTGGTTCAACCAGAGGCGCCTGCACGGCGAGCTCGGCCACGTCACCCCCGCCGAGTACGAGACCGCCCACGACGCGGAAGAACCCCACCCCTCACTCCAGAAATCCAGCTAACTCACCCTCCACGAAACCCGGTGCTTGACACCACTCAAATTCGTGCAACTTCGTGTCGCACGGTCGCCCTCCCAGTGGCCCGGCACGGCCCGGTCCTCGACCTCGGCCGGACGGCTGCTGATCATCACCATCGGGTCGAGGAAGCGGGGGGTGCGGTGGGTAGGGCTGCGCCGCGGTTTGCGGCGCGTGCGACCGGTGCGGACGGCTGCCTGGACTTCCCGCCGCAAAACGCCCCTGGCCTGCAAATACAACGTCTCCACGCTCACCCGCATGCTCTGGTCGTCAGGATGTGCCTTCACCAGAGCGTGGCAGATCTGCTCCGGCGACCACTGTCTGCGCAGCCCCTCCCGGACGAAATCGCGCAGCGGGCTCTCGCGCATGAGTTTCGGTTCCTTCGGCCGCGGCCTGCGGGCGACGGCGGCCCTGTGCGCCGCGTAGGGGTGGTAGCCGTTGGCCCCGGAGTTGGCCCGCAGCTCGCGTGCGACGGTGCTGGCCGGCCGCCCCAGAGTCCGCCCGATGGCCCGCAGCGAGTGCCCGGCGGCCCGCATGTCACGTATCCGCTCCCGCTCGGAGACCGTCAGGAACCTCGGGTGCAGCTTCTTCTCCAGCGCCTTCAGGCTGACCGGTCTCATTCGCCTTTTCTGCCTTTTGCGAGCCCCAAATGACCTAGAGAGGGGAGCATAATGGTGATCTTTCTGTATAAATACTGATATGCCCGGTGGCGGACGGATAAGTACAACTCGGACTGCCCGATGTAGAAGGCGCGAGAGTCCGCGGGGGCATGGAGTGGTGACCGGGATCTGGTACACCTCAGAGGACTAAGGAGGACTGCTCGTTATGCGAGTAGCTACCCGAGCAAAGACAATGCCGAGTCGGGCGCGTTGGGGAGCGCGGTTCATCGGCGCCGGCCTGGCCACGGCAGTAGCGGTCGGTCTCGCCGCCAGCCCCGCATCGGCCGCGACGGTGGACCCTATCACGGTGCCGAACGACTCGAACTGTGCCAGCATCGGCCTGCCGGCGGGGTCCTACGACTTCGAGCAGCAGGCGGCACTGCCCCCCCCCCCAAACCACCCAGTTCGCCCCTCCGCACGACAACGGGTCCGTCACCCTCACCGGCAACCCCCTCGCTTTCGACTATGCCATCACGGGGCCCTACGCCGCGCGTGCCGTCATCGTCATTGACGGCGAGGGGCCTGGAACTACCACGGCCAACGCTTACGTGTATGACACGACCACCTTTCCCCATGGCCTTGCCACGGACACCAACCTCCAGGCCCCGGGAGGGTTGCCGATCACCAACGTCATCTTCTGTGTGACTGCCTCCCCTTACAACGGGAGCTGACAGCATCCAGGAGCAAGTAGGCAACCCGGCCGCATGACGCCCCCAAGCAAGCGTGCTGAGCCGGAACCCTGCACGGGAGTGGGTCTGTACGGTCTTCGGTGTAACTCCCGATCATGGAAGTAGCACCTGATGAGCGACGTGACTGTCTCTGCCGAGGCGGTTGAAGAGGTCCGGCCGGCCGAGTTGCCGGCGGACCTGCTGGATGACCAGTTGATCGGGCAGTTGGTCGACCGAGCCCGCGCGAGCGGCCTGCAGCTGACCGGCGACGGCGGGCTGCTGCAGCAGCTGACCAAGCGCGTTCTGGAGTCCGCCCTGGAAGGCGAGATCACCGACCACCTCGGCTACGAGAAGCACGACCCGGCCGGTGCCGGCAGCGGCAACAGCCGCAACGGGGCCCGGTCCAAGACCGTGCTGACCGACGTCGGCCCGGTGGAGATCACGGTGCCGCGTGACCGAGACGGCAGCTTCGAGCCGCAGATCGTCAAGAAGCGGCAGAGGCGCCTGACCGGCGTCGACGAGATGGTCCTGTCGCTGTCCGCGCGTGGTCTGACACACGGTGACATCTCCGCCCACCTGGCCGAGGTCTATGGCGCGAGCGTGTCCAAGCAGACCATCTCAACCATCACCGACAAGGTCATGGACGGGATGGCCGAGTGGCAGAACCGGCCGCTGGACCCGGTCTACCCGGTGATCTTCATCGACTGCGTGCACGTCAAGGTGCGCGACGGGCAGGTGGCGAACCGGCCCATCTACGTCGCACTCGCGGTCACGGTGGACGGCACACGCGACATTCTCGGCCTGTGGGCCGGCGACGGCGGCGAAGGCGCCAAGTACTGGCTCCAGGTCCTGACCGAGATCAAGAACCGCGGCGTCGAGGACGTGTGCATGGTCGTCTGCGACGGGCTCAAGGGCCTGCCCGACTCGATCTCGGCGGTCTGGCCCCAAGCGGTGACTCAGACCTGTGTCGTCCACCTGATCCGGGCGTCGTTCCGCTACGCGGGCCGCCAGGACTGGGACAAGATCTCCCGGGCACTCAAGCCGGTCTACACGGCTCCGACCGCGAGCGCGGCGGAAGACCGGTTCCTGGAATTCCAGGAAGAGTGGGGCGCCAAGTATCCGGCGATCGTGCGGCTTTGGGAGAACGCCTGGGCAGAGTTCGTACCCTTCCTCCAGTTCGACACCGAGATCCGCCGCGTCGTCTGCACCACCAACGCGATCGAGTCGGTCAACGCTCGCATACGGAAAGCCGTCCGGGCCCGCGGGCACTTCCCGAACGAGGCCGCAGCCCTCAAATGTGTCTACATGGCCGTCATGAGCCTGGACCCCACCGGCCAGGGACGCAAACGCTGGACCATGCGTTGGAAGCCCGCCCTGCAGGCCTTCGACATCGCCTTCGACGGCCGACTCTCCGTCGGCCGCCGCTAACTCACACCACCCGAGTTACACCATTGGCTGGACAGACCCACGGGAGTGTCTAATCAGGCCCTGTCTCACATTCGGTGGTGACGGAGCGTGCTGTTATCCGAGGAGGATGCGGTGCCGGAGCAGGGTGAAGCCTGCTCGTCCGTGCATCTGG
>NZ_JBFBBK010000116.1:0-6778 GCF_040682635.1 Streptomyces sp. NPDC051133
GTTCGCCCTCATCCAATGGATGAGGGCGAACCTAGCCACCCCCACCCCCTAGTACCCCATACGCCACGCCGGTATGTGATGGACGTCACGTTGCGAGTTGAGGGGACATCAAGAAACGTGCAGGTCACGGCAGTTGTTCGGGGGCTTGCGGCGCTGGTCGAATTGGCCTGCCGCGCGGCCTCGGCCGCACCGCTTGGGACCTGCGGAGGACGGTTCGACTGCTGCGTGCGCGCTGCTACCTGACTTCGACGGAGTACGAGGCGCCAGGAAACTCCCATCCGTCGGTTCCTTCACCGATGTCCTCCACGATGACGTCGTCGATGAAGTGGTCCTCGAACTCCTCGTCGGTGAGCTCGCCAGCCAGCCAGAGCTCCTCGATCTCGTCCCAGTGGCCCCGGCTGCCGTCGATCCGCAGGGGCGCGGCGTCCACGGTGCCGCGCGTGCGCTCGTCGTCCCCAGTTTTGACGACGCCGCTGATCTCGTACTGGCCCCGCGTGATGTGGTCGGGGAGCGGGTCGGCGGGGACGATGGCCGTGTTCTCGTACGCGGTGTGGATGAGGTCCTGGTAGCTGCGGCGGACGTTGTACTCGGAGTCGGACAGCCAATTGATGAGGGTCTTGGTCGTCACGTGGAGGCCGGCGTCCTCCAGGGCCTGCTGCCCGCGGTGGGTCGCGGTGAGCTGGCTGAGCTGGGCGTGCCAGTGCTTGGCCGTGTACGACGACAGCCGGTGGCGGGGAGTGACCTGGGAGCGCAGGAGGTCGTTGAGGGCGGCGCCCAGGGAGTCGCCGCGGCCTGTGGGGCCGGCCATCAGTCGTCACCCTTGGGGATGATCCCGCCGGGCTCAATGAACTTGGCCTTCACTTCGCCGAAGCCGGTCCCGATCCGGTACGTGGCGGGCGCTGTGCCATCGGGCGTCCAGAAGGCGGCCGCGTCGACGTTGAACAGCCCGACGAGCCTGCTGCCTTCCTGGACGGCCTTGAAGGCCACCGACCAGTGACGCACGGACGCCTCGGCCACCATGCTCATGCGCCAGTCCGGCCGCCAGAACGGGGACCGCTGCCCCTCGCGCTTGGGCCAGAGCAGGCGCAGCGCGATGGACAGCCGGGTCTTGTACGCCTTGTAGGGGTCGCCGCCGACCTGAATGAGCTCGGTGCGGGCCTTGCGGGTGGCCTCGTAGAAGGGCTTGAACAGGGACTCGTTGGCCTTCCCGGTCCAGGAATCGTGAATGGTCGGCGCGGCACCGAGGTGGTTTTCGCGGACGAGCTTCTCCAGCTGCTTGATGTGGGGGGTGGTGACCCACACGCGGCCGTCGTCGTCGGGCCGGTCGATGATCCGCCCCAGCGGGTGCGGCATGTCCGTGCGCGTCCAGACCGGGATGTCGATGAGGTAGATGCCGGCCTTGGTCTTGTCGAACGCCTCCAGCGGGCCGGTGTGCTTCAGCTCGTTCGGAGCGAGGGGAACAGCCGAACAGGCGGAGGGGAAAGACCCGTTGCGGTCGATCAGGCACAGCACGCCCTCGCCGAAGGAGTCGGGAACGTCGAGCTTGTCGCGCCTCACGCGCTTTCCGTTCGCGTTGATGTGGGGAATGCGGGTGAGGGTGACGTCGGGGTGGACCCAGCGGGGCTCGCCGTCCATGTGCTCGCTGATCAGCGGCCACGGGCCGCTGTCGCGCTGCTCTTTGCGGATGACCGGGACCGGGTGCATCTTCGAGCGGCCGACCGCGTCCTTGAGGATCTTCAGGGCGGGGAAGACGTGGCCCTCGGGCTCGTCCTCCTCATCCCCCGGCGCCAGCTCGACCTGGTTCTCTTCCTCGTCCTCCGCCGCGTCGTCCTGGGCCTGTCCGCTGTCCGCCGGGGCGTAGACGGGGGCACCGGCAGCAGCGGCCTGCCTGGCGCTTGAGGCGGTGTCGGCTGACACGGGCGTGCCGTAGGGGCGCAGCGCGGCGGCAAGACGGTGTCCCTCATGCGTGTCCGGCCACTGCGAGACTGCCGCGGCGGCCTGGAGTAGCGACGGCAGGATCTCCTTCAGGGTTTCCTGGTCGCCGCTGGCGACGGCGGTGCGCCATGCCGCGAGTTCGTGGGTGAGGGTGGCGGGGATCCCCTGGTGTCCGCCGGAGGTGTAGGGAAGGGCGGCTTCGGCCAGTTCCAGCGCCGTCGTTCCGCTGCTGACCGGCGAGGACGCCGGAGCAGCCGGGCTGTGAGTGGGGTCGACGGGTGCGGCTCCGGCGTCGAGGAAGCGCGCGTGGAGCAGGTCAGAGTGCAGGTACGCCGAGCCGATCGTGCCGAAGTCGCGTTCCGTAACCGTCACTTGGACCTTGCCCGGCTCCGCGGTCGCGGTGAGCGTCACCAGGACGTCGGCGTCCAGGAGGCCCAGGAGCGCGGGGTCGTCACTGTCCACGACGGCGAGCACCGGTACGTGCACGGTGCGCGCGAGGCCGGCCAGGACCTGGGAGGCATCCGGGAGGCGGTCCCCGGACAGCGGAAGGCGGGCACTGTGCGCGGCCTGGAGGCGGTCCACGACCACGAGGGCCAGGCCCTGCATGTGCGGCGCGGTTTCCGCGATGTCCTCGGCCCTCAGGTTGCTGCCGTCGTCGATGAGCAGCAGGTCACCAACGCCTGCCCGGACCAGCTGGTGGGCGACCTGCTGCTCGTGCTCGGTGAGGCGGCCCTGCTTCAGGCGCGGGTAGTCGCCCCCGGTCTCGGCGGAGAGGATCCGGCGGAAGATGTCGTCCCGGTTCGGTCCCGACGCCGCGTACAGGACCGTGCGCCGGTCGACGAGCGCGGTCTGCCGTGCGGCCGCAAGACCCAGCAGGCTTCCGCCCACGTTCGGGGCGGCCGCCACCAGCGTCAGCCGGCCCGGCTGCAGACCGCCCGTCGCGGCGTCCAGGCCGGGCAGCCCGAACGTGGGGCCGCCGACCGGGCCGTCGGTGAGTACGGAACCGATGGCGTCGCCCAGCGTGGCGAGCCTGCGCGGCGCGCTGCCGCGGTCCTGATTGCCTTGGCTGGTCACCGCACCTCCTGCGGGTGCCGCGCCGGGGTGCGCGGCCATGTCGGACGAGAGGGCACTCGAGGCGGGGCCGGCGGGGAGCAGTACCGCGACCGGCGTGGTGTTGCGAAGAAGGACCTGCGGTTCGCCTTGCGCTGCCAACGTGACAAGGTCACCGAAGTCCTTCTGCGCCGTGCTCAACACGTGGGCCGGGAAGGCATCGGCCTTCCGGGCTGCCGGAAACCGGTCCAGTGGCGCCAGCAGAGCGCGCGCCTTGTGCTTGGTGATCACCGTGGTGCGCCCCTCCTCTTCGGCGAGCCTCACCAGCGAGTACAAGGCAGTCCGGGCCGCGGTCACGTTCATCGCGGCCTCTGCTTCTGGCGACTGACTCACTCACCCTCCTAGAACACTCAACTCCCTATCATGGTAACAGATTCCACTCATATTCTGGGTGAAGTCACTATGTTTTTTGAAAATCTCACTCATTGTTGGGGAGCTCGGCAGTATGAGTTGACGACTCGGAGCACCCGCGGTGTGCTGACGAGCGGCAGCGCGACCACGCGCATGACAGGGCCTTCCGCTGGCCCCGGCCGGCAGGTGACGGCATCCCTCCGAGAGCAAGGCCGGAAGCTGTTTTCAATCCGGGGGCGGCCGCTTCTCCCTCTGGGAGACTGAAGGCCTTCTCTGCGACGCACCCCGAAGAGACGCATCGTGACGCTGACGTTCCACCCCAAGCCGTGCCAGTGGCCCGGCGAGCGGTACTGCATCTGCGACCCCGGCGACGCCACCGGCAAGACCGTCGGCGCTCCTGTGGAGTACGCAGTCATCCCGTCCTACCGGGGACGCATCGCCGCCACCGTGCCGCTCCGGGGCGGCAGGCCCGGAGAAGTCCTGTACGAAGTCGAATGGGACGGCCTCCGACCCCCGCACAGCCGGTACAACCGCTTCACCTCAATCGAACTGCGCCTCACCTCGGAAGAGCCCTAAGCTCCGCTCTGCGCTGCCGGTTCCTGCTCTTTCTGCTCGTCAGGCACGTGCTTGCGGAACCTCTCGTGTGCGGACTGCTTGCTCGTCATGAGCGCCTGCGCGATTTCGTCCCAGGAGTAGTCCGCCGCCCTGGCTGCGCGCACGGCCTCCTTCTGCCATTCCTCGGCGCCCGCCTGGAGCCGGGTGGCCACGTAGACGGCGAGGAGGGGGCGTTGCTCGTCGGGTTCACCGCCCTGCCGCAGAGGGGCACTGAGTGCTTGCACCGTCTCCTCCACCTCATCGAGCAGCCGCCGGAGCCGCTCGGGCAGCGTGCGAGACATGCTGACCTCGGCGTGCCGGACCCACTCCCGCTGCAGCCCCTCATCGCAAGCGTCGGGGTCCGTGAAGTCCACGGGGCGACGAGGCCCGCGCCAGCCGCAGGCGCAGACAACCCGGAGCCCCTGGGCACGCCGTCGTCCTTCGCTGCCGTCGTACTTGAAGGACCACGCCCAGTTCACGCGCCGTTTCCAGGTCTCTTCCGAGTCCTCGAAGGTGTCGTGAGGCGCATCCTCCCCACCCGAGAGCACCGCCACGACCCATCCCTCGTGGGCGCCGTCCTCGTCGTCCGTGTGCAACCAGCCCATACGCCGCTCCTCGACTCAGCTGCGGCCATCGGCCGTCAGGGACTCCTGACGATATCAATATCGTCAGGAGTCCCTGACGGAAATGGGGAAAGGGGTGCTGGCGGCTCGTTCCCACCCCGTGGGGGTCAGTGGATGCGAGAGTCCAGGTAGGAATTGATCCGCACGACGTCATGGCGCATCAGCTCCGCCAGTTGCGGGCCCGCCCACAGGGCGAACGTCAAGGCGATCTCCCGGGCGTCCTCGACCGCGTGGTCCTGCCGGACGTAGTGCAGGTACGGCACGCCGATCCGGATCAGGCGCTGCCCGGCGGGCCCGTCCGATCGAGTGGCCAGCTCATCCGCGACAACCGACATGATCTCGATGGCCGTGGGGCCAGCCGGGTGCGCGTGCATCTGGCTTTGGCACACCTGGTCGCCGAATTCACGCAGCCACTGGTCGAGCCGGTTTCTGTCCTGGTTGAGCTGGCCGTAGAGGTAGCCGCACAGTTCGACCGCGAGCCATTCGGCGAGCAGCAGTGAGTCCTCTCGCAGGGTGTCGGCCGCGTGCCAGTTCTGCAGCACGGACGTCAGGTCGTTGTACATCTCCCGGTTGGGCGGTGGCGCCTCGTCTTTGCGGTGGTCGCGGCGGGCGGCGTGGTCGAGCGCGGCCGTCCTGATCAACGAGAAGGCCGTGGTGCGCGGTTCGCGTCGGATGGTGGTCTCAGTCATCGCGGGACTCCGGTGGAGGGGTGTCACGGTGTCGGTCGTCGCCGTGTGGGCCGGCGTGGCGGCTGGTCGTCCTGCTTGGCCGTCACGGTGCCCGGTTCGTCGTCGTCACCGTCCGGCTGTCTGCCTCTTCTGGGTGGGGAGCGCTGCGAGCGGGGACCGGCGGCCCTTGGGGGTCGCGCGGACGGCTGTCCAGTCGATCCGGTGGCTTCGAGTGACGCGGTCCAGGTCGGCCTGGCGGTAGAGCAGGACGACGTCGTGCTTGTTCCACGAGGAGCTGGCGGTGGCTGCGTGGGTGAGGAGCCCGGCGCGGACAAGGTGGTCGAGGTCCGACTCCCGGATGCCGAGGATCTTGGCGGCGGCGTCGCGCATGTGGAGCTGCCCGGCGGCAGAGGCGCGTTCGACTTTCCGGCGGTCCATGAGGTTCTCCAAGGTGAGCCCGCAGTACAGGGGGTGGCCTTTGTGGTCGCCGACCACGGGGAGGTGGCCGCGGCGGGCGAGTTCGGCGGCGGTGCCGGAGTGCACGGTCATGCTGAAGCGTTCGGCGAGGTGTTCCTCGGCGCGGACGGCGCCGACGTCGGGCATCGCCCCGACGGCCTGCCGGATGGCGTCGATGCGGTCGAGGGCGTCGTCGAAGACGGCGGCGGACCAGCGGCCGCCGGCGACGTCGGGGCCGGGAATGAGTCCGAGGCGCTGGGCGCGCGCGAACTGCCACAGTGTCAGGCCGGCGCGGTCGGGGAACTGCAGGGGGCCGTACGACGTGAGCGGCGCGGTGGTGGTCATGGCGGGGTCTCCGTCCGAGGTACTGGGGCTGAGGGCAGGCGGATGGTTCGGGGCTGCGCCGGGGGCGTTGGCGGTGATCCGGTCGCGGTTCACCGGTAGGCCCCGTCCCACATCTCCTCGTCGGCCCACGCACCGTCGTCGTACTCGTCGAAGTCCGTCTCGTCGGCCCGGCGCTCGTCGTCCAGGGCGTCCAGGACCAGTTCGTCGTGCTTGTCGTCGTAGGGGTCGTACGGCTCGCGGGCCTCGGCCGCCATGTCCGCCCAGTACGCCGCCTCCTGCTCGGCTTCCCAGTCGGCGCGCTCGGCCGGGTTCAGGGAGGCCAGCCAGGCTTCGTGCTGCGTCTGGCGGACCTCGTCGGCGGCCTGGTGGTAGCCCTGCCAGACATGCGCGGCAAGGCCGGGCTCGGGGGAACACCAGGACCAGGTGCCGTCGAGCAGGTGGTGGCCGGCGGGGCGGGCACAGCGGCCGCCGTCGATGGGGTGCGCGAGGCCGTTGCAGAGCAGGACGAGTTCCGTCGAGCGACGCGGCGTCGACGGGCGGGGTGCACGGCGCAGCTCGGCGAGGACGTCGGGGAAGCGCCGGCCTGTGGTGCGGGCGATCTGCCGGGCTTGGCGCTTGAGGTGGTCGCTGCCGGATTTGGTCACGGTCGTCTCCACAGCGGGACCCCACGCATTCCCGCCGGACGTCGCGTGAAAG
>NZ_JBFBBK010000117.1:0-6753 GCF_040682635.1 Streptomyces sp. NPDC051133
GCAGGACGTTCACTGAGGACGACATCCGCGGTGACATGCCCTTGCGGCTTGTTCCGTGACCTCGACCGAGGCTCTCGAAGCGCCCGTCCGGTGCGCAGGCAGGCGACCAGCTCACGCTTGAGCGCACCACGGCCCTCGATGAACAGCGACTGGTAGATCGCCTCGTGGCTGATGCGCATGGACTCATCCTCGGGGAAGTCGGCCTTCAACCGGTGCGAGATCTGTTCCGGGCTCCATGCTGTCGCCCACCGCCTGTCTTGCCGGTGCGGCTTGTTCAGCCCTTTCCACGGAGGCGTCTGCGGTCCTGCGGCGACCGTCCCGTCAGGCCGGTGAACGTTCCCCGACAACCTCTCCTGAACGTACTCACGCAACCGGTCGTTGCCCAGGAGCTTCGCGGTCTTCGGGCGCTTGGCCGCCTGCTGGGCCTTCCACTGGGCGACCGTCGCGCGGTACTCCTGTTTGCCGCCGCGCGTGGCGGCGTTGCGGCGCAGTTCGCGAGAGATTGTCCCGGGGTCACGCCCCAGGGCTCGGGCGATCTCGCGCACCCCCTTGCTCGTCGCCCTGAGGATCGCGATCTCCTCGCGCTCCTCGAACGTGAGGTACCGGCCCGAGGGCTCGGCCAACGAGATCGGAGGCATGCCGCCAGCGTGTCGAAACCACCTCGCACCCACCGGCCACGACACGCCGACCGCCAGCGACGCCTCGGCCGTCGTGACCCCCGTGGCGATCAGTCGCCAGAACTGGCGCTGCACGACCCGAGACGGATCAGGCCGCCCCGGCGAACGCATCGCCGGCCGCAACGCACGGTCAGCGCGCCACTGCCGACGCAGCCCCTCCGGGACATCGCTGGTCCTCAAACTCCAGTCCGCCATAGCCACGTCGCACACCTCCGAGATCAGGGTGTTGCGACGACCAGTTGAATCCGCCCAGTGAACATCGGTCGCCCGCTGAAGGCATACGTGCCGTACTGGAAGAGCAAGCCGTCTGAGTCGGGGGTGGGCGCGGTGGCAAAGCGCTGCCGCGCAAATCGCATGAAGGCCAGCCATGCAGCCCGAGCGGTCAACTCGGTCTGCGTCGAGCGCCCGACCTCCAGCTCGGCACGCAGGACATCAAGGGCTTTCTCCATCCGCGGTCTGTCGTGCACGCCAGCTCTCCTCGGTCCGTGAATCAGCACCCTAACCTCGTAGGGCCGGATCAAATCCAGCCCTGACCAGCGAGGCAGCTACCTCCCGAGGCGCAACGCTCAGTCACTGCTGCACGGAACCTGAGCCAGAACCCTACTTCGGACGGCACTTGTTCACGGCTCCGGGAGGCACCTGGCGGCCCCGAAAGTCGATGTTCACGAGAACGGGCTCTGGCACAGCTTCCGTGATGGTCCCATCAATGGTCGGGGGACACCTTCGGCGTACGCCGCGGACGAGAAGCTGGCCACTGAGTGCACTCGATGCTGTGCACCTGCGCCAGCACGGGGACCCCGGGCGGTGGGCCGTCTGGGGATCCTTCAGGGCGTGCGCGCGGTTGTTCCGTTCTGGGGTGGGTGGTGGGGGAAGGCGTTGTAGCGGGCTGTGAGGTAGAGGCCGATTTGAGTCATGACGCCTCCGTCGGGTCGCCACCATAATTCGAGGGCATCTGCTACGGCTGCCGCTCCAATTCCGCAGCCACAGACGACTGCCTGGGTCATGTGGGTCAGTGTGGCGGCACCAGATGCTTCGAGGTCCCTCACCGTGGTGGGGTCATAGGGGGCGCGGACGTTGGTGCGGAAGTACTGGTCGATTTCCTCGGCTATCTGCACTGCCGACCGGGCGCAGTCGCACTGTCCCGTGGTGTCGGTGTCGCGGCAGGGCCCGAAGACCTGTGCGAGGACGGCTGCACGGCCGTTCAGCCAGGCGCTGAGGGCGTCGAGTGTGCCTGCTGGGGTCCTGGCCTGGGCGATGAGTTCGCGTGCCGCATTTCTGGTTTCGTCACAGATCTGCATTCCCAGTGCGGGTCCGTCGACGTTGTTGGCGGAGTGCCAGATGTGGTGCCGTCGTGAGCTGGCGGTATAGAGGACGCCGGCGGAGAGAGGCCATGTCGGTGCGAGGGAGGCACTGTGGAGGGCTGTGACGTATTTCCGGAAGAACGCGGTCAGCGCCAGGCCTTTTCGGTTATCGACCCAGGCCAGCCAGTTGCCCGCATCGCCGTAGGCGGCGTCCAGGAAGATGTCTGTGCAGTTGGCGATGAGCCATGTCACGCCCAACAGTTCGTTGTAGGTGGTCCATTCTTCGAGGGTGCGGCGATGGGTGTTGCCCCACGCCCCGTAGGAGCCGATGCCCGTGCCGAGCATCAGTACCGCGGTTACCGTCGGCGAAACGTCCCTGGTCCAGAGGCTGCCGTACGCTGGCACGGGAGGATAGTGGTGGTCCAGGGAGTTCTGCAGCGACAGCGCTGCTTGCCCACACAACTGGTACGACACCTGCAGTCCGTCGAAGCTCAGACCGCTGCGGGTTGCCGTCTCGGTCCACTGCCGGCCTGACTCCTCGGTCCAGTCGATCACGCAAGAACACGCGAGCAACGACCGTGCGACGCGATCCTCGCTGCTCGTCGTTTGCCCAGCCGTCAGGACGTACCAGCCGTAGAGGAGTTCCGGCTGAGTCGTCATGGTGGTGAAGGCATCGTGGAGCGTACGGGTGGTGAGCGGACGCCGTGTCATCCATTCCGTGATCTCGTGATCGGGAACGCGAAGCTGCGGCGTCTGCGCGACGGCGTCCTTGTGCTGCTTGTCGACGACCGCATGGCACACCGCGGACGCGATAAAGGCGAGCGTCTGCAGCGCGTCGACGCGCACTTCCTGCTCATGCAGCGCCGCGCAGCCCTTCAGCATCGTTTTGATGGTCGCCACGAGGACAGCGCACCTCGTCGGATCCGTCCACAGGTCGTCCAGCAGCGCCATCGTCTCTGCTGTCTCGCTGCTGCCCCAGGGCCGATGAGTGACGTGCTCATCGGCACAGAGCGCCTGGGCGATCAGGGCGGCGAGGGTCGGCGTCGTTGCTGGCAGGCAGCCTGGGACGCCATAAGCGACAGGCCCCTCCCACAGCAGTTTCGCCGCCAGCAGTGTCACGGCGTACGTCACGAGGCGAGGAGAGGTGTGGGCAAGCATCGACAAGGCGGCCTGGTCACCGTCGCGGCTGCCCAGGCACCGAGCGAGATCGGTGATTAGCTTGTCGCACTCAGCGTGGGTCGGCCGCTCTGTGCGTACTGCCGCCATGGCAGCGTAGGTGTCCGTCCCTGCCGAGCGTACGTCCCGGCCCATCGATTCCGGCCGCAGCAGGGCAGCCACGCGGACGCTGTCGAGACGTGGAGCGGGGGTGTCGCCGCCCTCGTTGTAGATGCTCTCGACCAAGGCCGACACCGCCCACGGAGTCTCTAGTAGCGGCGGCGCACCGTCGGCGGACGGGCCATGGAGAGCGTCGGCCGCGAGTTTCAGGGCGCAGGTGAGGAGTTGGGTGGTGTGCGACCATCGGCCCAGGCGGGTGTCCATGGTTTCCTCCACGGCCGTCAAACAAGATCTTGCGGGCTGTTGCGGTCGAGACCCTGGCAGAACAGCCACCTGTGATCAAGAGGCGCGCATCGGCCACGGGCGTTGTTTTCGGACACGTCGGGCCCGAAGGACGTACCGCACCGCTCCACAGAGTTGAGCCAGAACCCGAGAGCGGGAGGCACCGGCCCGCAGTCGGCAACGGTGCAGCAGCAGCCGTGGTCTCCGCCCGTAGCCAGCGCCTTTGCTCCGGACCACCGTGGCGCGGTCGACGGCGACCTGCCGGCCACCGCCACGGTGCTGTCCGTTCTCGTGAACATCCGATGCGGGCGCTGCGAACTGCTGTCGAAACGCTGCTTTGCGACATGAACCGAGCCACCGTGCTGCTCTCCGAACGTCCCCACTCCCTTGAGAAGCGGACCAAGTGGGGCGAGGAGTAGCCCTGGCCGTTTCCAGGAATCGCCATCACCGCCGATTACGGTGGTCCTGCCCGACGGCCCCAGGAGGTCACCGGCCGCCTCCAGGAACGCCAGCAGGTCCCGGGCTCCTGGCTGTACAAGGTGGCCGTCCCGGCCTGGCAGAACACGCCTTCCGGAGCCGTGGAGCCCGCCTGGTACGTGGTGTGGGTGCAAGCCCCCGACCACGTGAAGCCCGTGTCCGGCGTCTCGTACGACGACATCCCCACGACCCGGCTGCCGCCGCCGACGACGGAGCAGCAGATCCTCGGGGAGCGCCGGCCCTCGGGCTGGGTCCTGCAGAAGCTGGACGGCGGCCGCGGTCCCGGCCGGGGCGTCATCCACGCCGTCGACTGCGAGGAAGCATCCGCCGGACACACCGCTGCTGACCCTGGACCAGGCGCTGGACGCAGCCGAGCATCCCGGCACCAGACTGTGCTCCCTGTGCAGCGCGGCAGCGGAGCTCGACCCCGTACTCAAGGGTTTCGAGCATGGCTTCGGCGGCTCGGAAAACGGCAGCAGGGGAACGAAGTGATCGCCACACTTGCAGGATGAGCTTGTTCCACGCCGACTCGTACAGCCCCGACGACATGGTGGTGCACCCACGCCATCAGGCGATGCAGCCGGTGCTGGTCCAGCTCATCCAACAGCTCCGCGACTGCGAGACGGTGGAGGCCGGGGTCGAATTCCAGCGTGCCCTGCTCGCACGCCTGCTGGAGGTGGAGAAGGACCGCTGGGAGTTCAAGCGTGCCGCCACCCGGATGCGCAAAGGCAAGCAGCCGCCCCCGGAGACCCCGGAGCCCCAGTCAGGTCGCGACCTCTCCGACATCGCGACCTGGCGATTCGAGCACGACGTGTGCGAGCGGCTGGCCCGCCAGCTGCGCTCGGTCGGTGACGCGCTGGCCTGGCGCGTCTTCGGCTTCCACCGCCCGTTCATCCTCGCCCTGTGCCGCAACCAGTCGCCCGGCCCGATGTACGGCAAAGCGGGCCTGTCGGCAGAACTCGAACACTTCGAGAGGGCCTGCAAGGAGGAGGGCGCTTTCGCCCTCCTGCACGACCTGACCAACTGCCTGCGCATCGGCGACATCACGGTATGGGACAGCGTGAACCCGCCCCGCACGGAAGAGATCAAGACCAACCCGAAGAACACCAGGAGCGCGCAGCTACGGCGGATCAACCAGGCCCGCGCGGCGGTGCTGGACGGCGGCCCGCTGCCCGGGGACAACGCCTCGGAACTCCTCTACGACCTGGACCTGCCGCTGCGCACCCACCTGGACGTGCTGCGCGACGCCCTGGAACGGGCCGCAACCGATGGCATCTACGCCACACCGGTGCCCGGCAGCCGAGCCCTGTACGTCGTCGACCAGTACGCATGCGCCCAGCACGGCATGTACTCCGAGCAGTTCCACGAACGTCATCAGCACGCCGTCGACGGCGCTCTGCAACGGGCAGGCATCGCGGCCGGCCGGGAGGACCACAACATCTATGTCACCAGCCTGGACAGCACCGCCCGAGACCCGCTGCGGGTGCCCTGGGCGAACTACCCGCTGCATCCGGTGGCCTGCGCCCGGCTGATCGGCGACTACGCCGTGGCGACCGTGGAGACCTCCGGTCCCGTACTGACCCGCCTGCTCCAGGCCACCGGCCTGGACGCCCGCTGGGTCCGCCCGCCGGGCAAAACGGACCACCTCGAGCAGGGCGAGGTCATCATGGACATCCACCAGCAGGAACGCCTGCGGTCCGTGACACTGCCGGGCGGTCTGACGATGACACCGGGATGGACACTGCAGATGCGCCGCTCCGAGCTGGACCGCTACCTGATGGAGCTCCTGCAACCAGGCACGTGGGCCGCGGGCATCAAACACGTCCTCGCCGCCCGTCAGGCCGGACAGCCGTGGCCGCACTACCGCAACGAGCACGAGATCTGGGTCTAGGTGGCGCGCTCCACAGTGCACTGCTCGATCCAGCGGGCCAGGACGCTCAGGGTCGCCAGGTGCTCCAGCGCCTCCTGTTCGGTCCAGGGCACCGCATCCTCATGAGCGGCAACGTTCCGCAGGGCGAGGAAGGCACCGGCCGCGAGGTACTTGGCGCCGTCCTGGCGGGCGCGCCAGGTCGGTGTGTTGCGGTCGCCGTCGAATCGCAGGCGCGGTTTGCCTGCGACGGGGTCCTTCATGTCGAAAGCCTGCATGCACAGGTCCGTCTCGCCGATGTCGTGGCGTCCCAGCTTCTGCTGGAGTCGGCGGTTGACGGTGCGGGCAGCGGCCAGGACGGCGTCCTGTCGGGCTTCTGCGCCCCATAGCGGGGCGGCCGACTCCCACACCCAGGGGTGGAACTGGTCGGCGGGCAACGTGGGGGCATCCGGTACGAGCCGGGCGGCCCATTCGTCCATGTCGGCCAGGATGCCAAGGCCTCGATGAACCTCGTTGCGGGCCATGGCTTCGCCCGCCATCTGACCGAGATTGATCTTCTCGGCAAGCTGCGGGTCCAGGAGCCGCAGGATCTGCTTGACCGTGGGCTCTGCGCGGTGCAGCTGCTCATACAACGCCGCATCGCCTATGTAGTCGCCTGGCCGTGTACTTCGTTCGTAGCGCAGGGCCAGGTCGTCGAACGCCTCAAGCCGCTGTCGCATCCAATCTCGATCCACGGGGCGCATCCTAGGAGCGGAGTCTGACACTCCCCGTCTCACAGGGACTCTGCTGCGCAATTCGGCGTACGAGCATGGCGGTTGGGGGATGATCGCTTCTGCGGTCAGTGTCTTGTCGTAGGGCCGCAGGGGGTGGTTCG
>NZ_JBFBBK010000118.1:0-6184 GCF_040682635.1 Streptomyces sp. NPDC051133
GATCCAGCCGCCGGCCAGCGTGCCCTGCTTCTTGATGGCCCAGAGCGCGGTGTCGTCCACGACGAAGCTGGTCTGCAGCGAGGAGTCCTCGACGCCGTTGAACTTCAGCGTGACCGTCGAGCCCGCCAGCGAGGACAGGTCGAAGGACTTCTGGCTGTAGCCGGAGGCCTTGTTGAGGTTCGAGTAGGTCGCCAGGGTCTTCGAACCGGCGGTGACCGTCAGCTTGTCGTACTGGGTGCTGGTGGTCGTCTCCGCACTGTCGATGTGCAGGTAGAAGGTCAGGGTCGCCTTGCAGCCCGCGGGGATCGTCACCGACTGGGACAGGGTGTCGGTGTGCGAGGAGCCGTAGCCGTCCAGCCAGGCCTTGTAGGAGCCGCCGTGGGCCGCCTCACCGGTGTCGTTGGTGATGACGCCGCTGGTGGCGCTCCAGCCGGTGCTGCCCGACTCGAAGCCCGGGTTGGCCAGCAGCTGGGTCGACGTGCAGCCGCCTCCGCCGCCGGAGTTGACCGTCCACGTGAAGTCCGCGGTGCCGGTCGCACCGGTGGAGTCCTTCACCGTCACGGTGGTGCTGGACGTGCCCGCCGTGGTCGGCGTGCCGGTGATCAGGCCGGTGGAGCCGTTGATCGACAGACCGGCCGGCAGCCCGGAGGCGCTGTAGGTCAGCGCACCGCTGTTGGTGCTGCTCGCCTGCACCTGGAGGCTGACCGCGGTGCCGACGGTGGAGGTCTGGTTGCCCGGGTTGGTGACCGTCACTCCGTTGCCCGGCGGGGTCACGTGGCTGCCGACGTTGATGCCGGCGAAGGCGTTGGCGACCCCGGCGTACTGGGCGGAGTTGGCGCCGTACAGCGCGGTCGCCGCGTTCAGGGCGGCGGTGCGGGCAGCGGCGTAGTTGGTGCTGGACGTCATGTACGTCGTCAGCGCCTTGTACCAGATCTGCAGCGCGGCGGCGCGGCCGATGCCGGTGACGGCGACGCCGTCCGAGGTCGGGCTGTTGTAGGTCACACCGTTGATGACCTTGGTGCCGCTGCCCTCGGACAGCAGGTAGAACATGTGGTTCGCCGGGCCCGAGGAGTAGTGCACGTCCAGGCCGCCGACACCGGAGTACCAGCTGTCGGCGGAGCCGCCGTCCTTGCTGGGCTTGTCCATGTAGCGCAGCGGGGTGCCGTCGCCGTTGATGTTGATCTTCTCGCCGATGAGGTAGTCACCGACGTCGCTGGAGTTGTTGGCGTAGAACTCCACGCCGGTGCCGAAGATGTCGGAGGTCGCCTCGTTCAGGCCGCCGGACTCACCCGTGTAGTCCAGGCCGGCGGTGTTGGAGGTGACGCCGTGGCTCATCTCGTGGCCGGCCACGTCCAGCGAGGTCAGCGGGTCGTTGTTCCCGGAGCCGTCGCCGTAGGTCATGCAGAAGCAGCTGTCGTCCCAGAACGCGTTCACGTACGCGTTGCCGTAGTGGACACGGGAGTAGGCGCCGACGCCGTCGTTCTTGATGCCGCTGCGGCCGAAGGTGTTCTTGTAGAAGTCCCAGGTCTCCTGTGCGCCGTAGTGCGCGTCGGCGCCCGCGGTGGCGGCGTTGGAGTTGGTGCCGTCACCCCAGGTGTCGCTGGACTGCGAGAACAGTGTCCCGGTGCCCGAGGAGCCGTGGTTCAGGTTGTACGTCTTGTGACCACCGCGCGTGCCGTCGGTCAGCGTGTACGTCGAACCCGACTGGGTCGTGGTCATCGTGACCTGGCCGCTGTACCGGGTGTTGCCGACACCGGTGTCGACCGCCTGGTACCGGTACAGCTCCTTGCCGGTTCCGGCGTCGGTGATGACGTGCAGCCGGCTGGGAGTGCCGTCGTCCTGGAAGCCGCCGATCACCGTCTCCCAGGCGAGCTTCGGGGTGCCGTTGCCGGCCCAGATCACCTTGCGGGCGCTGTCGGCGGTGGGCTTCGCGGCGTCGAGGGACCTGGCGGTCTTCAGCGCCTTGGTCTCCGCGGCCGACTTGGTGAAGGTCGCGGTGGTCGAGGCGACCTTGATCCTGTGCTTGTTGTTGTACGTGGTGCTCACGGTTCCCGCGGCCAGGGAGGCGGGCGGGGTGTGCACCACGAGGTCGCCGCCGAGGACGGGCAGACCGGCGTAGGTGCGCTCGTAACGGGTGTGCACCGTGCCGTCGTTGTCCTTCACGACGTCCTTGACGACCAGCTTCTCCTGGGCGCCGAGCCCCAGTGTGCGGGCGGTCGCGGCGGTGCTCTGCTGGGCGCTCTTCATCAGGGCGCGGTGCTGGGCCGGGCTGAGCTTGGCCTCCAGGCCGCCGGTGCGCAGCGGGCTGGGGTGGGCGGCGGGGTGGGCGGTCGCGGGGACCGCCTGGATGCCGACGGCGAGGAAGGCCGCGGTGGAGACCAGGGCGGCTCCGACCGTGGCCCGCTTGTGGGGAAGGGGTCTGTGGGGTCTCACTCGTACTCCTCATGCTGCGGCCGCCGGGTCGCGGCCGGTGACAGACCGGGCGAACGGGTCTGCTGCCCGGCTGAGTTGAGCTGTGCGGGACCGTGATCCGTGAACGGGGTGGGGAGAACCGAGGTGCGCAGGGAGAATGACAGGATTGACCAGTCCATGCCACCCGATGGGGTGGCAATCGAGGGTTTTCCCTATGAGGCGGGGGTCGGACACCGGACGAACGGCCGGAAGTCGCCGGGCCGCTTCCGGCCGGGCCGCTCACAGACGCACTGCCACAGAGGCACGGCCACAGACGCACGGTCGCAGACGCACGGTCGCAGACGCACGGTCGCAGACGCACGGTCGCAGGCGCACGGTCTGACGACGTACGGCTGGGGCGCGATCCCCGTCGAGGCCAGGATCGGCGGCGTCGCCTTCACCACGTCCCTCCTCCTCAAGGACGGCGGCTGTCCGCTGCCGGTCAGGAGCGTCGTGCGGACGCCGCAGGGGCTCGGGGCCCCTCAGGGGACCCTGCCCCGGCAACCACCCGCGAGCAGCGCGTTGTTACCGTTCACGGCGTGTCTGACTCCTCACGCGATACCGCACAGGGCGCCGGCTGGGGCTCGGCCGAGCGCGGCGCCTACCAGCAGCTGATGCCGGACCACGTCGAGAAGCTGTCGTGGCTGAATCCGCGCATCCTGTGGGCCGCCCGCAACGGCGTGCTGGCGTCCTGGTTCGGCGATCCCACCGGGCGTACCCGCAGCCGCTGGGTGGCGCAGCGGCGGGCGGCGGGGGCACCGGCCGACAAGGTGATCCGGCGGGAGGTCCCCGAGCGGTTCTCCTTCCTGGTCATCGGCGACACCGGCGAGGGCGACGCCTCCCAGTACGCCGTCGTCCCGGGATTTCTGAAGACCGGTCAGGACACGGAGTTCGCGGTGATCGCCAGCGACGTGATCTATCCGGTGGGCGGCGCGGGCGACTACGGCACCAAGTTCTTCCGCCCCTACCAGGACTATCCCGCGCCGATCTTCGCGATACCGGGCAACCACGACTGGTACGAGGACCTCGGCGCCTTCATGCGCGTCTTCTGCGGCGACTCCCCGCCGCTCGCCCCCGAGCCCCGGCCCCGCCCGCTCAGCGGCGCCTGGTGGCGCGCCCTGCTCTGGCACCGGCCGGGCCCCACCGACGAGCAACGGCTCGCGCGGGCACGGACGTTGCGGTCGGCGCCCGGCCAGCAGGCCGAGCAGCCGGGGCCGTACTGGGCGATCGACGCGGGCCCGGTGCGGATCGTCGGCATCGACACCGGTCTGCTGGGCACGATCGACGCCGAACAGGGTGCCTGGCTGCGCGAGGTGTCGAAGGGACCGAAGCCGAAGATCCTCGTCACCGGATCGCCGCTGTACGTCGACGGCGAGCACCATCCGTGCGCCATCGAGGGCGGCGGCACGGTGGACGAGATCGTCCGCGCCCCGGAGCACCACTACGTGGCCGCGATCGGCGGCGACATCCACAACTACCAGCGCTACCCGGTCGACGTGGACGGCCGCACCGTCCAGTACGTGGTCGCGGGCGGCGGCGGGGCGTTCATGCACGCCACGCACACCATCCCGCAAGTGGCCGTCGGCGGTGTCACCGAGCGCGACTTCCGCTGCTATCCGCTGCGCGGCGACTCGCTCGCCTTCTACAGCCGCCTGTACGGCCGCCGGCTGCGGCTGCGCCGCCTGTTCCGGCTCACCGAGGCCGAGGCGACCGCGGTCGTCGCCGAACGCCTCGGCATCGAACCGGGCCGCGCGCCCGGCCCCGACGCCCGGGTCACCCGGCGCACCCGGCTGATCGCGGGCCTTCTCGGCACCGGCAGCCGCCCCGGCCGGGGCTCCCGGTTCCGGTTGCCCGTGAAGAAGATGTACACCCAGCTGTTCTCGCCGTCCTCCACCACCTACGACCCGCCGTTCTTCAAGTGCTTCCTGCGGCTGGACGTCACCCCGGACGCGGTCCGGCTGCGCTGCTTCGCCGCCACCGGCAACCGCGCGCAGGAACTGGACCCGCCGGTCGAGGACGAGGTCACCATCCCGCTGGACTGAGCCCCCGCATCGCATCACACGGTTGTCACACTCGCCTGCCAGAATCGGGAAGGAGCCGACGTCAGAGCCGCTGGAGGAAGCCCGTGCCGTCCATCCCCCGCCCACTGCGCAAGCTGGGCTTCCTCACCATCGGCCTGTTCGACGCGGCGGACCCGGCCCGGGGCCACGAGTCCACGCTGGAGATCATCGAGCTGGGTGAGCGGCTCGGCTTCGACAGCGCCTGGGTGCGCCACCGGCATCTTCAGTACGGCATCTCGTCCCCGGTCGCCGTCCTGGCCGCCGCCTCGCAGCGGACGCGGCGGATCGAGCTGGGCACCGCGGTCACACCGCTCGGCTGGGAGAACCCGCTGCGGCTCGCCGAGGACCTGGCCACCGTCGACGTGCTGTCCGGCGGCCGGCTGAACCCGGGCGTCAGCGTGGGCCCGCCGATGCACTACGAACACGTCAAGGGCGCCCTCTATCCCGACAGCGCCGACGCGGAGGACTTCGGCCACGAGCGGGTGCGGCGGCTGCTGGACCTGGTGCGCGGCAAGCCCGCCACCGACTTCAGCGGGGTGGAGGGGTTCGAGACCTACTCGGACGTGGTGCAGCCGCACTCCCCGGGACTCGGGCGGCGGCTGTGGTACGGCGGCGGCAGCCTCGGGTCGGCGCGCTGGGCGGGCGAGCACGGCATGAACTTCCTGACCAGCAGCGTCGTCAAGGCGGAGGGCGGGAAAGGGCCGCTCGACTTCGCCGCGATCCAGCTGTCGCACATCCGGGAGTTCCGCGCCCACCACCCGCAGGGCGAGGCGGCCCGTGTCTCGCAGGGCCTGGTGGTGATCCCCACCGACTCGGCGACACCGCGACAGCGCGCCAGGTACGAGGAGTACGCGGCCGGGCGGCTGCCGCGCACGGCCTCCCCGCAGGGCCCGGCGCGGCTGCTGTTCGCGCCGGACCTCGTCGGCAGCTCGGCGGAGCTCGCCGAACGGCTGCGGGCGCACGCCGCGTTCCGCGAGATCGACGAGGTGGCGTTCGCGCTGCCGTTCACCTTCGGGCACGACGACTACGTGCAGATCCTCACGGACATGGCGACGCGGCTGGGCCCGGCGCTGGGGTGGCGGCCGGCGCACTGACTCACCAACGGCCCGCCCGCGTACCGGTGACCGGTTCCGACGGCCTGCCGTCCACGCCCACCGGGACGTCGCCCGCGAGCATCACCCGGTGCATGATCCGGGGGAAGCCCAGGTGCGCGTTGTCGCCGGGGGCCAGGTGGATGGTGGCCCGGTTGTCCCAGAAGGCGACGCTGCCGGGCTCCCAGCGGAAGCGGACCGTGTACTCGGGGCGGACCGCCTGTTCCAGCAGCATCTCCAGCAGCGCCGCGCTCTCCGGACGGGAGACACCGGTGATCTGCTCCAGGTAGTAGCCGTTGACGGACAGCACCCGCTCCCCCGTCTCCGGGTGCACCCGCACCAACGGGTGCACGGACGCGACCTGGTGGTCCAGCAGATGGCGCAGGTAGGCGTCGTCGCCGGGGCGTGGCTGGTAGCCGACGCCCAGCCGGTGCTCGGCGCGCAGGCCGTCCACGAAGGCACGCACCGGCGCCGACAGCCCGGCGTAGGCGGCGGCCAGGTTGGCCCAGGTGGTGTCGCCGCCGTAGGGCGGGACGGTCTCGGCGCGCAGGATCGTCGCGGCCGGCGGGTCGATCCGGGCGC
>NZ_JBFBBK010000119.1:0-6111 GCF_040682635.1 Streptomyces sp. NPDC051133
GTTCGACATGATCTGCAGGCCCGGCCGGGCCAGCTCGGCGCGCATGAGCAACGCCATCACGCCACCGATCAGGAAGAACGCGAACGACGTGACCAGGTACATCGTTCCGATCGTCTTGTGGTCGGTGGTCGTCAGCCACTTCACCACGACGTTACCGGGCTGCTTGCGCCTGACCGGCAGCTCGTCCTCGTACGAGTCCTCTGCTGCCGCGGCACCCTGGGGTTCGTTGAGGATGCTCACAGGTTGTTCGTCCTCTGGTTCTTCTCGTGGCTCGTCTGCGCGATGCCGGCCGGGATGTAACCGGTCTGCCCCTTCGCCGCGAGCTCCTTGAGGTGCTTCTCGTACGCTGCCGGAGAGACGACCTTCACGTTGAACAGCATCCGGGAGTGGTCGACACCGCAGAGCTCGGCGCACTTGCCGAGGAAGGTGCCCTCGTGGTTCGGGGTCACCTGGAAGGCGTTGGTGTGGCCCGGGATGACGTCCTGCTTCATCAGGAACGGCACCACCCAGAAGGAGTGGATGACGTCACGAGAGGTCAGCACGAAGCGGACCGTCTTGCCCTTGGGGAGCCAGAGCGTCGGACCGGGGTTGCCCGTCTCCGGGTTCCGGGTGCCGGGGGTACCGACGTCGTAGACACCGCCGGCGTTCGCCGGGAAGTCCTTCTTGAACCCGTCCGGGATGGCGTTCAGGTTCGGGTCGGTCTTGGCGTTGCCGGAGACGCCGGGGACGTTCTCGACGTAGTTGAAGCCCCAGCTCCACTGGAAGCCCACCACGTTGACCGTGACGTCGGGCTTCTTGGAGAGGTCCAGGAGCTTCGTCTCGTCCCGGGCCGTGAAGTAGAAGAGCACCGAGATGATGATGATCGGGACCACCGTGTACAGGGCCTCGATAGGCATGTTGTACCGGGTCTGCGGAGGTACCTCGACCTTGGTGCGGCTGCGCCGGTGGAACATGGCGCTCCACAGGATCAGGCCCCACACCAGCACGCCGACGGCGAGCGCGGCAGCCCAGGAGCCCTGCCACAGCGAGAGGATCCGCGGAGCCTCTTCGGTGGTCGGGGTGGGCATACCAAGGCGGGGGAAGTCCTTGTATGTGCAACCGGTTGCGGTCGCCAGGACCAGGCCCGCGGTCATTGCCTGCAGCAGCTTCCGCCGCATCGGGCGCCGCGGCGAGCGGTCGGAGCCGTTGGGACTCACGTAGCGCCTTCCCGAGAGTCTCGCCCGCGCGGTCGGCTGCGGCCTTCTCGCTGGTCGGTCGCCGCCCTGCGTCGGGCAGGGGTTTGGATGTTTATGCGGACCAAACCCTAGCCCACCCTCTCCGAGGGTTCGCGGGGAGGGGTGCCTACTGGAGCGGGTGGTTCGCTGAATTGGCGGTCGCGGGTCCATTGTGGCTGGTCGCGCAGTTCCCCGCGCCCCTGGGTCGGCCACCTCCGCCGGGGTCTTAACGTTGCCGTATGGCCTACTTTGACGCTGCCTCCGCCGTTCCTCTCCATCCCGTTGCTCGTCAGGCGCTGTTGGCCTCTTTGGATGAAGGGTGGGCCGATCCCGCTCGGCTCTACCGGGAGGGACGCAAGGCGCGGATGCTGCTCGACGCGGCTCGCGAGGCCGCCGCGGAGGCGGTCGGGTGCCGGGCGGACGAGGTGGTGTTCACGGCGTCCGGGACGCGGGCCGTCCATACCGGTGTCGCGGGGGCGTTGGCCGGAAGACGCCGGGTCGGACGCCACCTGATCGTGTCAGCCGTCGAACACTCCTCCGTGCTCCATTCGGCGGAGGTGTTCGAGGCGGACGGCGGAACGGTGACCCAGGTGCCGGTGAACCGGGCGGGCCTGGTGGACCCGTCGCACTACGCGGCCGCTCTTCGCCCCGGCACCGCACTCGCCTGTCTGCAGTCGGCCAACCACGAGGTGGGCACCGTGCAGCCGGTGGCCGAGGTGGCCGAGGAGTGCCGGGCCGTCGGGGTGCCCCTGCTGGTGGACGCGGCGCAGTCGCTGGGGTGGGGGCCGGTCGAGGGCGCCTGGTCGCTGCTCGCGGCCAGTGCGCACAAGTGGGGCGGGCCGTCGGGGGCCGGGCTGCTCGTCGTGCGCAAGGGGGCCCGCTTCGCCGCCCGGGGCCCGGCGGACGAGCGGGAGTCGGGCCGGGCGCCCGGCTTCGAGAACCTCCCGGCGATCGTGGCGGCCGTGGCCTCGCTGCGCGCGGTACGGGCCGAGGCGGCCCAGGAGGCGGCCCGGCTACGGGAGCTGACGGAGCGGATCCGGACTCGGGTGCCGGAACTGGTGCCGGACGTGGAGGTGGTGGGCGATGCGGAACGGCGGCTGCCGGGGATCGTCACCTTCTCCTGTCTCTACGCCGACGGGGAGGCGCTGCTGCACGAACTGGACCGGGCGGGGTTCTCCGTGTCGTCCGGCTCCTCCTGCACGAGCAGCACGCTGACGCCCAGCCACGTGCTGAAGGCGATGGGGGTGCTGAGCGAGGGGAACGTGCGGGTCTCACTGCCGGCGGGCACGGCCGAGGAGGACGTGGAGCGGTTCCTGGAGGTGCTGCCGGGGGCGGTGGCCGGGGTGCGGGAGAAGCTGGGCGCGCCGGCGGCACCGGCCGCCGTGCGGGGGCCCGGGGAAGTCGTCGTCGACTCCCTCGGCAAGCGCTGCCCGATCCCGGTCATCGAACTGGCCAAGGTGTTCGGGAGCGTGCCGGTGGGCGGCACGGTGCGGGTCCTCTCCGACGACGAGGCGGCCCGGCTGGACATCCCGGCGTGGTGCGAGATGCGCGGGCAGGAGTACGTCGGGGAGGAGCCGGCGCAGAGGGGTACGGCCTACGTGGTGCGCAGGGTGAGCTGAGGGGGGCCGGGGCGCGGCCCTCGAAGACGCGCGGCCGCCGAGGGCCGCGGGGCGGAGCCGGCATGCGGCTCCGCCGCGTGGGCGCGCCCGGCCCCACGCACCCGTGGCCGGGAACGGCGTGAGTCGGGCGGGCGAGCGGCCGGACGCGGGCCTCACCCGAGGTGGGCCCGCACCTCCTGCCCGGCGTCGTCCCCGTACGCCTTCACGAACCGCTCCATGAAGTGCGCCCGCCGCAGCCGGTACTCCTGCGTCCCCACGGTCTCGATGACCAGCGTCGCCAGCATGCAGCCCACCTGCGCCGCGCGCTCCAGCGAGACGCCCCAGGCCAGTCCGGACAGGAATCCCGCACGGAAGGCGTCGCCGACGCCCGTGGGGTCGGCCTTGCGCTCCTCCTCGGCGCAGCCGACCTCGACCGGGTCCTCGCCGACCCGCTCGATGCGCACGCCCCGCGCGCCCAGCGTGGTGACGCGGTGGCCGACCCGGGAGAGGATCTCGGCGTCGCTCCAGCCCGTCTTGGACTCGATGAGGCCCTTCTCGTACTCGTTGGAGAAGAGGTACGTCGCCCCGTCGAGCAGGACCCGGATCTCCTCGCCCCCCATGCGGGCGATCTGCTGGGAGAAGTCCGCGGCGAAGGGGATGTTCCGGGTGCGGCACTCCTCCGTGTGGCGGAGCATCGCCTCCGGGTCGTCGGCGCCGATGAGGACCAGGTCGAGGCCGTCCACGCGGTCCGCGACGGTCTTCAGCTCGATCTGGCGGGCCTCGCTCATCGCGCCGGTGTAGAAGGAGCCGATCTGGTTGTGGTCGGCGTCGGTGGTGCACACGAAGCGGGCGGTGTGCAGCGTCTCGGAGATGCGGACCGACTCGGTGTCGACGCCGTGCCGGTCGAGCCACGCCCGGTACTCGTCGAAGTCGAAGCCCGCGGCGCCGACCAGGATGGGCCGGGTGCCGAGCTGCCCCATGCCGAAGGCGATGTTCGCGCCGACCCCGCCCCGGCGCACGTCCAGGTTGTCGACCAGGAAGGAGAGCGAGACCGTGTGCAGCTGGTCCGCGACGAACTGGTCGGCGAAGCGGCCGGGGAAGGTCATGAGGTGGTCGGTGGCGATGGAGCCGGTGACTGCGATGCGCACGTCGGCATTCTCCTGCGGGAGGCTGGATTGACAGTTCACGCTACCCGCTCGGGGGCTGGTGCTGTAGCTGGCGAAACTACCCGATAGTAGATCTTTCTTCGCGGCCCCTGGCATGCCTACGGTGCCCTCATGACGAACCTCAAGGTCCACTCCTTCGTCCCGGCCGACCTCGAGGGCGGCCTCGCCGAGCTGCGCGGGGACTGCGCCCGGATGGCGCCGCACTGGGCGGCTCCCGAGCACCGCGAGTCGCGGCCGGTGCCGCCGTCGCTCATCCACGGGGTGAGCGTGCCAGTGCGCTCTGCACGACTGCTGGACGCGATGTCCGACTACGGCGACTGACCTACGGGGCGCATTCCCGGGAACCGTGCGCTCCCCTCCCGCGTCCCATCGCCGTCCCCCGTGCAGGGGATGCGGGATACGACCCAGCGAGGAGCGATGCGGTGAACACCGAGCGGCCTGAGAACTCCGGGAGTGCGGAGGGTCCCGAGGTTTCCGAGGAGCGTGCGGCCGACGCGGTCGCCGACGAGCCGGAGACCGGTGGCGAGGAGCCGGGCGGGCCGCGGAGCGGTCGGGCGGAGCCGGGCGGGCCGCGGAGCGGTGGCGAGGAGCCCGGTGAGCGGGCCGGCCGGCGCCGCTCCCGTGCCGTCGTCGTCGCCGTCGCCGCGGCCGTGCTGCTGGTCGGCGGCGGGGGCGCGTATCTCGCCGCGAGCAGTGACGCGGGCGGTCGCACGGACCCGGGCGCGTCCGGCAGGGGCGCCACGCCTCCCCCGCTGGCCCTGGACGGGTGGACGGGGTCGCACGGCGTCGCGCCCGGTGAGCCGGACCCGTACGGCGCCCGGTACGTGACCCGCGGAGAGCTGCCGGACGGCCCCCGTTCGGCGCCGGTGTACGGCCCGGGCGCCGAAGTCGGCCGGGATCGGGTGGCCCGGCTGGCGAAGGCGCTCGGCGTGGACGGGACGCCGGTGGCCGAGGGGCGCCTGTGGCGGGTCGGCGGCAAGGACGGCACCGGGCCGAGTCTGCAGGTGAACCGGGACGCGCCGGGCAGCTGGACCTTCAGCCGGTACGCGCCCGGCACCGACAACTGCCGGAAGGTGACCGTCTGCGGCCAGGATCCGGGCGCTCCGGCCGGTGAGCCGGTGAGCGCGGCGGCGGCCGAGAAGGCGGCGGCACCGGTGCTGAAGGCGGCCGGGCTGGACGACGCGAAGATCGACGCGAGCCGGGTCATGGGCGCGCACCGGGTGGTCGACGCCGAGCCGGTGGTGGACGGGCTGCCGACGTACGGCTGGACGACCGGCCTGACCGTCGACCGGCAGGGCGCGCTGGTCGGCGGGCACGGGCTGCTCGGGGCGCCGGTGAAGGGGGACACGTACCCCGTCCTCGGCGCGCGCAAGACGCTGGACCTGATGAACGCGGCGCCGAAGAGCGACCACCGGATGGGGATCGGCGGCTGCGCCAGCGCGGTGCCGCTGAAGGACCGGCTGGAGCAGCCGTGCGGTGCGTCCACGGGGGCGCCGAAGCAGCCGGCGGCGGACACGGTCACGGTGCGGGGGGCGGTGTTCGGGCTGGCCGCGCACTCGGTCGGCGGGCGGCAGACGCTGGTGCCGTCCTGGCTGTTCGACGTGCGGGGGTCCGGGGCGCAGGGCTCCTTCACGGTGACGTACCCGGCGGTCGACCCGAAGTACCTGGCGCCGGCCTCGCCATCGGCGGCGCCGCCCGGGGCGTCGAAGGCACCGAAGACCAAGAACGTGCGGGTGAGCGGCTACACGGCGGACGGCCGGGTGCTGACCGTGAGCTTCTTCGGCGGGGTGTGCGCGGACTACACGGTGTCGGCGCGGGAGAGCGGCGAGAAGGTGACGGTGACGGTCACCGAGCATCCCTGGCCGGACAAGGTGTGCGTGCTGATGGCCAAGGAGTACGTCAAGACCGTGCGGCTGGCCGCGCCGCTGGACGGGCGGACGGTGGTCGGCGAGGACGGCGGGCGCATCCCGCAGAGCAAGCCGGGTGCGCTGCGGCCGGACGCGTCGGCGCGGAACCGCTGACGCACACCCGCTGACGCACGGCGAAGGCGGCGGCCCCCCTCGCCGGGGGGCCGCCTGGGCGCCGTTCTCCTTGGCGGCCCTCTCGGCGCCCTCCTTCATCTTGACGAAGAAC
>NZ_JBFBBK010000120.1:0-6101 GCF_040682635.1 Streptomyces sp. NPDC051133
TTCGTGTGCTTTTCACCAAAGACCTCAAGGGAGTTGGAGACGACGCCGACAAAGGATCCGTGAGTACCCTTGCGCACACCATGATGACCGCCGCCTCGCCGACCGCCTCTCGCCTCTACCCCCGGCCATGCGAGACAACGCAGGCCGAGAACGTGCCCGTCACGCCTTCGTCACCCGCATCCTCGCCATATTGCGCACGGACCGGAGCATCACCGCTGACCGTGCGGAGGACTGGCGCCGGGTAGCCTCAGAACCCGCCATGCTCGGGCAGATGGCCGCCCCGGGGACGACTTCCAGTCGGCCATGCTCGAGCTGGAGGCGCTCGCCACGCAGACCGTCGGCCTTGAACCGGCTCCCACAGGTCTTCCCGCCGGCACCGGCCCTCAGGGAGGAGGAGCTTGATCTTCCCATGGCAGGCCGGTGAGGAGGACTGGATCTCGGTGCCGGGCGGCCCGGCGAGGGCCTTTCGTGTCGACGGCGATGGCGATGCCGAACCAGGTGGGTATCGCCCGGACCGTGGTCATGGCCAGTCAACCGAGAACAAGCTCGACGGCCTGGACCAGGACAGGGTCCGCACTGAGACCGGCGATGCGATGTGGCAGAGGACGCGGGCGGCGGGGTGATCCGCGGTGCGGAACGGGGCGCGGGCGGGTTCCGATCTCGGTGAGGAGGTCGAGGACAGCTGTGCGCGGGCTACAGTAATTTCTGATAGCCCCTCCTGCCTCCCTAACTCGTCATAGACCCGATTTCGCCGCTCGCCTCCTGGCTGTCGGGGTCCATTTCTTGGAGGGCCGTCAGCCACAGGGCGGGCAAGTGTGGGCCAATGGGCGTGTCGGGATGGTGGACAAGCGTCAAGCGGGCGGAGTCGTGGTGGCTGACGAGGCTGGTGAAGACCTGGTTAGGTCCGTGGACGTCGATGATGCCGTACGCCGCCTGGGCGATGGCGCCACGGTAAGTAAGGGCGCTGCCGAACGTGACGTTGCTGGCCGTCAAGGGCGGGGCCAGGCGTCCTACGAGACGGACCGCGGCCGCGCCAGGAGTGAGGGCGGTCAGGAGCCTGAGGGCGTCGCGTTGTCGTAGCTCCTTCTGGCGGGCCGTCTGCAACGTCACCCGCCGCAGAGTTTGCACTGGCGACGGGTCGTCACAGGGCAGAACGATGTGGGCCACGCCCGAGCGGTTGCCCAATGCTCCTTCCTCTTCAGCCCGTCGGAAAGAGACGGGCACACCTGTCGCCAGCGGGGGGTGGGTGATGTCGGACCGTCGTTGCTGCCACAGGTGTACGGCGCGGGCGAGGGCCGCGAGGTAAACGTCGTTCACGCTCGTCCCGTGGGCGCGGGCCAGGACCCGTAGCTGTGCCACGGGGACGTCGGCGTGCCGGACCCGACGCGGGTCACGGTTGGACGCGGTGAACGCGGGAGTCGGCTGCGCCGCTTCGAGCAGGGCTACTTGCTGGGCCAGAGTGCTGGTGAGACCGGCCCATCGCGGACGCACAGGGCGGGGCGGTACTGGCCCGGCAGTGGGGAGGTCGGCAAGCAAGGCCCGTAGCAACGTGGTGATGAGGGCGCCATCGAAGAGCCCGTGGTCGGCGTGAAACCCGAGGCTGTAACCGCCAGGCCGGTTGATCAGCACGATTTCCCATGGCGGTTGGCCGTTACGGACAGGCGGCCCTTGGCTAAGGAGGAGTTCGGCGCCGCGATTGCTCGCTGCATCGGGCACGGTCAACACACGTACATGACGCTCTGGGTTGAACTGCTCCATCCAGTGGGCACTCTTGCCGTCGTCGCCCAGGCGGTAGTGAAGAGCGGGCAGGTGCTTGGCCCGCTCGGCTACACGTACGCGAAGGAGGTCAGGGTCGGGCTGCCTACCACGGAAGTCCAGCAGAATTGCGGCGGGAAGAGGCCGTCCGTCCCGCCCAGCGAGCATCGCCCGGTCTACCGCACTCAGCCGCAGTACCCGTGCCGGCCTGCCTGCACCCGTCCGCTTCCCTGTCACTCATTTCTCCCTTAAGCCTCATTACCTGGGGTGATCTTGCGGCATGCTGTTCGCGTGTCGAGCGAGCTGGTCGAGCGGATGGTGCCGGTAAGGCGGTGGGAACTGCTTCGGCGGGTGGTGCCTCCGCAAGGTCGCGGCCGCAGGACGGCACGGCTACGCGAGGTCCTGGCGGCGACCGTGTTCATCGCCACGTCAGGCTGCACGCGGAACCTGCTTCCGCCCGGCTTGGGGCCGTCGGGCGTGCCCGCGCTCCCGCCACTTCACGGAGTGGTCGCAGTGTGGGCAACGCTGCATCGCCTGATCCTCGACTAATTCGGCAGCCTGGGCGAGTTGGACTGGCCGGGGCAAGAGCAGATCGAAAACCCACCTCATCGGCGACCGACGCGGCTTGCCCATCTCGCTGGGAATGCCCGCAGCTAACACTCATGACAGCCAAGCCCTGCAGGCCTCTGGTGCAAGGCATCCCGCCATTCACTCGCCATTGAGAATCTTCGGTGCGGAGCCACTCACACCCATCTCCCTGTCGTATTGAGCCAATACTGCTCTGTCCAGGGGCGTTTGCTTCCCTGCAGGTTCAGCGCCGTTTGCGGCCGGCAGAGTCAGCGTGGTCCAGGCGGCAGCAGCGGCCGTCACGCCACCAATGATCCAACGGCTATTACTGGCACGGTGGTTCATGTCCTTGACACACCCTCTTGTAGGCGGCACAGCCGGGCCCAAAGAGCGCATGAAAAATCAGCCGCTTGCTTCAGACGCTGAGCTCGCAGCTGCGCTCGGGCAGAAGTGAGTATGGCGTGGTGGGCAACGCTGGAGCAGCGGCCGCCGCCGTAAGGAGATCTGACACCCATGCATAGACCAGCCACGGGTAGGCACAGGAGGGCGAGGTCAAAAACGCCGTTCAAACATTGCCCCAAAGGAAGCGCCCGTCGCGACGACGTTATTCCAATTTCGGATCATCCGCTGACGTGAGGGCTCGCCGAACGGTCTCCCACACTAAGGGCTCGCAGAGAATCAAGGTGTTGCTTCTCATGATGCGGCTCGTTGTTGTGATATGAGCGTCTCCGACGAGGTTCGTCGTCAACTCGCTGTGAAATTCCGGGTGTTGATCCCGCATCTGGACGAGCGCAGCGCCGGTTGATGGCGGGGGCCGAGGCCCGGATCCTGGGACACGGCAGTATCCGGGCGGTCGCGAGGGCAGCCCAGGTCAGCGAGACGACCGTCCGCAGGGCGTGGACGAGCTGGACGCCGGCGTGGACCCTCTGGGCTGGGTACGCAGGACCGGTGGTGGTCGGAAGAAGGCCGCGGGCCTTGGTCCGGGACTGCGGCCCGCGCTGCTGGCGCTGGTGGAGCCAGACGAGCGGGGCGATCCGATGTCGCCGCTGCGCTGGACGGTGAAGTCGACCAGGAGCCTCGCGGCCGAGCTCACCCGTCAGGGGCACAGGGTGAGCGCGGACACGGTCGGGGACCTGCTGCGTGAGCTGACCGCGGGGCGGAACGACCACCTGATGCTGCCGTTCTTGTCCCGCATTTGGCGCTGCTGGAACGTGCACCCCAGGAACGTGAACGACGTGTGCTCGTGCGCAGCTTGGATCTGCGGCGGGCACGGACTGCGACGTTCGAGGACGACGCCGCGTCCTGGCCGGTCAAGCTGCGACTGGATGGCTTCGTCTATGACGAACTGTTGCCGTTGTCGGCGGCCGGGGCGCGCCTGCCGTGGCTTGTTCGTGACGCGTTTCAGCCTCAGCCTTATGAGCAGTTGGCCGCGCGGTGGGGCGTGACGGCGAGTCGCGGCGGGTACTGCTGGCTCAGCAGCGGCGGCGGGCGTGTCGGCGAAAGTGGGGCCTTCTCCGGGACGCAACGGTCAGGTACGGGTATCGGCCGTGGCTGGCCGGGCTGTGGTTGTTGGGCCTGCTTGCCACCGGAGCGGTCTACTTTGCGTCCCACCGTCCTGCGCCGCTGGGCACGGGCGGCCCTCATTTCAACGCGGTCGCCTACACGCTCGACCTGCTGGTGCCGGTGGTGAGCCTCGGTCAATCGGGGGGGGTGGAATCCGAGCGGGTCCAGTCAGGCACTGGCCTATGCGCTGACCATCAGTGGCTGGACGCTGGCCACGACGCTGTTCGCAGGGGTCACACGATCCTGGTGCGCCCCTGAGATGACAGGTCTCTCTGCGGCTGGCGCACCAGTCACGAGATGACATCAAACCGTCGTCCTCAGTACCCCCGCCCTGAACTGAGAGGTCGTTCTCTTTCCGAACCCCGTGTGTGGTTCTCGCTGGTCAGACATGAGATGGCCGCTGTCGCGGGAGGCTCGGTTTGTTGCTGGCCGAGACTTCGTGGGGGTGGCGGATGCCGTCGATGCCGGCTGTTCTGGAAACGCGGCGGAAGGCCGCAGTGGTGTGGGTGGAGGAGCTCGAGGCTGAACTGGAACGGGTGCAGACGGACTTGGCGGAGGCGGAGGAAGTTCTCAGACGCCGGGTGATCGGCCTCGAGCAGTATCTGGAGGCGCTGGCCGAGGAGGAAGCACCCGCCGTGGTGGTCGGCGGATCAAGGAAGCCGGTCGGGCCGCGACGCGCGGTGCCTCACCGGGAGAACGCGGCCGGGGTCGAGGACCTGTCGGTGGACTACCAGGCGATCATGGCCGCCGCGACGGCGGCCGGAGCCGACGGGCTCGGCGCCCGGCGGGCTGCGGTGGTACTGGGCTGGGACAGCGCCTCCGTCTCCCGCGTCGAGGGCGCGAGGGCACGTCTGAAGCGGCTGGTGGAACGAGGCTGGCTGATCGAGGAGAAACCGGGCAGGTTCACGCTGCCCGCGGGAACAGCTCGGTGATGATGCTGGGCGGCCAGGCGGCGGCTCATGAGTGCGATCATCGACCACCGGATGACGGCTTCGCTGGTGTCGATGTGTCGTTCATAGTCCCGGACCAGGCGCCGGCTACGCAGGACCAGGCGAAGGATCTTTCCACGACCCAGCGCCGCGGCAGGACCTGGAAGCCGCTGACGTCGTCGTGACGGCGGACGACGTCGAGGACGATTCCCAGGTGCAGGGCGGTCCAGTCGGCCAGGTGGCCGGTGTAGCCACCGTCGGCCCAGACCCGCGCCAGCCGCCGAAAGTTCTTCTTTGCCGCGGGCAGGAGCGTCCGGGCAGCGTCCCGGTCGGTCGTGGATGCCGGTGTGACCAGCACGTCCAGGAGAAGTCCGAGGGTGTCGGTGAGCAGATGCCGCTTGCGCCCATTGATCCTCTTGCCTGCGTCGAACCCGCGTGAGGCGTGGGCGACAGTAGCGTCCGCCTTCACCGACTGCGAGTCCACGACCGGGGCACTGGGTTCCGGGCCGCGGCCCTCGCTGGCGCGGACAGCCTCGCGAAGCCGTTCGTGCAACTCGGTCACGAGGCCGGCATCCCGCCAACGGGCGAAGAAGGCATAAACGCGCGGCCAGGGTGGGAAGTCGGACGGCATCGCCCGCCACTTGATGCCGTTGTCGACGAGGTAGCGCACCGCGTCGATCATCTGCCGGTGGCAATAGCTCTCGGGACGGCCGCCGCGGCCTGCCAGCCAGCCCGGAACCGGCAGCAGATCCCGCACCAGGGCCCACTCGCCATCGCTCATGTCCGAGCCATACCGGGGCCGACGATCTGCCCGGTCGACCGCATTACCGAACCTGTGGGCGAGGCAGTCACACCCACGAGTGGACGAACTGGACCCGGCGACCGGTACCACGCGACACTTACAGGGCCTCTTGCTTCTCGCTGGACTCGACATCCGCGAGCTACCAAGAAGCCCTTCCTTCATGCACTCGCACCGGACAACTCACCCGAACCAGGACGCTGTTCGAACCCAGCCGATCACGCAAGCGGATAGGGAACAGGCAATGAAGTGAAGGACAGGGCTTGCGCCCAAGAGATCCGGTCAACTCACTTCCCGGTCGCCTTGGCCAGGCCCAGCGCGATGCGCTGCAGTTCGGTGGTCTGCCACTGCTGGAAGGTGGCTCCGGCGGGAGCGAGGGTCTCGGTGACGGTGGCGATCGGGATGCCTTCCGCCTTGGCCTCCTTGACTTGCTCCTGGACGTCCGGCGTGGAGTTCTGGGAGTTGTAGACGTAGAGCTTGATCTTCTT
>NZ_JBFBBK010000121.1:0-5915 GCF_040682635.1 Streptomyces sp. NPDC051133
AGATCCGGTCAATGCAGCCATAGGGCATCAGCCTGTGGCACCGCCGGCGGTGTGGAGCCGGCAGTGCCACCTCGACGCTATTGCGGCGTTACTGCCTGGGACTCGGTGCTGGATGCTGTAATGGGAGCATCCTTTGTGAAGGCGCTCCGTCGGCCGGCACAGCTGGCCTTCTCTGAAGCAGTCATCGGACGCGACTCAGCAAGCAGACCTACCGCTCCCTGACGAGCGACGGCCCGGTGATCCGTCTGCTGCGGCATGACGCCCCTGATGTCGGTGACGACGGTATAGCTTCCTGAGAATACGGGCTTGCCCGGCGCCTGGTAGGCGTCGTCGGGGCTGCTGATCGTCACGAATGCCAGGCCATGCGCTGTGCCATAGAAGTCTCCTTCAGAGAACCATCCGGCCTCGCCAGGTGCAACGGACAGCTTCGTGTTGCCCGACTGGGTGCTGGACAATCCCCAGGACCACTGGGTCGACCACTGCTTGGAGAGAAGGGTGAAGGCAAAAGCAGAATTGGTCATGTAGCCGATGGAAAGGCCCTTTCCAACGGCGACACTGGAGGAGTAACCGTAGGTAACAGAGGCTTCCCTGGTGTAGGCCCAGCCGAGCGATTGGGACGCTGGTTTCTTCGTGCAGTTGAACAGCAGGCCACTTGCTCGCTTCTTGTAGTGGGGCGTCTGGTTGAAGAAAGACTCCTCGGAGAATGAATTCAGGGAGCATTGGCCACGGCCGCCTCCGAAGCCTGCCTTGGCGCAGTAGGCACTGGCCCAGTCGTTGAGGGAATTTACGGGAGCGCCGGTGGCCCTGTCCCGAGTACCATACGAGTGGCCGGGCATGTTGAGAAATATGCTGTCAAGCGGCGTGAGGTGATTTACGCATGCTGCAGGGTCGCAGTGGTTCGGCGGCTGGTGCGCAGCGTGTGCCGATGTGGTGCCGATCAGAAGGAAGCTGAGCGCCGTCGCAGCCGCAATGCCGGAGTTCCGCCAGCGTGGGTGCAGGGTCATTTTCGCTTGAGTCTCCTCAGTCGTCGCGGAAGGGCAAAGCCCCAAGAAAGCGATGCCTTGCGGCCCGACGGATCCAGCCGCTGCGACGTCGCCCCCCGCATCTTCGGGGGGCACTACATCGGATATCAAGTATAGCGATGTAAGTTTTCTAGACACTCAGTATTCGCTTGAGTAGATTTCTCGTCGTGAACGCAGCACTGAAGGAACGTCCGGCGTGGCACAAATGACCCCTGCACAGCGAGGAATTCGAACCGGTAGCAAGAGCGGAGTCTGCCCGGCCTGAGGGCGGGAGCTGATGCGTCCGAGGGACCCGTTAGGTGGATGCCGCGACGTCGGCAGTCAAACAGGGAAAGTACCCGGTCACAGCCCTAGCCGGACATCGACGCCTCATGAGCATGCTCGGTGCTGCGGGCTGCAAGCCGCGAGCCGCGAGTGAGAGGCCACAGCGCCCCGAACACCACGATGCCGAAGATCCCCAATGCAATGGCGGTCTCCGACGGGTGCTTCCAGTAGCCGGAGAGCAGAAGGAAGGCGGGAACCACTCCGGTGACCCAGCCTTCGATCGCGGTGACCCAGCCCACGTAGGAGGTGAGGCTTTCCTTCCCGAGCCCCAGCAGCAGGAAGAAAAGTAGCCACAGAAACGCCCAATACAGCCAGATCACGCCGAACGGATAATCCTTGGCAAGGTGGAAATTGACGAACGAGTACGCGAGGGCCACGATCGCAACAAACAGAGAGTAATAGCCGACACCGGTGCCGTCCAAACCCATGAGCAAGCCCACACCTACATACAAGTAAGTGAAGCCGAACAAATATATGCCGGACACTGCGAGGATTTTATGAGGGTCACCAGAAGCCTGGATAACGAGGTAAGTCGGCGTCAGGACCTGCAGCGCCCCTACAAAAAGATTGAACACCGCGCCGGAGCGGGGGGTGACCTTACCGAGGAGCATCATTCCGTTGAGGAAAAGCACCGCGCCCACGAAGAGGAGACCCACATTTCCCACAAAGACGCACCTCCCGAAAATCATGCCTCAGCGATCTTCTGAGACGCTCCCCCATTCTTCACTCCAGCACACGCCCCCGCGACCGGCTTGTCAAGTCGAGCCGACCAGTTCATTCGCACCACGTAAGACACGATTTCGCATTCAGTGACACGTCAGTGAGAATTCTTTGCGTCATTGTCGGACCGTGTCAGCAATAGCGGGACTCCTGACCACCCAGACCATCAAGATCCAAGTGTCTCTGGTGTCCAAGATCCGGGGTCAGGGCCCAGAGGCAGCAGCTTCGCCTCCGTCGGAAGCCAATCTCGTTGCGGGCATCATGTCGGACTCTTCGCCGAACACCCCATGGTGTACGACGTTCATGTGCCCAGCGAAGTGCAGCTCGACTGCAGGGGACGGTAGAAAGTTTCGGCTACCGTCGGCGGCGAAAGGCTTGTTCGTGAACGGCGCACCTCGTCACACCTCGTCACCCACCACAACGTCGGGCCGCTGATACTGCCGTACCTTGCCAGGAAGTCGGCCGATCTGGTCTGAGTCGTGCGGCTCGGGCGATGTATCTCGGCGGCGATACTCAGGATCGCCAGGGCGACGGTGCCCTGGCGATCGGACTTTTTGCGCGAGAGAGCGTGCCGGCCTCCTGAAGCACGCCTTGACGGTCGCCTGAGTCGCCCAGGCCAACGCCCCGAGTCAGGCCTGACACCAGATTCTTCCGCACCGCTGCAGACGCTCCATGGTGCTGCCATGCACAGTGACATCGACGGCCCAGCACGTGCGGCCGCAGCGCTGCTCCACTGCCGATTATCCCCTGAGGGTGCCGTTATTTAATCCTATCGGGCATGAAACGGGGATTCTTCCTCGATGCGCCTTGTACCGCCCGTGTCCCGCTCCGATGATCAGCCTGCGGCATTCGGCGCACCAGCGCGCATCCGGTTGCGTCGTCGGCCTCGCCGTACGGGTCGAGCGATGAGCAGAAAGAGAGGACAGCATGCACCTCACTCCGCACGAGCAGGAACGTCTGCTCATCCATGTGGCGGCGGATGTTGCCCGGCAGCGTCGTGAGAGGGGGGTCCTGCTGAACTATCCCGAGGCGATGGCTCTGCTGACGGTGCACGTGCACGAGGAAGCCCGGTCCGGCGCGACGGTCGACGCCGTCATGGAGTCCGGCCGTCACGTGCTCAGGCGCAGCGAGGTCATGAAGGGCGTCCCGGAGATGATCTCCAGCGTGCAGGTCGAGGCGACATTCCCTGACGGGACCAAGCTCGTGAGCATTCACAACCCGTTCGACGAACCGGACGAGGAGGTGGATGTCCATCCCGGCAAGCTGGAGCTTCTCCCGGAAGACGCCGAGTTCGCGGTGGCGATCAACGAGGACCAGAAACCGGTGGAGCTGCTCGTCAGTAATGCATCGGACCGACCGGTCCAGGTCGGCTCTCACTACCACTTCTTCGAAGTCAACGAAATGCTTCGGTTCGACCGGGAGGCGGCACGCGGAATGCGACTGCACATCGCGGCCGGTACGTCGGAGCGATTCGAGCCGGGAGATGAGCGCACGGTGCAGCTGGTGCCCATCGCCGGGGACCGCATCGTCAGGGGGCTTCAGACGGGGAAGAGCGAAGAGGAGATGCATCTCGATGGCCAAAGGGGCTGAAGAGGCCGCGGGCCTGCTGACACGATTCCGGTACGCCGACCTCTACGGTCCTACCACCGGTGACCGTGTCCGGCTCGCCGACACCGAGCTCGTGATCAGGATCGATGCCGACTGGTGCGGCGGCCCGGGCCGCGGCGGCGATGAGATGATCTTCGGCGGCGGCAAAGTGATCCGCGAGTCTATGGGGCAGTCACATGTCCCGCGCGACGACCCCCGAATGCCGGTGGACACGGTGATCACCGGGGCACTGATCCTGGACCACTGGGGCGTGGTGAAGGCGGACGTCGGTCTGCGCGACGGTCGGATCATGGCGATCGGCAAGGCGTACAACCCTGACACGATGTCGGCGAAGCCCCACAGCGACGAACGTGCGTCGGACTTCATCGTGGGCCCCGAGACGGAGGTGATCTCCGGCAATGGGCGGATCCTGACCGCGGGCGGCGTCGACACGCACGTCCACTTCTTGGGCCCTGCGCAGATTCACGAGGCGCTCGCATCGGGCGTGACCACGCTGATCGGTGGTGGAACCGGGCCCGCTGACGGCAGTACCGCCACGACCGTAACGCCCGGCAAGTGGCACATCCAGCGGATGTTCGAGGCGCTGGATTCCTTTCCCGTCAACATCGGTCTGCTCGCCAAGGGCAGTACCGTCTCGGAGAAGGCGCTGCGCGACCAGGTCGCTGCCGGCGCCCTCGGCTTCAAGGTCCATGAGGACTGGGGGGCCACGCCTGCGGTGATCGACGCGGCACTGAGGATCTGCGACGAGACCGGTGTCCAGATGGCCCTGCATGCCGACTCGCTGAACGAGTCAGGGTTCGTGCAGCACACCCTCGCCGCGACCAAGGACGGCAGTGCCGCGGACGGCAGATACCGTGGCCTGCACATCTTCCACATCGAGGGCGCCGGCGGCGGTCACGCACCCGACATGATCAGCCTGGCGGGGCGGCCGAACGTGTTGCCCGCGTCAACGAACCCGACCCGGCCCCTGACGGTCAACACCGTCAAGGAGCACCTCGACATGATGATCATCTGTCATCATCTCAATCCCGACATCGAGGCGGACATGGCGTTCGCCGACTCGCGGATCCGGCCCTCCACCATGGCCGCCGAGGACCTGCTGCACGACATGGGCGCCATCTCGATGATGTCCTCCGACGCACAGGCCATGGGACGCATCGGCGAGATGATCATGCGCACCTGGCAGACCGCACATGTCATGAAGGACCGCTACGGCCCCCTTCGCGAGGACGACAGCGACGCGGACAACTTCCGAGCCCGGCGCTACATCGCCAAGTACACGATCAACCCGG
Source organism: Streptomyces sp. NPDC051133 (assembly GCF_040682635.1). NCBI lineage: Bacteria > Bacillati > Actinomycetota > Actinomycetes > Kitasatosporales > Streptomycetaceae > Streptomyces > Streptomyces sp. NPDC051133. The sequence goes on from NZ_JBFBBK010000121.1 coordinate 4,967, forward strand.
CCGTCACCCACGGCATCGACCACGAGGTCGGGTCCATCGAGGCAGGCAAGCTCGCGGACCTGGTGCTGTGGGAGCCGAGATTCTTCGGTGTGAAACCACACCTGGTCATCAAGGGCGGTCAGATCGCCTACGCGCAGGTCGGTGACGCCAACGCCTCCATTCCCACTCCCCAGCCGATCCTGCCCCGCCCCGTGTGGGGATTCTGCGGCCGGTCCACGAAGACCAACTCCTTCAACTTCGTGGCGGAGCTGGCCATCGACGGAGAACTGTCCCAGCTCGGCCTGCTCAAGCCGCTGCGTGCCATCAAGTCCACGCGCCAGGTGACCAAGGCCGACATGGTCCACAACAACAGCCTCCCCGAGATCGTCGTCGACCCCGACTCCTTCGAGGTCACCGTCGGCGGCGCCACCACCTCCGACGTACGCGCCGAAGTGAACGGGCAGCTGGTGGGACGGAACTACGCCATGGAACTGCCCATGGCCCAGCGGTACTTCCTGTTCTGACCCGGCGGCCGGCCCGGCCGCCCTGATGGCCGGGCCGCCCTGATGAAAGGCAGGCCGTCGTATGAGCCGCGCAGCCCTCCTCATCCTGGCCGATGGCCGTTTCCCGGCGGGAGGACATGCCCATTCCGGCGGAGTGGAGACCGCAGTCGCCTCCCAGAGCGTGTACGACGCCGCGAGCCTGGAGAGGTTCTGCCAAGGGCGTCTGCACACCGCCGGCCTGAGCGCGGCGGGCCTCGCGGCCGCGGCGGCCACCGGATACGACGCCCTGACACTGGACGAGGCCGCCGACGCCCGCACACCCATGCCGGCGACACGAGAGATCGCCCGCAGGCTCGGCCGGCAGATGATACGTGCGGTGCGCACCACCTGGCCTTCGCCCGAACTCGACCGGCTCGCCCGCGTCCGGCCGCAAGCAGTGCATCTGCCGGTCGTCCTCGGCGTCGCGG
>NZ_JBFBBK010000122.1:0-5908 GCF_040682635.1 Streptomyces sp. NPDC051133
GCCCATACCCCCACCATAGCTATATGCCGGTATCAGCACATAGCAAACGGGAGTCAGACTGACCGCGCCCTGATCCGCCAAGCCCGGGCAGCATCGGGCAGCGGGGCCGACGCCCGTCAGATTCCGCAACCGATCACCCCGCTACCCCCACGCCGCCGTGGCGCAGCGAGTCCGGCCAGGCCTCGGGGGCTGGCGTCCGCGATCTCCGATCCCCGCCGGGGAGGTGAGATCATGGCCATGGTCCGGGGACGCTGGGTCGGCCGGCTGGTGGTGCCGCCAGGATTCGAACCCGTGACCTTGTCATCGCGGGACGTACCGTGTCCGGCTGACCTACCAGCTCGGCCTTGTCCCGGCCCCGGCGCAACCGGACGGGCAATTCCGTCCCGTGCTCGACCAGTCAGCGCAACACCGCGTGCAGGGTGCCGAGCTCGGGGAACTGAGTGAAGACCAGCCGTACCGCGCTCTGTGCCTGCTCGTCCCGGTCGCCTGTCGACCGGCGTCACTGCGGACGGCGTCGAGAAGCCGGCCGCTGAGTTCGCCAAGCGGCTCTCCGTCAACCTGGCGACCAGCGCGCCACTCACCCCGGCAAGCGCCGCGCGCAGCGGTCTGACCGACCGGCAGGTCACGCTCAGCTGACGCGCAGACGGCAGCCGCTGACACGTCATCGAAAGGCGTACCCACCGTCCCGGGCGCGGACCTCTGCCTTCTGCACGGGGCTGGCCCCTCTTCGGACTGGCGGCGCAAAGCGCCGCAGCAGGGCCGGCCTGGATGCTCTGTGACCAACGTTGCAGTGCCGGGCGGCTCCGGCGGTCAGTACCGCTTGCTGGATCGTCTCCCACGAAGTGATGCAGGGGATCAAGGGCCACATCGTCCCCACCCTGGGGCAGGCACCGGTCGACTTGACCCGGCTTGGCCTTCACGCCCAAGTACTGGCGCGTACCGTTCACCGACAAGATCCTTCGACGCTGTGAAGAGACCGCGCAAGTACCTGTAGGGGGGACCACCTCTGGTCACCCTCCTGCTCCGCCGCCTCCTGCGGCGGCCCACCCCCGGCGATCACCAAGGAGCACACGGGGAACCAGAAACGTCCCGACTGAGGCCAACACTGCAGACCTGTGCGCCGGCGCGGGTCACCCCTGTCTTGAGAAGCGATACCTCCGGGCCTGACCGCCCAGGGTTCCCCGCTAGATCTGACTGAAGAAGCTCATTGCCCCAGGCCCCTGCAGGGCAGGCCGCAACCGACGGCAAGTCAACTCTCTTCTCCGCACATTGAGTTGGGCTAGACCTGTAAATAATTCTCGTGCGCTTTGACATTGTCGCGTCTGGTGTCTGTACGGGCACGGCCGGAGGATGAGTGATCATCCGAGTGAAGTTGCGCAGGCCGCAACGTCGGGCGAGCGGTTCACTTCTGAGGGGCCCGTCCTTTCCGGCCAAGTGAGGAAGCAAGCAAATGAAGCGTCTACTGCGATGGCGGAAGTCCGGAATTGTCGCTGCGACGGCAGCTGGCTGTGTGCTGACCGGAACGACATCAGCGCACGCAGCCGTACCGCTCACGTCTTACGACAGCTGGGTTCTCAGCCATCCAGGCCATTCCTACGGCGCTGACTTCAAGGCCCTCAACGATTGGGTAAGCGCCTACTGCGCCAAGGCGGGATACGGGGACAACTCCAGCCAATGCCACCTCAACCACTTCACTGAAGAGTCCTTCTCCGACTGGACACCTCACCACAGGGAGCAGGCCAGCGAACTCCTGTTCAACTGCTCGGCGAACCCGGTGTCCCAGATGCTCAGTTGGTCCCACACCAGCAATGCCTCGGTCACCGCCGGTTACTCCGTCGGCGTTTCAATGTCGGCTGGAGCGCCCTTGTCGCTGGTCGGCGGAACCCTCACCGTCACCGTAAGCGCCTCGCAGTCCACGAGCTGGTCCTGGGGATCGTCCAGCACTCAGTCGGGTACTACGAACTTGACCGTCGCGCCTGGCGACGTCGGATGGTTCGATCAAGGCAACTTCTATGGCACAGCCCACGGCGTGGCGAATGTCGAGATCGCCCATCCGGACTCACGGTACATGGCTCCCGGCCACGCTGTGCCGATGGGAACCTATGATGTCGTGACCGATTTCACCGGTGTCATGCCGAAGCAGACCGATCCACGGGCCGTCGCCGATCAAGGCGCGCTCGGCCTTATCGCCGAGTCGCGCCCGATGACCGCGTCAGAACGGGCCAGTTGCAGCAGAAAAGGCAGCTCTCACACGATGAGCGCGGCCAGTTCAGGCACCCCCACCAGCTCTACAGTCGTGAACCCCCGGTAGCTTGAGCCTTTTCCACGCGTACGGCTGGCGGGTGAGTCGTGATGACATGCTGATGCTAGCGTAACGAACGCACTGAAGGATTTCCGTCACGCCCGCGGCGGCCCGAAAAGGCCCACGTCAATGGCTGCCACCATCCTCCCCCTCATGCTCTACGCGTGAAAAAGGCTCTACATGCAACGCGTCCCTGAACTCGTCCTGGACCTCCTGGACGTAGCCGGGATGGCGTCCCGCCGGGTGGTACAGGGGTTCAAGCCACCGGGATCCACAGGTCGAGACGGTTGCTCCGCCCGATCGGATACCCAGCCCGCTTGGGGTGGTTCGTGTCCTGCCACCTCCACGCAGAGCACCGTGGGCCTCCAACCGGAATGCACAGTGCTTGATCCCCTGCACCACCCGCAGGACAGGGCCGGAACGGTCCCTGCCTGGATCAGGCCCCTGCTCAAAGATGAGCATCCCAGACGGCAAGCAGGCCACCTGGGATGGTTCATTACGCCAAATTGAAAGAGTTCACCGATGTGTGAGGTGCATGGTGGTCGCGATGGATTGTCTGTTCGGCCGACCTGGGTCGATGGGAGGCTCAATTATTCCGGCGTCCCGCGGCTCGCTGGAGTCCTGGGCGGCTGTCCGTGCATAAAATTTGCTGTCGGTAAAGACAGCGGTGAGAGTGACCCCGTGCAACACCCGCACAACACAGTGGAGCGCGGCAGTCGGACCCATACCCTCGGGTCGGCGCGTACGGACGTGGACGAGGCCACCAAGGACACTTTGCAACACCTCGCCGTGATCGGCCGTCTCCTTCACTCCCACTTCTCGCCGGACGACAGATTCGCCACTCTCGTCAGTATTGAACGGGCCCTCGAGGACGAGTGCGTACGTCTCCTGCAGGTACATAACTACCGGCACGCACGATGACCACGCCCCTTCCACTCGACCAGCGAACACGACGGCACTACAACATCTTCCAGCTCTTCACCGGGTTGATGTGGTGGCTGCCCGTCTTCTACGTCCACCAGCGACAGGCAGGCCTCTCCGACGAGCAGATCTTCGGTATCCAAAGCATCTACTACTTCGCGTATTGCCTGCTGGAGATTCCCACGGGCGCCCTCGCCGACCGATTCGATTACCGCGCGTTCCTGCTCACGGGGGGAGCGGCCCTCGGGGTAGCGCATCTGCTCCCCGTGGCCAGCCCCACCTACGCAGGTTTCCTAGCGCAGTTCTTGGTGATCGCACTGGGAAGCTCTCTCATATCCGGGGCAGGGAGCGCCTACCTGTACGAATACCTCGCACGCTCGGGCCGCGCCGCGGACTATCAGCAAGCAGAGGGGAGCGCACGGGCCTACACACTGGCCGGACGGGTGATCTGTCTGCCCGCCGCCGGGGTGCTCCTGCAGTGGAATCCGGACATACCCTACGTACTCTCCGCCGGGGGATGCGTGCTGGCGGTGGTGTGCGCGTGGAAGCTGCCGTCTCTGTCCGACCACGATGGGCCGACGGTAGCGGGTGCCTCCAGGAAGCGGTCGGTGACGACGGGCATACCCAGGTCCTTTGGCGCCCTGAAGACCGCTCCACGGCTGACGCTCCTGATGGCCCAGGGGGTCGCCCTCTTCACTCTGATACGCATCTGCCAGGCCAATCTGTACCAGCCGGTCCTGGAATCCAAGCACGTGCCACTGGCGGCTTTCGGTGTCCTGATGGCGGCCACGACCCTGTTCGAGGCCGGCGGCGCCATGAGGTCTTCCTGGCTTGACCGGGTGGACGGGGTCTGGGCCACGGCAGGGCTGACAGCGATGATGGCCGTTGCCCTCGCCCTGGCGGTCCCAGCCGACCCCGTTGGCACAGTCGCGAGCCTATGCGTCTTCTCCCTTGCCTCAGGCCTGGCGTTCCCCATCCAACGCCGGCTTATCAACCGGGCAATCCCCGAGGCCGATCTCAGGGCCACCCTCCTGTCGGTTGAGTCGCTGATCGATCGAGCGGTCTGCGCGCTGGTCGTTGCCGTGCTCAGCGGATATCTCACCCACGGGTCGATCAACACCTTCCTGATTCGGCTGTGCACAGCGACCCTCGCCATAACAGGCGTGATCACTGCCGCACTTGCCCTACTGGCGCGCCAGCAGTCGGCCGTCAAGCCCAAGGAAAACGACTTGACATCCTCTCCGCCGTAAAGGGCGGGGGTTCCCGCCTGGCTGCCGGTGGTAGCCGGCTCGGCTTTCGGGTGGGTCGCCGTTCAACGGACCACGCCTGGCGCGCCGGATTGCCGCTCCAGGTCTTACCGGCCCTCCAGCGCGACGGGCTGACCCGGCATCGGCTCGATCCGGAAGGAGTACCGCAGATGCATGTGATCAACGTAGCGGCCGCCCCTGACAACACCGTTTCGCCCAGGGAGCGAACCGGCTTCCCCTGCCCTGCTCCGAAGGAGCTTCGTGTCCTCCCCGGCCTGAAAACCGGGCTATCCAAGAAGGAGTCCCAATGAAGAAGATCCTCTACATCTACGTCCGCGGTGGCGCGCCGCTTGAATACGTCTTCCCCCGCCTCGCGGCGTGCGGTGAGCTGCACGTCCTGGCCTTCGCCCCGATGCCCAAGGCCGCCGAAGGGACCTGGCGCCCTTGCTGCGCCACTATCACCATGATCGGGGGGACACCCCACGGCGAGGAAACCGTTGCACGTATCGTCACTCACGCGAAGGCCATCGGCGCGGACGCAGTGCTGACACTGTCGGAGTTCGCGGTCGTTGCTGTCGCCCAAGCCGCCCTTCGGCTTGGGCTGGCGGGTGCGGGAGAGGGCATTTGGGCCGCCAGGGACAAACGGGTGATGCGTGAGGCCTGGGCCGCCGCAGGCGTCCCGATCCCACAATTCCGCCGTGTGGCAAGCGCCTCGGACTTGAGACGCGCCTGCCAGGAACTCACACCGCCGCTCCTGCTCAAGCCGGCCTGGGGCGCCGGTTCCGTCGCCCAACTCGTCCTCACCCATGCCCAAGAGGCCACCGCAGCCTGGGGAGAGATCGAGGCAGCCTTGAAGGAAGGCTCCAAGGCGGGGATGAACGATCTCTATGTCCCGGACACCGACGCCGACCGACTTGTGGAAGAGATCGTGTCCGGCTCCACCGAAAGCTGGTTCGGCGACGACCGCTACGCCGACTACATCAGCGTTGAAGGCATCGTCGCCAATGGCTCCTACCACCCCCTGGCCGTCACCGCCAAGCTACCCACGGTCGGAGGATTCACCGAGGTCGCCAGTACCACCCCTTGCGAGCTCCCCCTGGAGTTGCAACAGCGCATCGTGGATGTCTCCCGCCGCGCTGTCGATGCCCTCGGCCTGGACACCTGCGGCACCCACACCGAACTGAAACTGATGAAGGACGGCCAAATCGCGGTCATCGAGACCGCCGCTCGCTTCGGTGGACTGATGACTTTACGCCGGATAGAGACGGTCTTCGGCCTCGACGCGATCACGATGTTCACCCGTCAACTCCTGTACGAAGCCGTCGATTACCCCACCACCGTTCCCTTCCGTGGGACCGGGGCAGCGGCATCGCTGGCCGTCGTACCGGCCGACGCCAGCGGTGTGGCCTGGCGCACCCATCCGATCTGGAACCCCGAT
>NZ_JBFBBK010000123.1:0-5773 GCF_040682635.1 Streptomyces sp. NPDC051133
GCGCCCGGATCGACCCGCCGGCCGCGACGATCCTGCGCGCCGAGACCGTCCCGCCCTACGGCGGCGACACCACCTGGGCCAACCTGGCCGCCGCCCCGGGCGTGCTTTCAGGGGGCCGCGTGTGCTCTGCGAGTCTTTTTCACGCGGCGGCTGCGCCTGTCGCTCATCCGGCGCTCCAGCCAATTCGTGGAGGATGCCAGGGCGACGTTCACGATGATGAAGACGAGGGCCACCACAAGGAAGCTTTGGATGATCGTGTGGTTGAACTCGCCGAGCACCTTGGCTGATTAGAGTAGCTCAGGGAAGCTCACTACATATCCGAGAGTGCTGTCCTTCAGGAGCCGGACCAGCTGGCTGGCCAGTGCGGGTGCGGTCTGCCGGATGGCTTGCGGTAGGACTATCAGCCGGAGGACGGACCAGTGTCTGAGCCCGAGGGCGTGGCCGGCTTCGGTCTGTCCTTGGGGGATGGCGCGGACACCAGCGCGGAAGATCTCGGCGAAGACGGCAGCGTTGGTGATGACGATCGGCCACACCAGCATCCAGAACAGCGACAGCTGGATTCCCGTGCTGGGCAGGCCGAGCAAGAAGGCGTAAACCAGCAACAGCAGTGGTACAGCCCGCATGACCTCGACGTAGAGGGTGGCGGGTACCCGTAGCAGCGGCGTCTCGGCGAGCCGGGCGAGGGCCAGCAGCGCTCCCACTGGCAGCGCGATCGCCCCGCTGACGAGGGCGACCTGAATCGTGGCAGACAGGCCGGTCAGCAGGTACCGCAGGACCGGGCCCTGTACGAACAGCTGCCACTTGGCGGCGCTCAGCTGGCCGTTGGCGGCAAACTGGCGCAGTGCGACGGCGGCGAGTCCGGCGAAGGCCAGCAGCGATACCACGGTGGCGACCGCGATGCGCCGCCGCCCGCGAGGACCGGGCGCGTCGAAAAGCTGGGTGTCGTCCTTGTCGAGTCGATTCCACAGGGCGGTCAGGCTCAGCGCGGTGGATGTTATTCCGGACGGGACCGTCAGCTCGGACCGGGCGGAAGCAAAGGAGCTGGCCGCGTGCTTGCGCCTGGCCGGGGCCGCCTGCATGGGCGACTTCATCGCAGCACCACCAACCTGCGTTCGAGGAGAGCGGCCAGACGGCCGATGCCGACGGTGAACATCACGTAGCACAAGGCCGCGGTGCCAAAGGTGATCAGCGGCTGGGCGTACTGCTGGTCGAGCAGCTGGGTTTGTCCGGTCAGTTCTTGTGTCACGCCGACGGCTGCGGCCAGCGACGAGTTGAGCAGCATGGCGATCATCAGCGAGGCCAGCGGCTGGATCATGGACCGCAGTCCTTGCGGCATCACCACCAGCCGCAGGGACTGGCCGAATGTGAGTCCCAGGGCTCTGGCGGCCTCGATCTGTCCGACGGGCACGGTCCGGATTCCTGCGCGTACGGTCTCGCAGAAGAAGGCTGCCCAGTACAGCGCCATGGCCGTCACCACAGTCCAGAACAGCGAGTACACCAGCCCGATCTCCGGCAGTCCGAAGACGAACAGCGTCAGGAGCACCAGCAGCGGCACGCTGCGAACCGACGCCACGTACAGCTTGCCGAAGAGGCGCAACGGCCGTACCGGGCTGATGCGGCACACCGCCAGAGCGCAGCCCAGCAGGGCCGCCAGCGCGAAGGTGCAGGCGCTGATCTCCAGGGAGACCAGCAGGCCGTCGGCGAAGACGTCCAGGTGGGCCGTGATGACTTCCATGTCGATTCAGCCGATCTTGGGCGGGGCCGGGGCGGGACCCGGCACCTGGGTGCCGATGGTGTTCTTCCAGACCTTGGCCCAGGTGCCGTCAGCCTCGATCTTCTGCAGCCAGTGGTTGACGAGCCTCTTGAAGCCGGCGTCGCCAGGAGGCAGGCCGATGCCGTAGGGCTCCTGGCTGTAGGTGGCGGCGAGAACCTTGACGTCGGAGTTGGTGCTGGCGTTGCCCGCGAGGATGCCCTGGTCGAGGATGTACGCGTCGGCGCGGCCCTGCTGGAGCGCCTGCAAACACTCGGTGTTGGTGTCGAAAAGCAGGATCTTCGCGGTGGGTGCCTCCTTCTTGATGATGGTGGCGGCGGTCGATCCGGACTCGGTGATGACGGTCTTGTTCTTCAGGTCTTTCAAGGTATGGACGGAGTCGTTGCCCTTCTTGACCTCAAGGGCGAGGCCGTCCATGTAGTAGGGGCCCGCGAAGTCAACGATCTTCGACCGCTCCGGCGTGATGGTATAGGTCGCGAAAACGGCGTCCACGGCGTGATTCTTCAGCAGGGCCTCGCGGGTGGCGCTGGTGACATTTGTCAGCTTCGTACGCGGCTTGCCGATGATGTACTTGGCAAGCAGTTGGGAGAGCGCTGCATCGAAACCCCCGATCTTGCCGGTCGTAGGGTCGAGCAGGGAGAAAAGGGCCGCTGTCTGGGTACCGCCGACATTGAGCGTGCCGCGTGCTTTGATCGTGCTGGCGGTGGAGCCGTGGGGTATCAGGGAGGCGGCGGCGGGCTTTTCATCTGCGATGATCTGGTCGATGGTCTTGCTCGCGCCGGTGTTCGTGCCTGCGGAAGCAGTTGTGCCCGGAACCTTCGCTGCGGACGACGGGGAGCTGGAGCACGAGGTGATGAGGGCGGTCGCAGCAACGAGAGCAGCGGCCGCCGCGACGCGTCTTTCGACAGAACGGAATACGGAGCCAGTGACGTTCATAGTTGAATCCTTCGGCGGGGGGACTGTGCCGGGAGGCCGGACAGGCTGGAGGGCCTGCGTGCAGGTATGAAGGGGATACCACCGGCAGACTTGGTGGGGAGGTCTGCGCAGTGGCGGCGGTCCGACGTCGGTCCCGGCCGAGGCAGGCGGCCGGTTCGGGGCCGTGAGGCCGTGGCACCGCTCGGTCGTCATCAGTGACGCAGAACCTTGGAGAGGAAGTCAGCCGCACGCTCGTGTTTCGGCGCAGTGAAGAACTCCGAAGGCGGTGCAATCTCCAAGATCCGGCCGCCGTCCATGAATACGACACGGTCCGCGGCTTGCTGGGCGAATCCCATCTCATGGGTGACCACGATCATCGTCATGCCCTCCGAAGCGAGTTCGACCAGGACCTCGAGGACTTCCTGGATCATCTCGGGATCAAGGGCTGAGGTCGGCTCGTCAAAGAGCAGGAGCTTGGGATCCATGGCCAGGGCACGTGCGATGGCCACGCGCTGCTGCTGACCGCCTGACAGCTGGGCGGGATATGAGTCACCCTTGTCAGCAAGCCCGACACGGGCCAGCAACTCGCGGGCGCGTTCCCGCGCGTCTGCCTTGGACACGCCCCGGACCCTGACCGGCGCCAGCATCAGATTCTGCAAGACAGTGAGATGTCCGAACAGGTTGAACGACTGGAAGACCATGCCGACGTCTGCCCGGAGACGGGCGAGCGCACGGCCTTCGGCCGGCAGGGGGACACCGTCGATGGTTATCGTCCCCGAGGTTATGGTCTCCAGCCGGTTCACACAGCGGCAGAGGGTGGACTTGCCCGACCCGGAAGGGCCGATGATCACCACCACTTCACCAGCGGTGACGTGAAGGTCGATGCCGTGAAGCACCTGGGTGTCGCCGTAGTGCTTGCAGACGTCCCTGATCTCGACGAGTGGGCGCATGCCGTAGTCCTCGTCGATGCGGTGAGCCGCACCGGTTTCAGCGGTCCTGGTCACACTGAACTCCTCCGGTGAGCGAGCCGAGCGCGTTTCGCGTTGCCCATTATTCGAGCCGAAGTGGGTTCACCGTGTCCAACGAGAACTTTTTCTCAGGAGCATCAACTTCTTTTATGCTTCGCTCATGTTGGACGTGCATCAACTGAGAGTGCTCGCCGAGGTGGCGCGGACCGGCTCCTACACGGCCGCCGCCGCATCCCTCGGCTATACACAGCCGGCCGTCAGCTACCAGATGCGCCGGCTTCAGCAGGCCGTGGGAGCCCCTTTGGTGACACGGGCCGGACGGGGGTTGCAACTGACCGAGACAGGCCAGACCCTCGTCCGCCACGCGGACGCCATATTCTCCGTGCTGCGCGCTGCCGACCAGGAGGTCTCCTCGGTGGTAGCACGGGGCGGTGGGCTGGTGCGAATGGTCGTGTTCCAGAGCAGCTGCGTGCAATTGCTGCCGCAACTGGTGCTCCGGCTGCAGACGCGCCATCCGGATGTGCGGGTGACCGTTGTCCAGGCGGAACCGGTCGAGGCCCGCCGCATGCTCAGAACGGGTGAGGCCGACCTCGGTCTGCTCTGTAACTGGGAGAACGAGGATCTGCCTGAGGGGGAGGGCGCCATGCTGCGCCTGGAACTCATGACGGACCGCCGCTATGTGCTGATGCGGGAGGACGATCCACTGGCGGGACAGGCCACCATCGACCTGGCGGAGCTCGCCGCCCGTGACTGGGTGATGGAGAGCTTTAGGGACCGGTTCATGGCCGCCTGCACCAATGTGGGCTTCCAGCCCCGGATCACAGCGACCGTCGACGACATGATCGCAATCCAGTCTCTGGTGTCCGCCGGCCTCGGCATCAGCCTTATGAGTGAGCTGGCCCTGCATGCCCATGTAACTCCCGGCCTGATCTACCGGCCGTTGCGGCACTGGCCACAGCGCCTCACCTATGCGCTGTTGTGGCCCGATATGGCCGCGGTACCGGCCGTGGCTACGGTCCTGGGTGAGATCCGCGCCATCGCCCGCGTCATGGGCGAGGCCAGCGGCGCCTCATCCCGTCCACCTGAGCCGCCGTCGTGACATCCGCATGCGCGGAAGCGGCTTCGGTCACTTGAAGCAACGGCGATAGGACGTTGCAGGTGCGCCTAACACGTTCGTCGTTCCTGCTCAACGTTCGATTCAGAAGCCTCAACGGGTAATGGCGCGCTTCATGACAGATGCGTATGTGCGCCGGATGATCGGCCTCGCCGCAGCCCGGTGCTGCTAGAAGCGGCTTCTCAGACCCACCACATAGAACACGTTGCAACGGCGGCGTACAGAAGGCTCCGAGCGGCGCCACGTTGTTCCTTCTATTCCATACCCGCCTTGTTCGGCCTAAAGGGTGATTAATATCGAATAATCATGTTTTGGTCAGGTAGACAATGATATGTCTACGGGAGATGGCACAGCTCAGATCACCAGGAGGAGCGCTCGTTATGCGCGTGGCTACACGAGAAACAAATGCACTGTCGCGACGGGGGAAGTGGGTGGCGCGGTTCGTCGGCGCTGGCCTGACCACGGCGCTGGCACTCGGTACCGCTGGCGGTCCTGCGTCTGCAACAGCGGTGCCCGGACAGCAACGTGCCCAGCAGGGTCTGACTTGTGCGGACCTCGGCCTCGCTGACATCGAATTCGATCAGTTCGTCGCCGCGCCCTTCCCCGTCACTGTTCCGTTCGCCCCCCCCGCACAATGACGGGTCGGTCTCCGTCACACCCAACCTCACCGTGACCAATGGTATCGACTTCGCCATCACGGGCCCCTACGGTGCCCGCGCTGTCATCGTCCATGGCGCCGCCGGGGTTGACGACAACCTCTATCTCTATCCTGCCATTTTCTTCCCGCACGGCATTGGATCCGACACCGGCCTTCAGGCGTCGGATGCAGGACCGGTCAGCAGCGTCGACGTCTGCGTCACTGCTGCCCCCTACAACGCAGGAGCCTGAACAGCATCCGAAGGAACGGACAGCACCCATCGACCTCTCGCATGCAACAGCGGGTTCGGCATGCAACTCTGCTGGTTAATGGGCGGCCCCTCTGCGTGACGTTGGCCTTCATCACCC
>NZ_JBFBBK010000124.1:0-5767 GCF_040682635.1 Streptomyces sp. NPDC051133
GCCTGCGCAGGGTCGCCGCATGGGTGAGGTTTGCGGTGGCCAAGGCTGTGGACACGGCTGCGCAGTGCGACGCGCCTCGGCTCGGTGATGCGCGTGCCCCCCCCGGTCGAGCGTGCCCTCGGGGTTGCAAGGGATGCCTGCCGCCGCTGTGGTCCGACTCCGGCTTGCTTGCTGCGAGGATGACTGTGCCCGCATTCCGAGAGTGCGCCGATGTCCGATCGTGTGCCATCGGTGATCGCGGCCATGTCCCGGATGTACCGGGTGCAGCGCGCCTGCGCCAACGATGACATTCTGCTGCCTTCCTACCGTGGGAAGACGACCGCGTTACCGCCGACGAAAACTACGCGGCCGACTGCGATACGAGGACCGAAGGGCGGCAATGATTCCTTGCTGAGTTTCCGACGCCCGCGGGAACACTGACAACCTGGAATCCCCCATACTGCTGACCGACCGTAATCCGGCAGGCGGGCATGCCCGCTCCAGACCTGCGCACAACCCCGAGCACGCGGCCGCTGAGCTGTCGTGCCGTCATTCGAATGGCCGATCGTGTCGTTCTGCTGCTGGACAGAGACCAGGGGCTTCGCCTGATCGGCCGCCTCAGACCTCCTGGCCACGACAGCCGTGGCGCACTCGCCGTCCGAGCCAACCGTTCGACTGCTCTGTCAGCCCACTCCACTCCTGTGAGGCACCCACAGCGAACCCATCCGCAAGCGGCTCCACCTGCATGTTCAGTGGCTCCACGCCGCCTCTCCCGCCGACGCTGCGGACGTTCGGCTCCCCTGACGACGACCAGTCCGGCCTCCTCGTGGACGCTTAGGACAGGGTCCTGCGTCGTTCAGCGATCACTGCCGGAGCAGCCGCCGGTGCTCGTCGAGGTCACCGTCGCGGTCCGCCGAACCGCATGTCTGGATGAAGTCATAGCCGACCAAGGCCGGGCGCTTGTCTCGGGTGGCACGGTCGGGCTGACTGATTTCGACGACCTCGATGCCTTTCCCTGTGCAGGTGCCGGGTCAGCGCGGATCCGTAGGATCCGGTGCATTCGACGCCGGCCCGGTGCAGGATGCCGAAAGACCGTGCCCAGACGAGTAGTTGACGATATCAGGCGGCGGTGGTCGGGAACTCTTGGTGGGCGAGCGAGGCGCCCAGGGTGGTGATGACGGCGGCGACGTGGACGTCCTTGTGGGTGTCCACGCCCAAGATCACTTCCTTGGCCGAGGCCTGCACTGGCTGCGCGGGCAGCGTCGGCTGGGGCATGCTGGTGACGGTCACGAGGCTCCCTTGGACTCCTATCGGGACACGTTCACCGGGCCGGCGCCAGTACGCACCGCAGGGAGCCAGAGCCGAGAGTTCCACTCCAAGGCAGCTGCGGCCAGTTGTCGCACGGGACAAGCTCCGGCCCCCTCTGCGGCACCCCATGATCCTCACAGCTGTCGCAGATCACGTGGACCGCCAGGCCGGGATCGGTCTGGCGGTCGATCTCATCGAGGAAGTCACGGAAGTCGACGGCCCGGTGCTGCGCGGACAGCTTCCCGATCACCTTTCCGGTGGCGGTGTTCAGTGCGGCGAACAGATCCACGGTGCCGTGCCGGACGTAGTCAAAACTGCGCCGCTCAGGGGCCCCGGGTACCATCGGAAGCACCGGAGCGGTCCGCTGAAGCCCCTGGATCTGCGGTTTCTCATCCACCGCGAAGACCACCGCGTTCGTCGGCGGGGCGAGATACAGCCCGACGACGTCGCGGATCTTGTCGATCAGCAGCAGGTCCGGAGAGATCTTGAAGTCCTGCGTGCGCCAGGGCTGCAGCCCGAACGTCCGCCAGATCCGCAGCACGCTCGTCGGCGAGATCCCCACCCGCTTGGCCAGCTCCCGTTTCGACCAGTGAGTGGCACCCTCGGGCACCTCTTCAAGGGTGCGCACCACCACCTCCACCTGGGCATCGAGTGCGGGGCACGCCGGGACGGGGTTCGTCGGACAGTCCGTCGAGCCGGTCTTGCAGGAATCTCGTCCGCCACCGGCGCACGGTTCCACGATCGGTGTCCACCGCGCGGCCACCGCGGTGTTGCTGTGCCCGTCCACGCAGGCCAGCACGATGCGTGCTCGCTTGGCGAGACCCTGCGAGGTCGTCCGGCGTTTGCCCCACCCCTGCAAAATCAGCCGCTCGTCCTCGGATAACTCCAGCGGCTGCAGCCTGCTGTCGCCCATTCCTCCAGCAGACCGCAGCCGTCAGCCGCCGTCACGGCCCACAAGCTGAAACGAACGACAACTCACGTGGCGAAACGTGAACTCAAGGCCAGATCACTAGGGGGCCTGAAGCGAACAGTCGGGGCGGCACCGCCAGCTCCTCGGGCGCACGATCTCCTGTCTGTCCGAACACACCCAACTCGTCCGCTTCACCACGCAGGACACGGTGACAACCCGACCGTTCGTGACAGCGCCGCGGACAGTTCACTTTCAGCCAACTGCAGCCGGTGGATCAGCGGCGGTCCGATCACGTCGACGACCCGAGATGGCAAGAGAAGACGCACAGCACGTCCGACACCTATACACACAGTAAATCTCAGCGCAAATCTTTTACACGCTCACATGTCCGAAACATGATTGCGACCAGATAGATGATCAGTAGATTCACTGCAGCACTCGGTTCCTGGACGGCTTGACAGCCGCGCCGTTCAAGAACGGAAAACACGGGAGAACACATGGCTTCCCCTCTTCGCCGGCCCTGGCTCGACCACCCCAGGCCGTTCGCCGCCAAAGCATATTAAACCCCGGTAATTGCACACATGGCTTCGAGTCATTCACCCAGCGCCGCTACCGCACCAGCCGAGCCCGGCTGCCGTAGGCTGGGGGAAGACACACTCACGCAGGTGAACAGGACACCTCTTGCCTGCTCCGAAGCACGACCCTTGAGGCCAGGCTTGTCGGCGACAGGGGGCAGCCCAAAACCGGTTGCCGCAGGCACAGCGTAAAAGGATCGCTATGAGAATCGCAGTTTTGGTACTGGACGGCGTATTCGATTCTGGCCTGGCATCCGCGCTAGATGTGCTGGGCACTGCCAACGAGATGCGCCAGCAGGTCACAGACCCGCCACCGGCCTGGGACGTAGAGGTTGTGGGATTCAGCGATCATGCAGTCACAGGAGCAGGGCACGTCGTGCCCACGGCACCAGTCTCAGAAGTCGCTCCTGATCAGTGGCTTGTCCCTGCGCTCGCCGAAAAAGACCCAGAACGGCTGATTTCTCTGGTGAGCTCCGCGTCCCACGGGCCCGCTCGCACACTCCTGTCCAACGCATGCTCCTCCGGAGTACCCGTAGCGGCCGCATGCACCAGCACGTTCGTGCTGGCTGAGGCAGGCATACTGAACGGCCTCCGTGCAACCACCAGCTGGTGGCTGGCGCCCGCCTTCCGTCAGCGCTATACCCGAACGACGCTCGACGAGACCCAGATGTTGGTGACTGACGGCAGAGTCACAACAGCCGGAGCCGCATTTGCTCAAGTCGATCTGGCTCTTTCACTTGTACAAGCCCGCAGTCCGATGATCGCAGCGCTCGCGGCCCGTTATCTCGTGATTGACGACCGCCCCTCGCAAGCGCCCTTCATGATTCCCAGCCTGCTTGCCCACAACGATCCGCTGGTATCAGCCTTTGAACAGTGGCTTCGCTCCAACCTCGCGTCACCTCTGCGATTGACTGATGCAGCGCGGGCTATTGGGACCAGTGAGCGAACTCTGCAACGCGTTGTGCGTAAGGTGATGGGCTGCTCACCAGTTGAGTTCGCCCAGGAAGCGCGCCTCGACCAGGCTATCCACCTGTTTCAGACAAGCGATCTACCCGCTGATGCCATTGCACGTCAAGTAGGTTACGAAAATGCTTCCTCACTCCGGCGCCTGCTGCGTAGCCGGCGTCATGTGACTCCAAGCTCTTTGCGCCCGTCAAAAGTAGGCTGACCTTCTCCTTCGAGGCGGGCTACTCCGCTTACCGTGGGGGGTAGGCCCGTAATGACGTCGGCACATCGCAAGACTCATTGAGTTACAGCCCTGGGCGCCGGCTGGCGCGATCGGACCCCTCCTTGACGCATTCCATCCTGCCCCGGGGCACGCTGGCGTAAACGGGGTTCTTAATGGCGTCTACAGTCCTGGCCGTGACTCGTCCAGCGCCATAACTTGAGATACAGAAACACGGAGTAGATGGCCAACGGAACGGGCCGGCACCGGCCAGCCCACGCGCCTCACCGTTCTTCTGCATCCGGGGAGGAGGGAGTTATGGACCTAGAACTTCCCCTTACCAGGCACCCTTCCCGACTCCCCCCCAGGAAACAGGGTCAGGTTCGCTCAACTCGCGGTGACAGGCTGCTTGTTGTCGGCGGTGGCCCCGCTGGCGTCGCAGCTGCCACTTCTGCCGCCCAGTCGGGTGCACGCGTCATTCTGGCCGAGCGCTGTGCTCAACTCGGGGGGCAGCTTGCCATCGCCGGCCGCACCATCAGGCACAGGGAGCTGTGGCAACAATGGCTTCGCTGGGCCCATAGAGAACTTTCAGCCGGGTCGGTCGACGTCCGGCTGAATCATCCGGTCAACGAAAGCGCCTGCGCGAACTTCGACCAAGTCATCATCGCCACAGGAGCTATACCCGCTCGCCCCTGCCTCAACTGGGAAGGCTCTCAAGCCGTATTGAGTTCGTGGTCCGCCATAATGCGCCCCGCCCCGCTCACAGGATCAGTCCTCATTGCCGATCAAGAGCACGAATGGTCAGCCGTGGACGCGGCCGAAATACTCGCCACCCACGGATACGCAGTCACCCTGATGACTGACAGAGGCACACCGGCGAGTCTCCTTCGGAGCATGGAACGCGAGGCCTATCTAGATAGATTGACCACCCTGGGCGTTCGAATTCTCCGGCACCACCGTCTCCTGACGACAGTGAGAGACGGGACAATCATCCAAGACATCGATCGTGGGCGTCGCTTCCCTGTCCCTCAAAACATGGGCGCCATCGTCATTGCGTCGCACCGCTCCCCGAACATCACGCTGTGGGAGAAGGTAAAACACATGCCCAACGCGAAGTTGGTGGGTGACGCAGTAGCGCCGGGGTCGCTAGAAGGCTCCATTACTCATGGCAGCCGGGTAGGGGACTGCTATTTCTGACTTACGCTCTCGTGCGCTTGGCACGTCGCGTTCGTCGTCGGCTGAGCCTGCGCGATGCCAGAGTCCTGAAAGTACGTGCGACCACGTGGGCTGAGTTGCAACAAGGACAACCCGTGTTGAGCTACTCGCAAGTCACTTCTAGCGTCAGCTCCATCCACCAATTCCCCACTTAGGAGTGCGCTAGCATGAGCACGACTGATCGACGCGCTCCCCGCTCACCAGCTGTTATCGGGCCGCCCCTACTGGACAGTGGCGGATTCCTCGGCCAACGCGACTGCAGCACTCCGGAGAAGGCCCGATTTGCGATCGTACTCGCGAGCGCGCCAGATATCGATGCTCCCGCTGTTCGTCTCATCTCTGAAATGCTCGGGCTCACCGACTCAGATCTGGTTCTAGCACGAGAACTCTTGCGGAACACCCGCATGCAGGCAGTCTCCGAAGACGACGCTCAGAAGGGATGAGAGAGGGAAGTGGTGATGTGCCTGATCCGTGCGATTTACTATGACGGGTTATTAGGCTGCTGCCCTACGGCAGCTGTTCCGAACAAAGACTCGGCAGTGTCCTACATACCGCCTCGCAGGCTGCGTCACTGCGCACCGAGTCGCTGAGGTCCTTCGCGCACTGAACTTGACC
>NZ_JBFBBK010000125.1:0-5725 GCF_040682635.1 Streptomyces sp. NPDC051133
GGCCGGTGTTCCGGCGGGAACTGGACGCCCACTCCCCGGTCCTGGTCGTCGACGACTCCCGCGGTCAAGCACGGGGGGCTCGCCGTCAAGTGGGGAAGAATCACCTTGAATATCCGACGTTCGAGTTGTTTCCCAGCTCGAGGTTGTCCCGTAACTGGTGGGGCGGTTGGGGCGTTGGCTGGGCATGGGTGGGGTGATCTCAGCGGATGATCCGAAGTGGATCGAGCCGTTCTCCGGGCTGACCGAGCGCAGTTCGCCAGGCTGGTCGCGTTGGTACGGCGCGGTGGTGACATTCAGCGTGGCCGTCCCTGGCGGCTGCCGTTGGAAAACCGGGTGTTGCTGGTGGCGACCTGCTGGCGCACGAACTTGACGTTGCGGCAGGTGGGAGGCCCGACCCTTGATCGTGGACACCCTGATCATTGGATCGTGAAGATCCGAGGAACAGGAGTTCCCGTTGGGGGCGTCGAAGTACAGCCCTGAGTTCCGGTCCGATGGCGTCGCGCTGTACCGGGCCACCCCTGGTGGCGGCTACTCGTCGATGGCCAAGGACCTGGGCATCAACCATGAGATGCTGCGGACCTGGGTCCGCGATGCCGAGCGAGAAGGAGAACCAGCAGCTGCGGGCACGGGTTAAGGAACGTGAGCTCGAGCGGGAGGATCCTTCGGAGGGCCGCGAAGTATTTCGCCCAGGAGACCAGCTGGTGAGCAGCCGCTTCCAGTTCGTCGAGGATCACCGTGGCGCCTTCGGCGTCAATCGGCAGTGCCGGATGCTGCAGGTCTCGCGTCCGGGCTTCTACCGGTGGCTGGCCGGCGCGGACGCACGCGCCGCCCGGGCCCGGGCGGACACCGAACGCGCGGAGCGGATCGCCGAGATCCACACCGAGTCCGACGGCACCTACGGTGCCCCGCGCGTCACCGCCGAATTGCGGGACGACGGCGCACGCGTCAACCACAAGCGCGTCGTCAGGGTCATGCGCGCCTGGGGCATCGTCGGATTGCACCTGCGCAAGAAGGTCCGGACCACCGTTCCCGAGCCGTCGGCAACACCGGTGCTGGATCTGCTGCGGCTCGCGACTTCACCGCCCAGGAGCCGAACACCAAGTATGTGGGCGACCTAACCTGTCTCCGGATCGGCGGCGCCAATTTCTTTTTCTCGCAACGATGTTGTAGTACTCCGTTGGGTCTTTCGGTTCGGTCTGTGCGTGGGCGTGTTGGATGTGTGGATGCACATGAAGTGACGTGTGTACGGGCCAGGCTGACTCTCTACGTGGCCGATGTGTTCGCCTCGGTGCCGCGCAAGGGCCAGCGGGCGAAGGGCGACTGCTACCTGGGGGACTGATGCTGGACGGTCGCCGCAAGTCGGTCCAGTTTTCACAGTGACAACGGGGCTCAGTACGTGTCGAAGGAGTTCGCCCAGGTCTGCGCGGAGCTCGGGGTGATCAGATCACGCGGCGCGGTGGCACGAGCGCGGACAACGCTACCGCGGAGAGCCTGAACGCGACCATGAAACGCGAGACGCTCCAGGGCCGGAAACGGTGGAACGGGGGGCCTGACCCTTGATCGTGGTCACCCTGTTCCTCGGATATTCACGATCCCATGATCAAGGTGTCCACGATCAAGGGTCAGGCCCCGTCCTCGCGCTCGCCCGCCGCCGCGTCAGCGTCCTCTGGGCCCTCTTGCGCGACGGACGGTGCTGTGAGGCGACCCCGCCCACGGTGCTCGCGACTTGACGGACCGCATGAGGAATCAGTGCTTCGTGGGTCGGCTCACCGACCTGAGGATGTCCTCGAAGCGTGAAGCGCAGTGCTCCAGCGCGAACTCGCGTTCGGCCACGGCACGCCCCTCCTTGCCCAGCCGTTCCGCGTGTTCAGGGTCGACCAGGACCCGCTCGACCCAAGCGGCTGCGGCGTCCAGCGAGGCCTCCTCCGGGGAGAAGACCGCCGACCCTGCCTGGCGGAGTAGCCGTGCAGCCAGATTGTCGACGGGCATCAGCCCGAGCACAGGTCGCCCGGCACACAGATAGGACAGGGTCTTGGACGGCACCGAAAACTGGCCGGCATCCGTTCCGAGGACGACGAGGAGGACGTCACCCGTGCCCAGTACCTCGGGCAGTCGCTCGTAGGGCTGGAAAGGCAGCAGTGTCAGTTCGATACCGTGTGCAGAGGCAGCGTCTCGGAGGACGGGAACGGCCGGCCCCTCATTGACGACGACGAGTCGCACCGGCGTGCCCCGGTCACGCAACCGGGCGGCCAACTGCACCAGAAGCAAGGGGTTGTGCTTCAGACCCAGTGTGCCTGAGTACACCAGAGTTCGAACGTTGTTCAGGCCCTGTTCGGTGGACCAGGCGTTGATGCGGGCAACTGGCACGATTTCGTCCAGTGGTGCCCAGTTGGGAATGACGGTGACCTTGACCGCGGTGTCCCATTGATCGTGAACTCGTACAAATGAGTCGGCAATCACCACGATGGCCGCCGCCCTGCGTGCAGACCACTTCTCTCCCGCCGTGAAGACCTTGGCCGCGATACCCATCGACTTTGCCACATTGGCTGTGGCCAAGGTCTTCAGCGCGACGCCGGTCATGTCCTGCTGCCACAGTACCCAGGGAATGCGCAGCTGCCGCAGGACCGCTGCTGCCACGACCAGCACTGGAATCGGCAAGTTCGCCAGCATTGCCACGTCGGGCCTCTCCTGCCTCATCTGGCGAGCCAGTTCGAGGCCAAGCCCGCTTTCCTGAAAGAGGCGGCGGAAGTAGGCGTCCTTCTTCAGGGCGAGGCCATCCCCGATGGTGACGAAGCGGGGGCCGGAGGAGTCTCCGACGAGGTTGCCCTTGCCGGAGACGTAGGCCGCGCACGTTGAGTGGACAAGGTCGTGACCGCGTCGTGCGAGCTCGCGGCTCAGCTGGGCCTGAAACGGGTGACCGCTGTAGTCGTGGATGAGGATCTTCATCTGCGTTGTCCTGGCCCTTGGTCGGACTCTACTGGTTGGAGCGCTTGACCTGGTCGTAGACCCAGGCGTATGTCTTCTCCAGGCCATCGACCAAGGGGATGGACGGTTCCCATCCGTAGATTTCGCGGATCAGGGCGTTGTCGGAGTTGCGGCCGCGCACGCCCTGCGGGGCATCGAGACGGTAGTCGCGCTTGCAGCGGATGCCCGCGATCTGCTCCACGAGGTCGACGAGCTGGTTGATGGACACGAGTTCCGAGGATCCCAGGTTGACCGGCGCGCTGCTGTCCCCGTTCATGATCATCTGGCTCCCGTCCAGGCAGTCGCCGATGTACATGAAGGAGCGAGTCTGCAAGCCGTCTCCCCAGATCTCGATTCTGTGATTACCAGAGAGGACAGCCTCGGCCACCTTCCGGCATACCGCCGCTGGTGCCTTCTCCCGGCCTCCGGTCCAAGTCCCGTACGGACCATAGACGTTGTGATAGCGAGCGACGCGAGTGGTGAAGCCGTAGTCCTGCTCGTAGTGGCCGCACATGCGCTCCGAGAACAGCTTCTCCCAGCCGTAGCCATCCTCCGGCTGCGCCGGATAGGCGTCCTTCTCCCGCAGTGCGGTGACGTTCGGGTCGGTCTGTTTGCCAGCTGCGTACACGCAGGCAGAGGAGGAGTAGAAGTAGCGCTCTACGCCGGCCTCGTGTGCGGCCTGCAGCATGTGTGTGCTGGTCAGCACCGACATCATGCACGCGGCCTTGTTGTTCTCGATGAAGCCCATGCCGCCCATGTCGGCGGCCAGCATGTACACCTGTCGTGCGCCCCGGACGCCGGCCCGCGCGTTGTCCAGGAGTGACAGGTCGGCGATCACGTTCTCCGCGGCGCCGTGGGCCTGGTACCAGTCATGCTGGGGCTTGATGTCGATGGAGCGGACAGTCAGTCCCTGGGTCAGTAGGGCACCCACGAGATGACCGCCGATGAATCCTCCACCGCCGGCTACGACGACGTCGACCTGCTTGCTCATGACCAACTCCTTCTACGGGCTGTGGAATCTGGCGGACCGTCGGTCGGGTCCTCCGGGGTCAGTCCTCCCCTGGGTGTGCGCCGATGTGTCGCCGTTGCGCCGGGAGAACATTTAAAAACTTAGGCGCATTTGTCCGCATTTCTGGTTAATGGCGCGCCGCCCGATCTGTGGTGTCGCCGAACACTGCCTCTGGGTTCAGCACGTTGGGCCAACGGACTCGCGCGCCTCGTCCGAATCACGAGATATGGGGTATATATATCCTTCTGTGAATTGTGGCCCGAAAAGCTCACTCGGTGAGAAGGCGGGGATGCAGGACATCCCTGGCCGTGGTGTAGCCGCGGTCTGCGTCTGGACCGTGCTGCTGATGGGCCTGCTGCCAGGGCTGATCGTGCCGTGGCAGAGTGCCCACGCGTCGCCGGCAATCGCTCTGCAGTGCGTTGTCGTTGCTCACACCGGTGGGGCGCTCACTCGTGTGCTGACCGCGACCAGGGCACGGCTCGTCGCTCTCGGCTTCTGGATCTTCGCCTACATCTGGTTCGGTCTGACACCGCTGGTGATGCTTGCCACCGACTCATATCCGTGGGCTTATCGGACTGGGGAGGGGACCTCCCTCGCGGCTGTGGCTGTCATCGAACTCGGCCTGCTCGCCCACAGTGCCGGGGCGGCTTTCTCCGCGCGAGCGGAACGTGCTCGCACAGCCCGCGTGCCCCTCGCCCCACCAGGGCCTATGGAACGGTTGCTGTCACGCCGCATCGCACCCTGGCGGCTGCTGGTACTCGGCGGGCTTGCCATCGCCTCCGTAGTTTTGCTGGTTCCCAACGAACCGGGAGGTGTCGGGGCCTACTTCACCAGCCGAGAGGCCATCGCAAACATGAACGACGTTGATGACTCCGCTCTTCAGGCGCTCCGCAAATGGTTTCTGGCCGTGCCCGCATTTTGGGCGCTGCTGGGCCTACTGCACGTACCACGTGTGCCCGGCGGTGACCGCCTCCTACGCTGCGTCCGATGGCTGCTGCTTCCACTGCTCATCGCAGTGAACGTCGTCGTCAATAACCCCATCAGCGAACCCCGGTTCTGGGCCTTCACAGTGCTGCTGACCCTGCTCTTCGCCACAACCAAGGCGTGCCGGCCACGCGCCTTTCGCGCCATCGCCGCCACCCTGACGGTCACAATCCTCCTTATTTTCCCCTACGCTGATTACTTCCGCACCACCGACCGGGAGCACCTCGCTGTTGTGTCTATTGCCGAGCAGTTCACCAGCAACGGTGACTACGACGCATTCCAGCAGGTACAGACCGGTATTGACTATGCGCGGAACGTGGGCTTTACACCCAAGGCTGCGCTCGACCTTCCGCTGTTGATCGTGCCGCGCTCGATTTGGCCGGACAAACCTGTCGACACCGGCATCACATTGGGCCGGTACGCGAACTATGACTTTCTCAACATCTCCGCGCCCCTGTGGATCGAAAGCTACCTGTGGGCCGGCCCGCCCGCAGTGGCCATTGTGTTCTTCCTGTACGGCGTGGCTGGACAACGTATGGACGACGTCCGTCACCGGCAGCGTGGTCGGCGGGGCACGCTTGCCTCACTCCTGGTCCCGGCGTTCGCCTTCTACCAGATGGTCTTTCTGCGCGGCAGCGTGCTCGGCATCGGTGGTCCGCTGTTGATGCTGATGAC
Organism: Streptomyces sp. NPDC051133; assembly: GCF_040682635.1. Classification (NCBI taxonomy): domain Bacteria; kingdom Bacillati; phylum Actinomycetota; class Actinomycetes; order Kitasatosporales; family Streptomycetaceae; genus Streptomyces; species Streptomyces sp. NPDC051133. Next base: position 5,633 of record NZ_JBFBBK010000125.1, read on the forward strand.
CGTTCCGCTGCTCATCACCACCCCTGGTGCCCGGGCATCCCGGTTCCGCGCATCGGCGATGTCGACCGCACCCATCCGTCATGTATCCACTAC
>NZ_JBFBBK010000126.1:0-5515 GCF_040682635.1 Streptomyces sp. NPDC051133
GCAACGACGACACCGATGAGCCATGGGCACCGCCCAACCACAGGCGTGGCAGCCGCCGACGCAACCGAGCCACCGGCCTGCCCACCATCGTGAAAGTCGTAACCTGGGCCCTCACTCTCGCCTGCCTTCTCACCCTCGCTGACCGCTGGGCGCTGCTCTACGCCGAGCGCACAGCCTCCGAGCGGCTCAAGGACCAACTGCATCTGACTGCGGCTCCCGAGGTAACAATCGGCGGCTTCCCGTTCCTGACCCAGCTGGCGGAACAACGCCTGGATTCGGTCAGGATCACCGTCCCGGATGTTCCAGTCCACCGGGTCACCGTCGCCCAGGTCACCGCCACGGGCTACCGGATACGCATCGACGGCGACGGCCCCACTGCGGTGCACGGCGCGCTCGTTTCACAGATGCGCGGGCAAGTCTTGCTGTCCTTCGCCGACATGAACCGCGAGCTCGGCGCCTCACAGGTGGCCTTCACCGCCAGCGGCGCGGACCGCATCGAAGCACTCGGCTCCCTGCGCATCGCGGGAGAGGATCTGCGCGTACAAGCCCACGTCCGCATCAAGCGCGAGGGGGACCGCGGCATCGCCACTTCTGTGGACGGCATGCGGCTCGACATCGGCGACCTCGCGACATACCGGCCCGGCACCGGCCCCACCGAGGGGCTTCACCTCACTCCCGCATCAGCGCGCCGGCTCACCCAGCAAGGGGAGAAGATCAAGGCACTTCTGGCCATGCCGGAGATCGTGCGCCGCCTTGGTGTGCCCGATGACGGGGTGCGCCTGGCACTGCGCGACGAGGACAAGCTCCATGAGCTCACCGGCGCGCCGCGCTTCCTGCACGACCTGACCCGGGTAAACCTGGTGGACACGGCGCTCGCCTACCCGAAGGTACTCAAGCGGCTGGGCCTTGACCCGTCGCTTCTGAACGCGCTGACAAAGCTCACCCACCCGCAGATCGCCGACCGCTTCTCTTTCTCCTTCAAACTCCCGAAACCATCCGCAGGCACCCTGCGCCTGCAGCGCGTATCAGTGGGCAAGGACGGCATCCATGCCGACATCAGGGGGACGGGACTGCTCCTGGGACGCTGAGGCAGCACGTGCTCCCCTCCGGCAGGAACGACCTGTCGCATGTCGTGGACCTGTGATCAAAGCTGGGGCCGGCACACAGGCACCGTCCCGTTCTTCACAGGGAATCCCCCCCGTCTTCAGGCGGGGAGGGAATCCGATCCTGAGCCTGCCCTGCGGCGTGAAGGGCTGCAGCATCGCTTCCGTCATGTTCCACCAGCGGCCCGCGCTCAGTCGGGCCGCTTCTGATTCTCGATGTAGTCCTTGACCACGGTCAGCGGTGCCCCGCCGCAGGAACCGGCATAGTAGGAGCCGGACTAGAACCGGCCGTGCAGGATCGCCTGGTTCACGCGGCCGGTGAACTCCTGCCGCAGGCGCCGGGAGCTGACGCCCTTTCCTTGGCTGTGGCAGCGGCATCCAGGCACAGCCCGGCCGGGATGGAGAATTCGACCAGTTGAACACCGACTATGCCGCCGTCTGGGATCGATCCCGCATGTACGCCGCAGCTGGTCCCGCCCGGCTGCGGGCCCGCACTTGACGCCGTCCCACGTGGGTGAAGTCACCTTTTTCTGCGGCGCCTTCACCCGCCCATCGAGCGTGCCGGGGGGCAGATGTGCATCGTGGACGCGGGTGGGTCCGCCACTGCCTCCGTGGTGGGCGGACCGCGCCTGCTTACGTGCTGACGGCGCCGACTACGACGCGGAGGGCCTTATCCAGGAACTGCCACGGATTGGTGCGTGAGCCGCACCCGGACGACAGCGGCGTCGCCGAAGCCAGCCGCTTCTGTGCACTAGCTTGCTTGGGGCGGCTCCGGGCTACGGCCAGTCAACATCACGATGTACGCCTGGACGGCTTCCACGTCAATGCCGGCGAGGTAGGCGGTCTCTGTGTGGCCGCCATACTTCATCTGATCGGCGGTCAACGCTTTTGGGATGCCTTGTCCGCGCACCCAAGACTTGATTTGACGCTCGAACGCCCACGCATCTCTGGTGAGGTCGAAGTCCCAACGAGCGACCAGCGTCCAGCCTTGGGAGACATGCTGGGCCAGCCTCTGCTCGATGTTGGCGATGCCCCACTTCAGCGCCCGGAAGCCGTCGTGGACGAGGAGGTAGAGATATCCGGGCTTGGTGGGGCCGATGCCGCGCTCTGCACAGACGGGGCAACCTCCCTGCACGCCCCGGATGTTGTGCAGAGTCGGGCCGGGGTCCAGGACCGTCTCACACCTCCTGCAGCGTGCTTTCCAGGGCTTTTCTGTGCTGCCGGGATAGGGAACGAGCGGATCGAGTGCCTTTTCCAGCATGCTGGCGATGGCTTCCTCCTCGTCGAGCCGCAGCGCGTCTGCGATCTTTTCCGAGCGGCATGACCAGCATTGATGCCCCCGCCACCTGACCTTCGCGTAGGTCGGAGTTCCGACGTGTTCGCAGCGCATGCAGCGGCACAACCAGGGCTGAAGTGATCCAGGATAGTCCACGAGAGGCTCCAGGTCGGCCTCGACCATGGTCTTCCGCGCGAACTCGTCACTGACATCGCGTCCCGCGCAGTTGCTGCAGCCGCCACGGCCCTTCTGAACGTGTGCCAACTTCTTCGGCTTGATCGCCCCGCAGTGGATGCATCTGGCAGTCCACGGTTTCCCTGCGCCCGGGTAGTCGTCCACTGGGTCCCAGCCCCACTGGAGCATGACGGAGCAAGCCTCCGCGCCGTCGCGGATGAGCTTTGCTGCGATCTTGCGCGACCGACAGGTTCTGTTGCAGACCCCCGTCCCCTTGTTGACAACATCGTTGTAGCGTGGCGAACTCACCTCATTGCAGGTCAAGCACAGGCACTTCCAGGGCAGTTGAGTGCCAGGGAAGGGCTCTAGAGGGCGTGCACCCCGTACACGCATTGCTTCGACGGCGTCGGTTTCGGTTACTCTTCGTGGCACTTGATAGCCCCCTGAAACGTGACACTGTGCGGGCGTAGTCGGCTGCGCCCTTAAAGGGGAAATCCTATTCCATAGCCCATGCGGCCGTTGGCCCGAAAGCAGTAACTCGTAGGGGGAGTTTAGCCCTCGACCCGGTGGCCATGCAGGGTGCCTGGCTCTGATCTTGCGCAGTGCTCAGGCCTTTGGGCCGGAGGTGAAGCGCATCGTCGGCCCGCAGGCGCGCAGCGGGAGGTAAAGGACGCTCTTCGACGGCGCGCGCGTCCACGGCACCGAGGCACCTGACGCCGGCAGCGGTCGTTGCGTACATGGAACGGTCGCGTTTTCAGGCGGGGCTTGGACGTGGCCGCTGTGAGCAGACTCCGTCCCACCTGGAGAAGTTTTTTGGGGCAGCTCAGCTGGGCTGTCGCCCGCCACTCTCACCCGCCTCTCAGCGCAGTGGCAGGCCGACTACCAGACGTTCGGCGGGCGTGATCTGGCCGGCTCCGGCTATGTCTACGTCTGGGCCGGCGGCATCCACCTGCGCAACCGGCTTGCAGAGGCGAAGCCCCTGCTGTACGCCCCCCGTCCAGCCTCACCTGTTGACGAAACCCATAGGGGCACCCCCGGCGCGCGGGTTCGTGTGGCACACCCTGACGCGGGCGGTGAACGGCCGCCCTACTCCTGTCCCTGTCGAGGGCCCTCGATCAGCGAAACGCTGCGCCGACGCACGCCGGTCGTTCTCCTCCGCCCTGTAACCTCCCCCGAGGCCAGAGGCACCACCTACGTGGGTGTCGGCGGGGACATCGTCAACACCAGCGTGGCACCCCTCATCGACTCCCGCGTAACAGCCAACACGGCCGACACCAATGGTGGCGGCATCTTCAACGTCGGCACGCTGACGCTGACCCGCTCCATGCTGGGTCACAACACCGCAGGGGCCCAGGGCGGTGGCATCTACAATGACGGCACTGCACAGCTGAGGGGATCGCGGGTGGTGGCCAACACCCCGGACAACTGTTTCCCGCCCGGGACCGTCCCTGGCTGTACCGGCTGACCGCCAGCGCGCTGCTACCGGAGGTCTGTCCAGCGAGCTTCTTCAGCCCGGCCACTGATCGGGTGACGGATTCGGGGCCATAACGAGCAGGGATCCCCAGCTGTTGGGCGAAATGTCGACGTCTCAACCACCCGGACAGGGAGCCCTGGTGGTCACTTGTCCGTGCGCACTGCAACTCCCGCGTGCCCTCGGCGCCTCCTGGTGACGTCGGCTGGAGGCAGCCCTTCGGTAAATGAGCGCGGGTATCCGCAGATCTCCGGCGAGCGCCGCTCAGGCGGCTGATCCCGTGCGCTACGGCATGTAAAATATTTCTCGCGCTTCTTTACAGATCGCACCTTGTGGCGATCGGCGGCAGCATGGATCCTCCCTCAGGAGGCAGCTAGCCCGCTGCTGGGCACTGCCCAAAGCAGGAATCTGGAGACGTGCATGTCGAGTTCAGCAAGAAGAGTCATTGGAAGACTGATGGCCACGGCGATAGCAACGGCGCTCATCGGAGCGGGCTTTACAACCAACGCATCGGCTGTCACCCCGACCGACAATGCAATCTGGAAACTTGTGAAGCCGCACTGTGAAGCGGCAGGATACACCCAGACCATGATGTTTCCGCAGTATGAGTGTTACTACCACAAGGCCACAATAAACCTGCCGGGATCAGTTTGCTATTATCTCGTCCAGGTCCCTGCGAGCGTAAGCCCGGTCTGGAGGGGCACTTATTTCGTCCCGGGTGGCTATTTCGGCGACAATTGTTATGCAGGTGGCGAGTGACCGCCCCCCGGCTTTGAAGCCTTTACTTGCGACCTAAAGCCCAGTCGGAGTACCGAGGCACCGGACTCTCAGCAGACGTGCTCGTACGACCCGCCTTCTGCCCGGAGCCTTTCCAGGGAAACGTTCGCGGCAGCGTCACGCTCCCGGGGCGAGTCGTATTGTATGTGTGCTCGGCCGTGGCAATGAGCTGTTCGAGCTGGCGGTCGCGGTGCTGTGTGTCCGGCTCGCCTGGCCGCCGAGGCAGGGGAGCGAATTCCCTCCGTGGCGACCGGCATCGCCTGCTGCCCGCTGCAGTGGCGGGTGTTCCTCTGCGGGCATGGGAAGCGGACAGCGACCGCAGGACTGCCACCCGTGTCCCGCCCGAGGTCACTCACCGAGAGAAGTCGCGGTTGGCTCTGGACATGCTCGACACTCGACACGCTGGCTGAGTGGGCCGCCAGTCGGCGGGGCCGCCGCCTGCGCAACCAACACGCGCATGCAGGCTGCCTGGGCGGACTATGGAATCGACTCCGTGCTGGCCGTCCTCGTGGATGTGACTGCCCACCCGTCACCCGCGGAGCCCGAGGCGCCAGACGGCAACGGGGCCATCTGCTGCTACAAGCGACTGCTCCGCCTCACCACATAGGACACGGTCTAAAACCCCGGTCTTGAGCCTCATGTTCACCGCCATTTCCTCGCGGCAGTGCACACGCGGGGAGTTACGGTCCTGCTTCGCCGCTGTGCCCCTCCGCC
>NZ_JBFBBK010000127.1:0-5388 GCF_040682635.1 Streptomyces sp. NPDC051133
CGTGACGCAGACCTCAGCAGGACGCGTCCTCATCTCTGACTGGGACGAGAGCGTGGTGCGCGCGTCTTTCACCGATGACATGATGCAAGAGGCTCCTGCGACACAACGCCTGCGTACGGTCGACGCACTGGTCAACGAACTCAGACTGATCCGCACGATGGGTTATGCGAAGATCGATGGTGAGCTGGAGGAAGGTCTGGTAGGCGTCTCTGCTCCGGTACGCGACTTCCGGGGCCGTTTGATTGCCGCAGTCAATGTCGGCGCCCCCCGCAACCGTCTCCAGAATCAGCTGGATGCCGCGGGGAGACTCACCCTCCGATGCGCCACACAATTGTCACGCACTCTCGGATATTCGAGTGCATCCATCGACGCCACCGCTGAAAACGTCGATGCGACACTGCACGCCGGGGCCTGAGCTCCACCACTCTCGCCTTTCAGGGCTGCCCAGGCGCATTAAGGACAGCCTGGACTGTTTTACCCGACTGCTCCCTCTGTACCTGCACCTCGTGGCTGAGGCAGGCAACAATGCCAAGCCCATAACCACCACATGGCAGTGACACGTCCGGTTCCATGGTCTCCGTGCGAACAACGACGTCTTCCAGACACGAGGACGTATCCCACACCTCCACTATGCAGGTCTCGCAACCCGTGGTGCGCAATCTGACTCTGCATGGTCCCGGTGCATGGCGGCAGGCATTTGACACCAGCTCACTGACGACCAGCGCAACGTCATCCTCAATGATGGACCAGGGGGCCCCGGCTTTTTCAATGAAGAGATGAGATGCGCCGCGAGCCTCAGGAACGGAGCTTGCATCCCCTTGGAGCCACAGTTCCATCGCCGTGTCCGGTGTGAATCCACTCATCCCGATCACTCCCAGGATTTCGCCGATCGATGGTTCTGCTGTGTTCGAAGCTACGCTCGGCGCCTGATTTCGAGCAATCACGATTGTCTGAATCGCAACTGATGTCCATGACGTGCGCTCTGTCGCGTTCCTACCTTCTGGGTTCGTTGTCCATCCGGCCTCCGGAGTCGGCACGATCGGTTTCGTGCCGACCCCAGATCTGGCCTCTGCAGCCGCCCCCACCTGGCCGGCCGCCCAGCGGCCGGACACGGCCAGACTGCTCGCCTGAAAGCTCTCTCATGTGACCGGCCGCTCGACTCGGGGCCCACGCGCTCCCTCACCTGGGCAGCCGAGCACCGCCCCATGCCAGTCGCCATCGAAGCCCCCGGCCTTCTTCCTGTCCTTCACAGTGCGGCCGCCCCGGCTATGCCCCGGCCCGCTTCGACAGAACATCCGCATGGAAGCACGGAAGGTGAGCTGACGACGTTCCCAGCGAGCCGTTACAACCGGCTGACAACCCGATAGGCCCTGCGACTACCCGGGTTGGCCCTGCCCGCAGCTTCGACCGCGGCGCCGACATCAAAGCCTCGACTGAACGACCACCGTCTCCCTGCCAAGTTCTACGGCTTTGTCAAAGCCGCTACAAACGTGGCCGGTTGGCGCACGCAAGGGGGCAGCGGAATGGATCGTGATGCGTGGACTGTGGGAGCCCCGCACTCCTGTCAACGTCCGCGTCTGGGGTGTCGCCGCATCTAGTCGGCGGAACGGCGGGGGTGGGGGACGCGGGCAGTCCGTGCACGGAGGTTGAGTGCGCTGTACATCCGAGCCCGCTTGTCTGCGAGCCTCAAACTAGGCGTGACAAAGACGACCGTACCGGTCTGAATGCACACCACTGTGTAGAGTCGGCCTATACGCTGCACTTTATACGTACCACTCATGACAACCTCGGTTGCTCCCGTGTGGGTGGGCGGGCGTAAACGCACGGTATGGGAGCGCTTCATCGCGGCCTATTGAAGTTGCCCGGGTTGCACCGCGAGGGAGGTGTTGCAACCTCGGCAACTCTGGTTGGAACAGTCGATCACGGTTCCTACGCTATGTCCCTGCCAAAGCGCTCAGGGGGCGTCGTCACTGCGACCTGCCGAGTGTGGATCGGAGCCGAGCGGGGCGTAGTTGGAGCGAAACATGCTGACGGTGGCGGATGTGCTCGGCCTGGAAGTCGTAGCGCGAAGTGCGCCCAAAGTAGTGGCTGGAGGGGGCCTCGCAGCCCCGGTCCGGTGGGTTCACATCAACGAAATGGTGTGGCCCGGCCAAATAACCAAGACGGAGCAATTGATCCTCACCTGTGGCCTCACTCTTCCGAGCGACGACCACGAGATTGATACACTCTTTGCGGCACTGGCGAGTGCCCGTGTGTCCGGCCTGGTAATTATGCTAGGTCCTCGATATGTCACGATGCTGCCGTCCGAACTGATCAGCGCAGCAGACCGCCATGGTGTTCCGCTGGTGGCACTGGAACTACCTGCCCACCTGAATGAAATTGCCGAATCTGTCAATCTCATTATCGCCGACGAGCGATTGGAGGTTTTGGCGGCGGCAGAAGAGGTTCACCACATTTTCACGGAACTCGCTCTCGAAGGCGCCAGTCCATGGGAAGTCGTACACCAAATTGCGCTCTTTTCCCGACGACCGGTAGTGCTTGAGAACCTAGCTCATCAAATGCTCGCCTACGATTCCGCAAATGATGATCCGGCCGACCTGCTTGCGGGCTGGGAGGAGCAGTCCCGCCAGATTTCTCATGGGACGAGTGACGCCGAAGAGCGCGGCTGGCTGACTGCCCCGGTTGGAGCACGGGGTAAGGACTGGGGACGCCTTCTCATGCTGCCCGCAGCGGAGAGAGAGCCGGTCTCGAAGGGAGCCGCCGGTGCCGCTCGTTCGGAGATTTCGTCCCTTATACTGAAAAGGGGAGCGGAGACTCTGGCACTTAACCAACTCATCGGTGCCAGCCAAGAATACGTCGAACGGCAGGCACATGCCGCCTTGCTCAGGAGCATTCTGACGCATTCGCTGACGGCCAAGGAGGTAGCATTGCGCTCGCGCGCCATGGGACTTCCGCTCGAGAATTCCCAACTCCTCGGAGTCGTCGTCCGCCAGCGTCGTAGTAACAGGCCGTCGCGCGCAGATGTGCGTTGTCTCGAAGACGTCGTTGTTACAGCGCTGCAAGGGCAGCGCATCCGTGCTCTCACAGCAGCGCTGGACAATGGTGTCGTTGCCGTACTCATGACGGCAAAACCTCAAGATGATGCGACGAGTATCATCGAATCATTTTCCCGCACTCTTCACGGACTGGCCAAAGAGTGTTTCGGTTACCTCAATCCCGACAGCCAAAAGGAACCTGAGCTCATCATCGCTGTAGGCCCATCCGTCAGCTCCATCTACGACGGACGACGCAGTCTGACAGCGGCTCTGCAGGCCCTGGGTGTGGCGATGAGAAGTGACCACCCGATCAGCAACCGGCCTTACGTGAGAACGCAGGACATGCGGCTGACAGGCTTGCTGCGCCTTCTGCGCGACGACAGCCGTTTGCAGAGCTACATCGAGAACGAGATCGGCCCGTTGCTTGAATACGACGCTCGGCACGGTACCCGTCTCACGTCCGTACTGGCCTGCTATCTCGACGTCGGACGGAACAAGACTGCCGCAGCCGAAGCTGCGCAGATGTCACGCCCGTCACTGTACGACCGCCTGGAGCGCATCGAGCGCATCCTCTCCGTGGACCTCGATGACCCACGGTCTTGCCTTTCCTTGCAGGTGGCTACCCAGGCTCTTCAAGTGGTCAGGCAGCAAGGCGCGTTGTAGCACGCCAGCCGAGAGTGTCGAAGTTGCGCTCGCAGGACGGGCCCGTTAGCAAGGGCCCGGTCTGCGTGCTGGCGGATTCACTCGTTGTCCTCGGGGTGAGGCACCCGGGCCGGCCAACGTCCTGACTTGGCAGCTGTCGTCACTCACGCATCGGCCGGGGGCTCGACGGCATCCTGTCACAACATTTAAAGCGCCCGCCTTTCAGAATAGGACAATTCCGCATAAGTCAACTGACGCCACTTGGGTGAGCCCATGATCGCGCGCCGAGCAGCAAATTCAACCTGACAGGCTGCCTTCACGTACGGGTCCTCCCACGCGGTTGGGCCGTGCGGATTGTTCTCGCGATAGTCGCGGATGGCCTGCATCCGTTCATAGGCTGCGGCGGACCATTCCAGAACCAGAGGCCCGGCATCGTGGCATGGGTGGTGGAAAAACGGCGTCCGGCACCCTCTCCGTGCCCCAGGGGCAAACGATTCGCCTGGCATATGGCTGCTTCTACACCCCCGCCACCCACTTTGGCACGCATTTGATGCAGTTCGTAAAATGCTTGTACAACTTGCGGCAGTACGCCCGTAATAATCGCTGCGCTATCGCCGTCCGTACCGGGTGCTGCAGGGCCCGCCTCTTGCTTCTGCGGCGAGCGTGCCAGGCGCCGCCTGACTTGGAACCATCACGGGGCCAATTCCGGCCGGGAACAGCCGGTGCGACTGCTTAGCGCGCAACGGTCCCCCGATGAGCTGTCCACCTCACGGCTTGAGCCGCTTGCAGCGGTCGGCGAGAGGAGCAGATAACAGACCGGCCTCAACAGCATGCACGCTGAACATCCATCACCATTAGATGTTGTGTCAGCTGTCTTTGCTGTGTAGGGGTGTCTCTCGCTGGTGCGAGCACTGGCGAAAATGGAACTTTAGTAGACGAACAGTGCGCATGGAGGAAATGTGTTTTTTTCGGACAAGCCAAGACGGCGAAGGGGCGCTGCGTCCATTGCTGCGGCAGTGGGGATACTTGGTTTGGGGCTTGGTGCCGGTCCGGCCGCTGCGCATGTTCCTGCCTGGACAGTCACCTGCTCAAAAGTGACCATTCACCTCAGTAACTACAATCCCGACACGCTCAATGAAGTGACCCTTACAGCTGGCGACGAAACGCTTCTGCCCACCCGGTCATTCCAGAGCGATTTTGATATCACTTTGGATCTTCCCCAGCATTCCACGGCTCTGCCAGTGCACCTGGTCGTAAAGGCTGGTGACGATCAAAGGTACTCGCGTGACGAGACGGAGGTGGCGCCCGCATGCGGCTCCCCTTGCCCCTCGACCGCTCCCCCCACCCAGCCAGCTCCCCCCACCCAGCCAGCTCCGCCCACCCAGTCGGCTCCACCCACCAAGCCGGCACCGCCAACTCAGTCGGCTCCACCCACCAAGCCGGCACCGCCGACTTCGGCCCCTCCCTCGAAGACGCCTTCCAGGACACACCCGCCGAGAGCGACGGATACCCCCCGTGCTGCGGTCCCGCCCGCTAAGACCCCTCAGGCGCCAGTGCCCTCCCCCTCCTCTCACCTCGCTGAAACTGGCGCCTCGGGGGCTCTGCGCGCCGCAGCCGGAGTAGCTGCGGGGGCTGTAATCATCGGTGGGAGCCTTTTGATCATCTTCCGAAGGCGTCGGCCTCGCGGCTGAACGGGAGACGTTGAAGGAAG
>NZ_JBFBBK010000128.1:0-5168 GCF_040682635.1 Streptomyces sp. NPDC051133
GAGCTGAAGCGGCAGATCGCCGAGGAGGTCTGGCGAGGCCTTAGCCTGGGCGAGGAGAGCCTTCATTCCAGCGGTAGAAAGTGTCTTACGCTTATGGATCGCCAGCTCGCGGTTGCTGAAGATGCCTCTGGTATCGCTTTCGGGCATGGCCTCTGCCATCTCGCCGGCCGCCCAGAGAGCAGACTTTTCCCCTCCTGTTCTTTTCCAGCGATAGCCATCCCAGACGAACCAGCCGAGACCCTCCACATGTCGGAACTGATCGCCGTACGTCTGTACAAAGAGTCTGGCGTTACCCCGATCAGACAGCGACGGCGGCAGTAGGCCTGTTCCTCCCTCATCGGAGCGCACCGCAGGGTTTGTGGTAGCCGTTACTGGCACCGGCGCCGGCGTCGAAGCCTGCTCCGGCGTCGCAGGCTGAAGCTTGTGCATCTGCTGAGCGGCGGCCAGCGGATCGAACCGAGGGCTGTTCTCGGCGCTGCTCATGAACGTTCCTTTAGGTAGAACGGTCGGGCGGCCCCTGCGGCAAGGCCCTCGGAAACGATCCTTCTGTTGCGGTCCGTTTGCCAAGGGCGTGCTTTGTCGGCCGCAGCAAGAAGCTGGTCTTGGACCGCGGTCGCATTAAAGTAATTTGCGGCAACGAGACCTCCTGCAGTGTACGCCGCCCTGTTGAGTTTTTCGGTGAAACCCGTCCCCTCGGGAGCCGCAGCACACTGGAGCACTGTTTCGATCAGCGGGCCGAGCACTCTCTCTGCAGCCTCAGAACAGGAAGGGAAAGTGGCACGCGCGGCAGACCTGCCACTAGGCGACGGCAAAAACGATGTTGCTTTTGCGTGACCGGTGCGCACCAGTTCCTCGTGCAGCCATGCAGGTAGAGGAGAAGGTGATCTTGCGGATCCTTCTGCCTGGTAAGCACCCTGAGCTGTACAAGTTGAAGGGGCAATGATGTAACCGTTGTCGGCCCTGACATCCACTTGCCAAGCAAGTGCAACCTTCGGGCTTGAGCCCGTAGACGAGCGAAAACGTACCTGCGGATGAACCTTCCGGTACCATATGTGTAGTCCGCCGGACGGGGTTCGGACGCGAAGGGTTGAACGATCCTCCGCCGGGTTCATTTGCTGCCGATACGCAGCGAGGAGAGCCAGGGTATCAAAACCGGAGGCGAGTCCCGTCAGGTCCACTTCGTCGTGGATAGGGATGCCCGGCAGCAGTCGGCCACGCTGGGGCACCTCGGCTCGATGCGCATCAACGTCGATAACGACGAGGCCGGCCGGGCCACACGCGACTCCGACACCAGCTGTAGGAGTGCTCCTCCACCACGAATCGATAAAAGCAGTACTCAAGGTTGCGGCATGAAAACCGTGGCACGGGAGGCCCGCCGGTAGGCATGGGCAGGCTTTGGGGTCATGGCGTTCTTCCCTACATTTGGGGCAGTTCGCAACGGGTGTCTTCCGGCCTGGGGCGAGTGGGTGAACAGGCCAGCCTCGTGCAGCACACCAGCGAGCAACAGCGTGCGGCCTCATTGAGCTGGCCGGGGCTGCGGGCGAGTTGCTCTCACCGGGGCGCGGCACGCAGATCGTCCTCGTCACTTTCGTTTGTTTGAGATCCCCGACAAAACGGCAGGTCATGAGCTGCAATACGTGGCCCTAGGGACTGAAGGGACCGCGTTTTCCGCACAGAGTGTAGGGCCCGCTACGCAGACGCCTTGGCAGGCGAACGCCGCATGTCGTGTCTGACGTCCTCCTTGAGCTCCCGGGTCCCTTCGATCCCTCTTGCGACGAACACCTTCACCGTTTAGCACCTGAATCAGTCGTTTTGTGAGTACCTGACGGGGGGAGACGCGCCGCCTCTGGCGGTGTGTGGCGGGAAGGAAGCTCATGACAGGGGCCTGCCGGGGCCTTTGGTCATCGCGGGTGAAGGGACCGGCGGCAGGGGCGCTGATCGAAGGCCCAGCAAAGAGTCCCTCAGCGGGAAGCGCAGCTCAGAGGGCCCGTCCCCCCCCCAGCAGGGACTCAAGGGACGATGGATCCGCATTATGAACCGGAGGGGTTTTTCCCCCACGCGCGCGGCCCAACGCCTCAGGCTATGTGTAGTTGCGTCATAACTGTGAATTTGAGTCCCTACAGTCCCTATGGGTGTGCAGAGCACACCCTCCCCCCCCCCGCTGCGCGGGCAGCGCCCCTTTCGCAAAAGGGGCAAACACTATGAAATAATATAAAAGTATCAGCACACAAAATAGAGTGTAAAAAACTTTGACATCTGCCGTCCCCGAGGCAGGAAGCCGCTCTCTGAGGGCAGCCAGCCTGCGCGGCGTGGGAGGGACATGGTCATTGACCTTTCGGTCCGGTCCGTTTCTCTCTGCGGTTGGAGCTGACTGAACGGGGGACCGTGTCCTGATTGAGATTCGTGCTGAATAACCGGTGCCGGATGAACTTGATCTACCAGACTTTCTCCGCGAGGCAGGGGCGAGCTGTGCACACCGTCCTGATCCTGTGCTACCTCTCTGACCTTGGGCTGGGCGAGGAGATCAGCGAGCGACGAACAAGGTGCGGTACATAACGAGTTCGCCAAGCACTACTTTTGCCGGCTGGCTGATGACCGGCCCCGACCTGAAAACTGCAGAACAAGGTGATCCGGTTCCTCGATCTGCTCGCCGCCAACCTGATCTTCTCCACGCCCTCTTGCGGGCCAGGAGAGTGTCCATGCTTAGAGGTTGTCCCGTATGAGGTGTGAGTTATCCGGTGAGAGCCAGTTTGTGTAGCCGGGCGATACCGGGCATGGGTGGTGAACGCCGTTGCCCTTGAGCCGGCAGTCTCGAAGAATCTTCCAGTTCTTCAGCCGGGACAGTGCGTGTTCCACCCGTGCCCGTGTGAGCAGGCCGGTGCCGTGGGTAGCCGCCGTCGGCGATGACCGATGCTCTGCGGCCCGGTCGGCATCTGACTGCTTGTTGGCGGGATCCTGGTGTCGTGTCTTTCAAGCCTTCGCCTGTTGCCTCCGAGCCTGTCGCTCCTCCTTTGACGCGGCCGCAGTTTGGCCGAGGCTCGGCGTGTGCGGGCGGCTGAGTTTTTCGAGCAAGGACGCTCGAGTGCTCAGATCGCACGGATGCTGGGGGTCAGCGACGAAAGCGTACGGCGGTGGAAACGGGTGTGGGAGGAGGGCGGCGCTGATGCCTTGCGGCGATGCCCGGCCACCGGCCGTCTGCCGAAACTGGACGATGCCCAGGTCGAACAGGTGCGGCCCGCGCTGGAACAGGGCGCCCAGGCGCATGGCTTCGAGGCTGATCTGTGGACACTGGAGCGGTTTGGTCTGGTGGTCGAGCGGGTGGCAGGGGTGTCATTGTCGCGGGCTTCGGTCTGGCGTCTGCTGACCAGTCGTTTGGGCTGGAGCCTGCAGCGGCCGGAGCGTCGGGCGGTGGAGCGGGACGAGTCCGAGATCGCCCGCTGGATCGCTCATGAGTGGCCACGCATCAAAGAGGGGCGATGAACAAACGTGCCTGGATCGTCTTCCTCGACGAATCGTGCGTCTCGCTGCTGCCCCAGGTCCGCCGCACCTATGCACCGCGCGGCCGCACCCCGCTCCTGCGACATCGGCTGAACTGGAAGTGCGCCTCAATGGCCGCGGCTCTCGGCTACCACGCCTCAGACCCCGACCGTGGGCCTCGCCTGTGCTTCCACCTCAAGCCCGGCAGTTATGACACCGCCGCTCTGATCGAGATCCTTAAACAGCTCAAGGTGTTCTACCGCGGAGAGCGGGTGGTGCTGGTCTGGGACGGGCTGTCCGCCCACGGGAGCCGGACCATGCGGGCTTGGGCCGCCGAACCGGACTGGCTGACCCTTGCCGTTGCCCGGCAGCGGCAGCGACTGCCGGGCGTTCACCGAATCCGGCGTCGACCGGGCCTGCCGCGGCGCACCGACCATCGCCGACGGCGGCTGCCAGGGCACCGGCCTGCTCATCCCGCACCGCAAACGACGAGGCCAGACCCACCTCAGCCCGCAGCAAGAAGCGGAGAACGCCGTCCACCGCCGGGCGCGAGCACGCGTGGAACACGCCCTGTCGCGGCTGAAGAACTGGAAAATCCTGCGGGACTGCCGGCTCAAGGGCAACGGCGTTCACCAAGCCATCCACGGTAGCGCCCGGCTCCACAACCTGGCCCTCACCGGACAACTCACGTCCCATACGGGACAACCTCTAGCCAAGGGAACGCCCCAACCGAGTTGTCACCAATCAGACCAGATCCTGACGAGACACAATTGTTTCACGCCTGATGCCGACTTTGTGCCGGCCCCGCTTTGGGAGGTTCGCCATATCCCCAGAAGTCGAATCGCGGGGATGGTAAGACTGAGAAGACCCTCCATGCACGCATGAGGGGCCTGTGAACCAACAAGGTCCAGAGCGCGGTTCGCCGCCCTCCTCGTCCTGCTCGGGACGACTCGACGCGACCCTCAGCACTCGCGATTCGCGGTCACGATTGGTACGCCATGAGTAATCAGCCCCCTTATCGCCCAGCTGGACACTCTGCCTGCCCCGCATGTGAAAGCTTCGAGGAAGCCTCAGCAACGCGACGGAGCAGCAAGACCATCGGAGATCAACATGCGGTGCTCACCGATCTGGACGGCTATTGCTCGACATGCAATCGGCTGATTGCCATAGATGTGACCGGCAAGCTGATCGAGCACACCGTCTGGGGTCCCAGCACCTACGAGAAGCCTGGTCAGTACCCAGCCAACTCCTTCATCCTGAGTCGCTGTGCGGGATCCGCCCAGTCCCCGGACGAGCCTCCGGGACATGCCCCGGCCCCCTCCACCGGCGATGCCACCGTGCCCGTCAGGTAAGCGAAGAGCTATCGACTCCAGGGCGGGAAGCGTGTGACGGCCGCCGTCGAATCCGCCTGATTCATCGGGTATCGCAGTCGACGTGGTCCACCGCCGCGGGGAGGCAGGGGGCCTCACCGGCACACAGCGCAGAAGCGGCTCGCGACCATGTCGTCAGCGGACAGAGGTCACAACGCTTGCCGGGCAGGGAGAAGAGTCACTGCTTCGAGCCGAGCCACACGCCGAGTGAGTTCTTCGAGCCTTTGGGCCATGAGAAGCACGGTGTTCAACAGTTCCTGTTCCGGACTCAGGTCCGAGGGCGAGGATCGCGTTCGTCCTCACCCGGCCACTGGGCGCCAC
>NZ_JBFBBK010000129.1:0-5088 GCF_040682635.1 Streptomyces sp. NPDC051133
CCCACTGCGGAAGGAATACCAGACCGTCGTTCCCTCCTCTTCGTTGGCCAGCTCCACCGCATCCGTCAGAAGCCGCTTCACCTGCTGCACATATTCAGGCTTGGCCTCGATACCCGCCAGCAGGCCCACACTCAGTGGATTCGGGCCGTCGAAAGGCGTTCGCTTGGCAGCAAGGACATTGACCTTCTGAATGGTGGGATGACTGGTCAGCATGTCCAGCCCTGGACGTGTAGTCAGCGCACTGGCGATCTTCCCATGCAGATGGGCCTGACGATCAACCTCACCGCCGAAAGCATCAAAAATCCCAAAAGAGGTGCGCCCGCTGCGGAAGGAATACCAGACCGTCGTTCCCTCCTCCTCATTGGCCAGCCCCACCGCATCCGTCAGAAGCCGCTCCACCTGCTGCACATATTCAGGCTTGGCCTCGATACCCGCCAGCAGGCCCACCTTCAACGGCGCCCTGTCAGCGGGCGCCGCCTCCGCCCCTGTGGCTGCCGAGGACGACGGCGCATCCGCCGACAGGCGCATTTTGGGGCCACACCACGACATGATCCTACTCAGGTATGTGCGAGAATTATCAACGGACATTCGGTTTACCCTCACTCAATTAGCAATCCATTTCAAAGCAGCAGGCAGGATTTCCTTAATGGACCTCAATACCCAGAGGTCGCTGCAGGACGGGCGCTGCCAGCCACATAAAGAAGTTAGTGCGCGTGGCACCCGCACGTGGAGAGGCCAAACCGACACCTTCGGCACCACAACCGCCACCCTTGAGACCGGGCCAAGATGATCTGCCCTGCTGAACCAAGCCCCTGGACGCGTTGGCAGCGGAGCCCGGCTCACACTTGGAAGGTTCCATGACGCATGTGGCGAGACCGCGCCGGTCAACGTCCTCGGCGAGAGATCGCGGCGCGGCCAGGAGTGCGTCGGTGCAGACGTGCTGTGCGCTCACTGCAGCGCTGTCGTCGGCGCGTCCGCGGGCGGCAGCATCTACGTGATCTGGCACAGGTCCACCAGAACAAGGAGGACGTCGTCCTCACCGACGACCTCGCCCCGCTCTGGGACCAAGCGGGCCCGGGCACGGTCAAGAGCGAGAGGCCCATACGGCGGCCCTCTGCCGCGCAGGTCGAGAGCGCGGTCGCGACCTCGACGAGGATAGGCGCCTGCTGCTGACACCGCTGTGCCTCAGCCCCACCCGACGGCCTGCTCGATCCCAGCAGCCGGATACGCAGAGGACCGCGAGCGCTCGTGATCACACCGCGACGGCCCACGGCCATCGCCCACGATCCCGGGCCGCCCGGCAGCTACGGCACCGCCTCCCGCTCCTCGGCGATGCGCTCCAGCGCCTCCGTCGACCGGTGTCATGCACAGCTGGCGCACTGACCGCGACGAACCAGCCGTCCCGGTCGGCGTTGCCAAGGGCACCGAGGCCGACGAAGACCTCCGCTTCCGGTCCCGGACACCGCCCAACACTCCGCCATCGACAACAGCGGCGGCGCCTCGAGGAGTTGGCGGCGTGTACTGACGGACAGCAGTCAGTCCGAAGGATCCGCCAGCCACCATCAGGTGCTTAGATGCCGGCGCAATGGGGTAAGGAAACGCCAAGCGCAGGGAAACACGGTCTGGGCCCGCACCCCCCACTGATGCGGGCCCAACCGAGTGACAGGCTCAACCGCCTCGGGGTCCCCACAACCCCTCAGTACGGCCTGCGTTCAATCTACGCAGTCCCTACTCCACGTAGATCGTCTTCCGCGTCTCCTCCTTCGCGGGCAGGACCGGTCTGCCTGACACGCGTGCAGTGTTGCCCATAGGCGCGTTTGACGCATCCATGCGTTTCGGCTTTCAGACAGTCGTGGCGACCAGAGGTACTCCCCTGAGCCTCTCTGCAGGTCAAGGCTTCAGCATGACCCCATTCAGGAGAAGGTTGATTGCATAACTACAACCGCTCCTAGAGAGGATCACCTGCGTCAAAAGTTGCAAACCGGATCATCGACGTCACTGCCCCGTGACGTCACGAACGGCTGAATTTCGACCAACCTCCCCCATCTGAGGTTCGTCGCGGGCGGAGATCCACGTCGACGGCAGGGAGAATTTGACAGCAACGCAGTGCTGCGGCGACTTCGGCGCCAACTCCGTCACGATCGCAAGCACACTGTCACCGGCACCGTCCAAGCCCGCGGACGAGATTCCCCCGAAGGGCGTAATGGTCAGCCGCCAAGTAGCCTTGAAGCCAGGCGTGCGGCTGGCGTGAGCTCGCAACCCGCGCCGCGTCATGGCGTGGCCGCAGCCGGTGAGCGGAAGACTCCTGGGCTCGTCCCAACACCCGCTCGTCGGCGGCGGTGTCCAGAAATAAGGTCACTCATCGTCTTCCGGCTGAGGGTCATGTTCCACACCATTCTCATCGCCAACCGGGGGGAAATCGCCTGCCGCCTTATAGCTGGCGCACAAGCCTGTGGAATCCGCACGGTGGCGGTGTATTCCGATGCTGACCGATCAGCCCCTCATGTGCGGATGGCCGATCAAGCCCTGCGGATAGGCCCGCCGCCTGCGAGCGAAAGCTACCTCTCGATTCCACGTATTCTTCAGGCAGCCTCGGACGTCGAGGCCGATGCAGTGCACCCCGGGTACGGCTTCCTCGCGGAGAATTCGCGGTTCGCCGCTGCGGTCGAAGCCGTCGGCATGTCCTTCGTAGGCCCCAGCCCTGCGCATCTTGAGACCTTCGGAGACAAGCAAGCCGCGCGGCGGGCTGCCGAGCGAGCCGGCGTTCCTGTCATCCTTGCATCCCCGCTGATCAGTGACCGTGAGCACGCGCTTCATGCCGCTGAGTCACTGGGATACCCGCTCATGGTCAAAGCTGCCCGCGGAGGGGGCGGCATCGGTATGCATCGCTGCGACAGCCCCAGGGACCTTCCCGCTATAGTGCACCGCGTCGATCGTCAGGCAGAGGCCTCCTTCGGAGGTGGCGGGGTCTTCCTCGAACGTCTCGTGACACATGCCCGGCATGTGGAAGTGCAGGTCTTCGGAGACGGCCGCGGCGAGGTGTCCATTCTGGGCACTCGCGATTGCAGCCTGCAGCGGCGGCACCAAAAGGTTCTCGAAGAGGCTCCGGCACCCCATCTGAGCGAAGCGATCCGCGGCCGACTGCACTCCTGGGCACGCCGCTTGTGCCAGGGGATGGCCTACCGGTCTGCCGGAACCGTCGAGTTCCTCTACGATGTGGACACCGAGCAGGCCTGGTTCCTCGAAGGGAACCCGCGCCTGCAAGTCGAACATCCGGTGACTGAAATGGTGACGGGTCTCGACCTTGTCGTCCTGATGCTGCGCCTGGCCGACGGAGACAGAGGCCTGCTCACCGAGATCGGTTTCGATCCCCCACCTAGCCGATGCCATGCCGTCGAGGCACGGCTGTACGCAGAAGATCCCTCGCATGACTTCCTGCCCAGCTCTGGGCTGCTCACACTCGTGCAGTTCCCCGGCGATGTGCGTGTGGACGCCGGAGTGGAAACCGGTCAGGAAATCACCAGCGACTACGATCCTCTGCTCGCAAAAATCATCGCTTCCGGAGCAGACCGACACCAGGCATTCGGTGCGCTGCACCGCGCACTGGAACGCACGCGTATCGAAGGAGTGGAGACCAACCTCGGCCTGTTGCGCGAGGCTTGCCGAAGCAAGGAGGTCCTGGGCGGCAAGGTGACCACCATGACTCTGTCCGGCATCCGGGACCTGCGCCCTCGGATCGAAGTCGTCCGGGCAGGCACGTTGACCACTGTCCAGGACTGGCCCGGCCGCACCGGCTACTGGCATGTCGGAGTCCCGCCCAGCGGCCCCATGGACAGCTTGTCCTTCCGCTCAGGCAATCAGGCACTGGGCAATGCCGAGGGTGCACCTGGACTGGAGTGCACGTGGGAGGGGCCCATCCTGCGCTTCACTGCAGAGACTTCCGTCTGCGTCACCGGAGCCCCGGCACGTGTGACCGTAGATGGCCGTCCTGTCCCGCAGTGGGAACCGGTCTCCGTCGGTGCAGATGCATGCCTTGAAGTGACCGCTCCCGAGACAACGGGTGTGCGGACCTACGTTCTGATCCTGGGAGGCCTGGAGGTACCCGAATACCTGGGAAGCGCCGCCACGTTCCCACTCGGCGGCTTCGGGGGACACGCAGGGCGCCCCCTGCGCACCGGAGATGTACTCAGGTCCGGGCGCGGAGCCCGCGGGTCGGACGCCCCTCGGCCCACTCAGCCGCCCGGCCCGCCCCCGGTGTTCACCCATCAGTGGGACATCGCCGTATATGAAGGGCCACACGCCGCACCTGACTTCATCACTCCTCAGGGTATGCGAGAGATCTTCGCCGGAGCGTGGGAGGTCCACGCCCACTCGGCCCGCAGTGGTGTGCGTCTCGTGGGAACACATCCTCTCTGGGCCCGCAAGCACGCGGACGAAGCCGGCCTGCACCCGTCCAACATCCACGACACTCCCTACTCCGTCGGAGGGATCAATTTCACTGGCGACACACCGGTCATTCTCGGACCCGACGGCCCGAGTCTGGGTGGCTACGTCTGTCCCATGACGGTGGCCACGGCGGACCGGTGGAAGATCGGGCAGCTGCGGCCTGGCGACACCGTCCGTTTCCGCCTCGTCTCTGCTCCAGACGCCGGCTCCGCACGCGTCTGTCCCGCCCGGCGCCCAAGAGCGCAGGCGCCAGCAGTGCGCGACGGGCGCATAGATGCCGTCATGGCCCGTGGGGAGACGGCCGACGGCACCCTCGTGGTCTACCGTCGTGGAGCGGAAGACAACCTTCTGGTCGAGTACGGCCCGATGGAGCTGGACCTGGGGCTTCGTCTGCGGGCGTACGCCCTGCAAGAGCACCTTTTCGCCATGAGGCCACGCGGGCTCATCGACATCACCCCCGGCGTCCGTTCCCTGCATCTCCATGTCGATCCCGACACACTCCCACTGGAGACTCTCTTGGGCATGGTGAGGGAGGCCGAGGAGTTCCTCCCGGCCACAGGCGAACTCACCGTGCCCAGCCGGGAAGTGCACCTGCCGTTGTCCTGGGACGATCCCGCCGTGCGCGACGCCGTCTCCCGCTAC
>NZ_JBFBBK010000130.1:0-4868 GCF_040682635.1 Streptomyces sp. NPDC051133
AGATGAAGACGCCCACCTCGAAAATATCTGACATCACATAAGAAAATCATGCACAATTTGACACAGTGTAAACATGCACGGTTCCGCAAAGGTCTGAAACAAGGCTTTCGGATCGAGCAGGACCAGGCTTGCCCTCCTCTGGTCAGGCACGTTCGCCGCGGCTGAGGAATCAGCTTCGCGCGGTATGGCAGCCTCGATGCCACCCGGTAAGCGGAGGCGGAAAAAGCACGCGTGCCAGAGGAAAGGGATCGATGAAATACCACCACTGCGCTGAGGGCTCCTCGCTCCCGCTTCGCGCCAAAGCGGCTGCCAGCTGCCGTGTCCGCTTAGACGCGACGACGGAAGGCTCCGGCCGAGCACCGCCGGATCGGAAGCTCATCATGCCGTCCACTCTCGCCGCCAATCAGCCTCTTCCATCAGCTGCCGGCCGACGGCGCCACGGCTCGAGCCGTTCCCGAGCTTCCTCGGAGGACAGCCCATGGAACAGGGCGAAAGACCGGAACAGGCGAGGCGACACCCAGGCCAGCGCTCGTGTACCCCTCCGCTTGCCTGCGCTCTTACATGGCGCCGTGCCCCATCAGTGAGAGGGGCACCTGTCGTCTTGCACCTGCGTAGACTTCCGGAGATCGAACCGCGCACTGCGACGTTCAGCACTCGTAGCGGGGGACAACGAGCGCCAGGTGTACCAGCCAGCGTCGCAGTGCGCGGGTGGACAGAACGCTAGGGACCAAGTCCTCACAGGTCATCACCTGTTGCGCGCATCGCAACCAGACGGGATGCCAACTGCTTGTGCTGCAAGCAGTGTTGTTGGGGCGATTTGCCCCGCCGCGGTCCACAGCCACGGCTTACCTCGCCAGGAACGAACTGGCCACTGATGACAGGTGAGAGCAAGCGCAGCGAAAGCGCAGGCGGCGCCGAAGCGGTCACACGTCACCGTTGATGAGGGCGTCGAAATTGCGCCAGGTGCAACAGCCACCACAGCCATCGTCTTTGCGCCCGCACTGACGCTCTGTCGCCTCTGTACTTTGGGGTCGACGGCCCCAATCGCCATCCATGCCACCGCATCCTCACCGACATAGTTGAATGAAGTAGCTGGCACGACCCGCCCAGATTGCCGTGATAGGCCGTCAGCGTTGCTCCGGTCACCAAGAAACGAGCAGCCTCCGGTGGCGAGCCAGCTTCCGCCTCATCGAAACCTGGCTGGCGCGCCCCCGGCTCCGCTGCTGCTGGCGAACGCCCACCCGGTTCGGCCTCAACGGCGACTGCTCCACGGATACGCTCCCCCGATACCGCGATCAGCGATGGTTCCGAAGGAGTGGGCCGCCCTGCGTAAGCCCAGGCCACCCGCATGTGTGAATTCGTCCAGCACTGCGGGTGGCCATCACCGCCTGCCTCCCGGCCAGCGTCACCGGCTTCTCTCGCCTGGCACGCCCAAGCGGTTGTCCGTGTCTACCACCCCGGTCGCCCACGTCAGGCCCTGTGCTTCGCGCACGTCCTCACGTCCTGGCAAGTTCGACGCCCCGGACAGCATGCTGTGCTTGATCCGCTTTGGCGGACATCCGAGATCAGGGGTTCAACCCCGGGAGGATGTCCATCATGGAGAGCATGGGGAAGAAGAAGCCTCGCCCTCGCCGCTCGTTCACGCCTGACTTCAAGGCCGAGATCGTCGAGCTGTGCCGACGCGGTGACCGCTCGGTCGGTCAGATCGCCAAGGACTTCGATCTGACCGAGACCGCGGTGCGCGACTGGGTGAAGCAGGCTGAGGTCGACGCGGGCGAGCGGGAGGCCTGACCAGCAGCGAACGCGAGGAACTGGCCGCACTGCGGCGGGAGAACCGCCGCCTGCGCGAGGACGTCGACATCCTCAAGCGGGCCACGGCTTTCTTCGCGCAGGAGACCCGGTGACGGTGCACCCGTTCATCGAGGCGGAGAAGCGTGCAGGTCACAGCGTCAAACGAGTGTGTGAGCTGCTGAAGGTCTCCAGGACCGCCTTCTATGCCCGCCGGGCCGGCATGCCGGGTCCCCGCGCGGTCCGCGACGCCGAGCTGGCGGAACAGATCGCCGACGTTCATACGCGATCACGGGGAACCTACGGCGCCCCGCGCATCCATGCCGTGCTCAAGCGGGAAGGCGCCGGGTGCGGCCGGCGCCGTGTCGCACGGCTGATGCGGGCTGCTGGCCTGCAGGGCCGACACCGCAGACGACGGCACCTGACGACGATCCCCGATCCACGAGCTGCCCTGCGGCCCGATCTCATCGTCCGGGACTTCCAGCCCGACGCCGGCTCGCTGGACGCCCGCTGGCGCGGCGATATCACCTACATCGCCACGGAGGAGGGCTGGCTCTACCTGGCCACCGTCATCGACATCGCCTCCCGTCGCGTGGTCGGCTGGGCGACGGCCGATCACCTCCGGACCGATCTGGTCGCCGATGCCCTCATGGTCGCCTGTCGACAGCGCCGCCCCACTGGTCCGGTGATCTTCCACTCGGATCGAAGCAGCCAATACGCCAGCCAGCGATTTGCCGCACTGGCCGACCAGTTGGGGGTGCGTCTGTCGGTCGGCCGCACCGGACAGTGCTGGGACAACGCACTCGCCGAGTCGTTCTTCGCCACCATCAAGCGCGAGTTGCTCCACACCACCGCCTGGCCCAGCCGGGCCGCCGCCCGCACCGCGATCTTCGATTTCATCGAGAGCTGGTACAACTTGCACCGTCTGCACAGCAGCCTCGGCTATCGCAGCCCCGCCGAATACGAGACCGCACTCGCAGCCTGACCACCACACCGATGGTGTCCGTCAAAGCGGAACAAGCTCAATGCTGTCCTCCCCGAACCTCGAAGGCCCCCTTCAGGTCAGGCCAGGAAGGCGTTGCCTCCCTACGCGAAACGCCCTCCGTCAGCGCCAGCGACCACAGTCGACCAATGGCTCGGGTGATCTCGCTGATTGTTTTACTGAAGCGCTCGATGATCCGTTCGAAACCCCAAAGACGTCAGCTCCGTCCGTGAACACCCTCCACCTGCGGGCGGGCCCCTGCGATGGGGGTTCGGCTTCCCTCCGTGGTCTCGTATGAACCGAATATTGCAGGCCACGTCCATGACGTCGCGTAGCATACCTTTGCGGCTGGTTTGCGCCACCCGGATCGGCTGCAGAGAGTCACACAACGGGCGGATTCCAGCGATCGGCTGGATTTCACCCCTCGTTTCACTTACCGTTTGTTGTATGGCACAGAAGATCGTAACCGTCTACGTGGATGACTTGACCGGAGAAGAATCCACGGAAGTCGCTACCCACACCTTTTCTCTTGACGGGGTCACCTACCAGGTGGACCTGGGTCCGGACAGCTACGACGTCATGCTGGAGGCCTTCGGACCGTTCATCAAGGCCGCCAGGCGGACCGGACGGAGCAAGGGGGGCAGCTCGAGGCAGCAACGCGGGGGAGCTACTGCAGACGCTGCTGCTGCCCGCAAGTGGGCCGTGGAGAACGGCTACGAGGTGAGCAACCGCGGCCGAGTGCCAGCCGCCATTTATGAGGCTTATCGCAAAGCTTCCCCGGGCGCCCACTGATCCCGTCCTCTTTCACACATTTCCGTTTGGCGCTCGCGCCAC
Organism: Streptomyces sp. NPDC051133; assembly: GCF_040682635.1. Lineage (NCBI taxonomy): Bacteria > Bacillati > Actinomycetota > Actinomycetes > Kitasatosporales > Streptomycetaceae > Streptomyces > Streptomyces sp. NPDC051133. The sequence continues at coordinate 3,605 of NZ_JBFBBK010000130.1, forward strand.
GCTGAGCCACCTCGCGACGCTGGTCCTCACAACTATGTGACGGCGCCCTCACTCAAGAGCATCATGGCGATCAGAACTGTTCACCAGGGGCAACGAGGCACGTGTCAGAGGGTGAGACGAACGGGGCACTCTTTCAGCCCAGCTCCGGCCCGGGCATCGACGCAGCCGGCGATGCTGCGTTCCACCGGCACTGAGCGCGCCTCAAAAATCTGCCCCTTTGTGCCCAGGTAAGAACGGCCGGTCCGCTCGGAGCCGAGCCCAGCATCTGGCGGGGACTCTGCGTGCTCTGGTCAGGTCCCCACCATGCATCATCCAGGGTGCGCTACTGGTAGCTCGTCACCAGATTCTTTCGCCAGAAGGCCGTAAACGCCGGCCTCTCCACTTCCAGGCCGTCCAGGTATTCAGCAACGCACACACTCACCATCTCAAAGGGCTGCGCGGTCGCGTCGGGCATTGCGTTCAAGAGATCGATCATTCGACTGAAGCGCTGATTGACCGAAACGCGAAGCGGACACTGTGATCGCTGCTTGGGAAGCGACTCGATCTCGGGATCCTCCGAGATGTACTCCCGGTATGCCAGAGCACGCTGAGCGAGACCCCAGACGTAGTCCTTCTCCGCTTCCATGGCATCAAGATCGGTACCTTCGGGGTTCAGGTTATGCAACACCCGGTCGAGCACGGCGTCGACATAGTGAGCTGCGATGAGACGAGGTGTCGGAAGCCCCATGGTCCTCATCAAGGCTTTATCTACCGTGATCTCGTTCGCAACGCCCTGAGCTGTCAGCCCGTACAGTTGGATGTTCCGGTTGGCCAGAGCTTCCTTCCCCGACTGCGCTGCAGTATAGGAATTCAACAGAGCGGCATAGCGAGGTGCCTCGGCCATCAGCTCGCGAAGACGCTCATCCTTGCGTACCCGTGATGAGTCCGGCATGAACGGCCGAGCAGGGGCGCGCCGTGACCGACGAGCAGGGACGTTGGTGTTGTTTCCAACCGGGTCCCATCGGTCGACCTGGTTGCCGCCCCACACCGTCGGCACCGGCCGCTGATCGTGGACTGGAGCCTCGTGGATCTGTGGTGCTGCAGGCGGTGGCGCCGATTCAGCCTTGGCCACGTCGGCCTCGTCACCAAAGCGGTGATCATCGCTCATGGTTCGGGACGAGACTGCCAGGCCGACGCCTGACGGGCGATCCCCTATCGAGGTCCGCCGCCGTCACCCTCCCCGACCCGAGCGCCTCCGCCTCCCGCGCCAGCGCGACGGTGTCCC
>NZ_JBFBBK010000131.1:0-4856 GCF_040682635.1 Streptomyces sp. NPDC051133
ATGACCGGCGTTCGCGATGGTGATGCGGTGCGTGACCGGGTCGTAGACGGCGTACAGGCAGGTCGCCATGCGGTCGGTGCCCAGCCGCTGCGCAGCTGACCCTGCGAGGGATTTCCATTCCCGGGCTACGAGCGTGGCACCACTCCATATGGAAACGCCTCGGTGGCACCGTTTTTTGAGTGACACTTTCGGTGACAATGCGGAAGGTCGGGAGATGATCGACTTTCTACATTTGTTGTTGGGTTACTCCATCACGGGTGACGTCGGTGCACAGGTGCTACCCTTTCTTCACGGTGAGGGAAAGAACGGTAAGTCGGTCCTCCTGGACACAATGATTCAAATTCTTGGAGACTATGCAGACGCCGCTCCACCCGGGTTCCTGATGGACCGCGGAGCATTCTCCGAGCATTCAACAGAACTTACCGAACTGCATGGCCGCCGACTTATCGTCTGTAGTGAGCTAAAACCCAACGACAAATTTGACGAGGCGCGCGTACGGCTCCTGACGGGCGGCGATAACATCACAGCCCGCCGAATGAGACAAGACTATTTTTCGTTCACCCCCACCCACCATCTATGGCTGCTCGGAAATCACAGGCCTGAAGTTTCGACTGGTGGTTTCGCATTCTGGCGCCGCATTCGGCTTCTGCCCTTCACCTGTACCGTTCCTGCCGAGCGGCGCATCGATAATCTCGCCTTTGAACTTGTTCGCGACGAAGGGTCAGGCATCCTGCAATGGCTTATTGAAGGCGCTCGCCGATATCTTGTGACGCGCGATCCGCTCGAAGGCCCCGATCGGGTACGCATCGCGACCACCGCGTACGCAAATACTGAAGATCATATCGGCCGCTTCCTCGCCGAGTGCTGCACTCGCAACGATGACAAGCGGCCCGACCTGCGGGTGGAGCAAGGGTTGCTCTACACCGAGTACACCTCTTGGTGCAACGCTGGTGAAGGGGTCCGTGCAGCAAGTCCCCGTGCCTTCGCGAACCGCATCCGCCAAGAAGTGGGCCTTGCTTCTCCTACTGACATGATCAAGTCTAATGGCCGCAAGTACTACCCGGGCATCGCGCTCTTGGGAACCGAATGACTACGTCCTCATGCTCGCCCATCGCGCAGCACCCCATGCACCCACCGGGTCGTGCCCTCTACGATGAGCGGCAGGCCACTCACGGGGCGGCGCGCCTACCGCGCTTCGCCGCGCGCGGATGCGCGGGCAGCCACCGAGATACCCGCACTCCCACTGGCTATTGTGGAAGTCGGCCGATGAAGGAGGGGCTGCAGCCATGAGCTCGCTGCTGTCTGAGAGCGACCTCATCCATGAGGAAGAGGTGGTGTGGCTGGAGAACCCGGAAGCTCTCGACTACGTACGCCAAGCTCTTGATAAGACAAAGCGGCGGAACACCAGACCGCCCTACGCGCGTGATGGCAGAATGGTGGGCTACGCCATGCTCAATGACACAGCCCAGCCTGATCCCGACAGTGGTCTCTACAAGCGACGCGTCTTCTTCCTCCTGCCACACGACCGGGACACTCTCCCCGAGGGCCTTTATCGCGAAGGGGCACCGGGAGAAGCTGTAGATCCCCGTACGATCAAACCGAAGAAGCCTGGAGCAAAGACACCGCGCTCGCAGCATGGGCCTATTGGTGGTCCGCCTGAAGCGGACGGCTGCCGAAGCACCGGACAAGTGAATCCGGCCTACGGCCCCACTGCCCGATCCGCCCCAGGACCTGCGGAGTGGCAAGAGGGACAGAAACCACTACCTGGCTGACGTAGTGCACTCGCTGCAGCCTCGGAATAGCACTTGTGAGCGCTAGCCGCAGACAGGTGAAGAAGGGCCACCACGTGCGCGGCCTGGCTCCGTGGCACAGCTGCAACCGCCCCACCTTGGGGGCGCTCGCCTTCCACACGTCGATGAGCACCCCTGTCGCCTCCTCCACGGTCTAACCACCCCTCTACCGAGCCGGCTCGTGTATCACCGGCCGCCAGCCGCAGAGGCACGGGCCGTGCTCGGAGCTCACGAGCCCTGAGCACGTAAACGGCACCGGATCGCTGGATCCGGTCAGCTCATTGGAGGAAACCCCTCTACCTCTACATCGGTAAGCGACTGGACCTCCAGCACCGCGTACTTCTTCGGATCGGTCTCCTCCTTGGACAAAGCAGATCCAAGCCATCCGAGAATAAACCCGACAGGGATCGAGACAATTCCCGGATTCCCCAACGGAAACCATGCGAAATCGCTATTCGGAAAAATAGAGGCGGGATTTCCGGAGAGTGTTGGTGAAATAAGAACTAGAGACACCGCTGTGGCCATTCCTCCATAGATGGACCATAGTGCCCCTTGAGTAGTAAAGCCTCGCCAGAACAAGCTGTACAAAATGGCAGGTAGATTCCCCGAGGCGGCGACGGCGAAAGCGAGCGCCACCAACCCGGCCACGTTGACATCACGGCACACCGCTCCCAGTGCAACAGCAACCAGGCCGGTGGCGATTGCCGCGGACCGCGCGACACGGAGCTCAATCCTTCTTTCGGCATGGCCCTCGCGGATGACATTGGCATAAATATCGTGTGCAAATGATGAGGCCGTAGCAAGTGTGATTCCCGACACGACGGCAAGGACGGTGGCAAAGGCAACGGATGAAATCAGGGAGAGCAGCAACGCTCCGCCGGTGGTACCAGGCCCGCCTCCGATCTGCAGCGCGGCCAGCGGCGCAGCAGTGTTGCCCCCTTTATTAGAACGGGTAATCTCGGACTGGGTAAGCAATGCGGCTGCCCCGAATCCGACCACCAGATTCATCAAGTGAAATACGCCGATGATGCCGATTGCCCATACGACCGATTTTCGTGCGACCACTGAAGATGGTACGGTATAGAACCGAACCAGGATATGTGGAAGGCCGGCCGTACCCAGCACCAGCGCAATGCTGAGAGAAATGAAATCCAGCTTCGACCATGCGTTTGACCCATATTTGAGACCGGGCACCAACATGTCCCTGCCCTTGCCGCTATGTGTAGCTGCAGAATCGAGCAACTCGGAGATGTTGAAATGGAACTTGAGCAAAATCAGAAAACATACGAGGCTGGTTCCGCCGAAGAGGAGGGCTGCCTTAGTCACTTGAACCCATGTTGTTCCTTTCATGCCGCCGATGGACACATACACAATCATCATGAGCCCGACAAAACAGATAACCAGGATACGGCCGGTATCGTTCCTGATACCCAATAGCAGCGATACAAGTACACCGGCCCCCGCCATTTGCGCTGTTAGATAAAAAATGGAAACAGTAATAGTTGAGATGCCAGCGGCGATTCGGACAGGACGCTGGCTCATTCTGTACGCGAGCACATCACCGACTGTGTATCGACCAACATTACGCAAGAATTCAGCAACAAAAAGCAGGGTTACCACCCATGCGACGAGGAAACCAATCGAGTACAGGAATCCGTCGTATCCGTTCAGTGCGATGAGTCCAGAGATCCCGAGAAAGGCGGCTGCAGACAGGTAATCACCGGAGACTGCTAGGCCGTTCTGAAATGCCGTAAACCGCCTGCCGCCTGTATAAAAATCCGCCATACTTTTGCTCTGCCGACCAGCCTTCACTGTCAGGCAAAGAGTCACGATTACAAAGCATGCAAAAAAGATGGTAGTCAAGTTTGTGCCAGTATTGCCACTGTGTCCGGAGAGCGAGTGCGCTGAGGCGGTCCTAATCATTAGTCCTCACCCACGTGACCTTGATTTTGGTGGCTCTTGGGTCCAGGTTCCTTGTCGCGTACCTCAAATATCGCCAGGCAATAAAGAAGGTAAGTGCGAACTGGGAAAGGCCGAAGATGAAAGCAACATTGACTCTTCCAGCAACTTCCACAGACATGAAGGGCTTTGCATACATGCCCAGCAAGACATAGAGGAGGTACCAAATCAAAGAGACGGTCACCCAGAAGAAGGAGAAATGCCTATAGGCTCGACGGAGTTCTTGAAAGCAAGAGGATTCATGCAGAGCGAGCGCCCTGCCGACTCCATCACTCCTTGAAGAACCCTCCTCTGGTGTCGATGGGTCTGGCGACACGGACACTCCTCACCTAAGTGGTGCATCGAGCGAACGACATGACCATGCTGATTACGGAGTTAAGGGTTGGGCACGGAGGCACGGACGCAATCATTATGGCCAGCCTCTGTCAGTGATGCGGACACCGCCACAGAAGTTTAGATTAAGCATATGAATGGATCAATTCGGCTTCTTCATGCGATGGGGAAGTACCTTCACTTATGCAGTCTCACCCCATGACGCTGCACTCAGCTTAGTAAGCCAGCCTCTGTCGAATGCCGCAGCTCACAGCTTTTGGGGGTCACGCTGCAAGGTCAGGCAATACGAGTGGAAAGCTATGGGCGCCGGAACGGTGCGATGACCAAGATGAACAGCCACTCCACGCAACTGCTCACGCCCGCGGACTCAGAACCGTGTGCCTAGAAAGACAACCCGGCTCACTGCCTCTGACCTGTCCAAAGACAGCCTGTGCAACACCCCAGATCTCGTACCGCGATGTGCTGAGCACGGCTGACGGCACGCAGAAAGTGACCCAGGGCGAAAACGACAGTCTCTGGTGCACTGCGCAAAGAAGCACAGCTCAGGGGACCAGGCGGGTGAGCTCAGCGACTGAAGCGACTCAACAAGCCACATATGCTTACGACGCCCGCCCTCTGGAGAGCCGTGACCCAGGGGCAAGGCAAGCCTCAGACACCGGGCCCCGACCTGGACGAGGAGACGCCGCGGCCGGCCACATCGCACCCGATGGAGACGGTGCCCTGGCGCGGCTGGCGGGCCGGCGAGACGACGACACCCTGGTGCCAAAACGCGAC
>NZ_JBFBBK010000132.1:0-4739 GCF_040682635.1 Streptomyces sp. NPDC051133
GACCACATGCCGATCAGCCAGCCCGTCCACCGTCCGTAGCTCACGCGTGTCGAGATTCAGCCCCTGCTCTACGGGATGCGGCCGTCCGCCTCGCTGAGCGGGCCCGCGACGAGGGCTGGAGTCACGAGGAGTATCTGGCGGCCTGCCTGCAGCGGGAGGTCGCCGCCCGCGATTCACATGGCGCCGAGGGACGCATCCGGGCGGCCCGCTTTCCCTCTCGCAAGTCGCTGGAGGACTTCGACTTTGATCACCAGCGGCCTGTGAAACGCGAGGTCATCGCCCACCTGGGGACGCTGGACTTTGTCATCGGCAAGGAGAACGTCATCTTCCTGGGGCCGCCCGGCACCGGGAAAACCCATCTGGCCACCGGGCTCGGTACCCGGGCCTGTCAGGCCGGCCACCGGGTGGCCTTTGCCACTGCCACCCAGTGGGTGACCCGCCTCGCCGAAGCTCACAAAGCAGGCAGGCTCAGCGACGAGTTGACCCGGCTGGGCCGGATCCCGCTGATCGTCGTTGACGAGGTCGGATACATCCCCTTCGAACCCGAGGCGGCGAACCTCTTCTTTCAGTTCATCTCGGGCCGCTATGAACGGGCCTCGGTGATCGTGACCAGCAACAAACCCTGCGGCCGCTGGGGCGAGGTCTTCGGCGACGACACCGTTGCCGCCGCGATGATCGACCGCCTCGTCCACCATGCCGAAGTCATCTCACTCAAGGGCGCCAGCTACCGCATGCGCGGCCGCGACCTCGGACGGGTTCCCGCAGCCAACACCGGGGAATGACCAACATCAACAGACGCAGGGGGTCACTTTTCGTCCGTCGGCAGTGGCTCACAATTCAGACGTCGCCGACAGGAGCCGTTGCTGCCGGCGGCGAAGCGGGTCGAGGGCAGATCCCGCGCATGCCACCCAACTCCTGCCGCCGGGGCGGACACGGTCGCGAGAACGGCCCCGGGCTTCAGAGCGGGCGATGCCGCCCTTGCGGCTGGTCGCAAAGGCAACCAGAAAATCGGGGTATTACTCGCGCAGCAGCGGACGGAGCTGGTCGATCTGATGCCGATTCCAAACGGCGCCTCTGTGAGCGCGGGCAAGTACGGCGACAGCCCAGGCAAGTTTCGCTGTTGGTCGGCTGGGGGGGATGTATGGGATGGCGGTGCGCAGGATGTTGGCCAGCACAAGAGCGTTGCCGGGGTCCCACCTCTTGCTTGCGGGAGACACCGTGGCGGTCGCGGGAGCGGGATGCGGCGAGCGGGTCGATTGCGAAGACCTGCCATGCGAAGTTTCGGTCATCGGTGTGGGTTTGGCCTCACTGTCGCCGTACTCGGTGAGTAGGTCGAACAGCGTGCCGTATTCGGCCGCGTCGTTGGTGATGCCGGCTTTTTCTCAGCCTCGTCGACCAGGGTGACGCGTGATGCCTCTCCGGGCAGTCGTCGCCGCAGAACACCCTGACAATCGTTCCCTTGGTTCGGTTGTTTGCACTGGCGACGATGGCATGGGGGCCACGCGACGCTCTACTGCAGGACTTGTCGGTGCGCCATCGCGCAAGCTGTTTGCGGCACCAGCGCACCGCACGGGCCTCGGTCTCGCCCAGAGCTCGTCGGCTCGCGAGACGAAGGAGAGGTCACCATGCGGTGTTTTCGCACCACGGGTATCAACGTGCCCCGGGACAGACGAGCTCCGTGGAGGCAAGAGGACCCCAGGCGCTGGTCGTCTTTCGATACGCATCGTTGTGCCGAAGAGGGGTCGGAGTCATCCTGGTGCCCACCGGCCTCGTCGGGGGCTATTCGGCAGCAGTCACACTTCGGGCATGACGCCGTCCCACCGGCCGTGCTCGGCCACCCGCGGCTGCCTGGGCGACACGAGGCAGCATTGGAGACCGCGTGGACGCTGACCGTGACCTGGCAGTTCACCTGCTGGCACAGCGCACCGCCGTGCTGGGGAGCAACTCCGACTGACACCCTTCCGTCCTTGGGGAACCACACGTCATCGACCGCCTAGGCATGCGGGCCGATCAGAGGGACCAGCCGCTCAGCGATCCGCCGGCGCCACAGTCCCCGCCGCAGGACACTGTGCGTCCAGCTCGAACGTACGAGGAGCGGGAGAAGTGCATCGCACCAAGACGTGGCGTCCGGGACCGCATCGCTGTCGTCACCTCGGCGGGCCTGGAGCGCAGCGTCTGCAGTGTGCCTGCGGCAGGCGCTGCCAACCGCCTGTACCTGATGGCGAAACGCGAAACGGCCGCCACTGCGCAGAGTGGGTTGGTGAGGAGTGTGCCGACGCCCGCAGCGAGGAAGCGGTCATTGGGAAGCGCAACGAGCCTCTGGGTGAACAATCGCTGCTGCCGAGGAGGAGAGGCTTCGATAGGGAGTGCGGCCAGCACCGACACGGAGCCGGTACTGGTCGGGCCTCGGCCCGCGTGTCGATTCTAGGCAAGGTCGAGCATCCGCGTTCGGGCGGCACACCTGGGTCCTGCTCAGCTCGTGCCGGGGAAGGGCAAGGCCGTTCCCTCATCGAGACCGTGTCGGGTCAGAAGCGTCCTTCCCGGTATCCGGCGTGAGGGTGGTGCCCGGTCAGCCACAGGACCGTATCTCGCCGAGGCCGCAATCAGATGAGCGAGCCGGCTTGGTCGCCAGCACCAGCGCCTGGGCGACCGCGACGGCGTGATTCGGACGCGATGAACGGCCACAAAGAAATCTCTGCGGAAGGGCCTGAGACGCGCTTTCGATCCCGCCACCGTGCTCTCAGGGGTCAGTGAGAGTTGTAAAGCGGAGGTCTCTCTTCGGCTGGTACAGCATTTCATCGTCGCGATCAACGATGCGAGCGCCAGTTGCGGCATGCCCGGGCAGTCAGTCGAGCCCTCTGCCGACGCCTCTGAGAGTGTTGTCGCGCACTTGTCAAAGGTAATGACTGTGTAAAAAGAGCCTCTGACCTGCAGGTTCACAAAATCACATACCTTACTCACCTACTCACTCACCTACTCAGTGATGCGTCAGACCTCTCAGGGGCACTCCAGTTGCCTTGCGAAGGCGACAATTTTCAGTGATGAGCTAATTCATTTTCACCCGTCGAACTCCTCGCCTAGAGGATGGGTGGAGAAGGTCGCATGAAATAAATTACGGGAGAGCAGGGTAGGTCGATTTTCGGGTGTTCTAGGATCCTCATTAGGAGAGTCAACTACCCGGACACGCCGGAGAGCTGACGGGTGGTGGCATGGCCGCGTAGGAGCATGTACTGTCCTGAGTGCGCATCGGAGGGCAGGCGTTGAGGACGCTGTCTCTGTACACCAGAGCCGTCTACGCCGCGAAGGATGAACTACACCGAACCGGAGAGACGTTGGAAACCCTGACATTTGACACGCTGTCAAGTAGGCTCGGCGCCATTAGATCCTTCACCGACATGTCTGATCCGGAAGAGCTGGCTTCTCTGGTAAGTAAGCTCCGTCCCCATCTGAGAAACGTCATTGGCGTCACGATCGGTAAGGGAGGAGAAGGTAAGACAACGGTCTCGACGAACATCGCCTACATGCTCGCTGACCAACAGAGAATGAAGGCAGAGGAAGGGAAGAGCGCCAAGCCGATTCTCTACATCGAGCTAGACAGCAATGGCAATGGTCGTATGGATTTCGGTATCCTGGGCAAAGAGGTCGATGACGATGGACTTGGGTTTGTCGAATCACTGACTGAAGACAAGCCGCTTACCGTCGCTCAGGGAGTGCGCCCCTACCTCGATATGGTGGTGTCGGGATCGCATATTGCGGATATCCCAACTGCCATTACGAAACTGGCAGACAAGCATAGTCTCTCGGCGTACCTCATGCTTGCGCTGCTGTTGGCGCAGATCTCGCATCGGTACCGGTGGATCATCTTGGACTTCTCCCCTGGTGACAAAAGCATTCAAAGGCTTGGCCTGGCTGCATGTACGCACCTGGTGTCGCCTATGAAGGGATCTGACAACGCAGTGATCACCGGTCTCGGGACGCTGGCGAGTCTGGTGCGGCAGAACCGGCGTCTGAATGCAGAGGTTGGGATCGCAGCCATCGTCTTTCTGGGATACCGAAAGGTGAATGAGGCAGCCACGAGTGAACTCGTTCTGCTGCGCGAGAAGATCCATGGATTGCTCGAGCCAACACGAATCCCTCGTGAAGTGGTGATTGAGGAATTCATTCGCGATGGTCGAAGTACGGCTACTCTCGCTCGCAATCATGGTATGCCCACCAAGGAGTTCGCCTTGGCTGCCGCGGGACAACTCACAGATCAAGAAACTGGCGAGTTGGTATCGCGTCCTCGTGATGAGACAGGCCGTCTTGTAGATCCGCAAAGGCCAGTTGACATGGCGACGGATTACGCTCACGTCACCGCTGCGGTGATAAGGCAGGTCTTGCAACGCAACGCCAAGCTTCAGGGAGCCGAACGATGACCAACGGGTCGCGCAACCAGGGATCAAGCAGTGGAAGCCGTGGCAAGAAGACCGGCGCTTCTCCCAAGAGAGCCCTCATCGTTCCGGCTGTCAACCTGAGTGGGCTTGACGATGATGATGAGGCGGAAGAGGTAGTCCCCTTCAGCCTCGATGGTACGTCGCATGGGTCTGCAAGCGAGCCGGTAGCTCCCCCTGCAGCCCCTACCGTTCCTCCTCAGCAGGCAGCCCCGACCTATCAGCCAGATGAGAGGGCCGAGGCTGCAAGTTCCTTGAAGGAGGTGGCCGCTGACCGCTCGTCAATCACTGCCGGCCATGTTGTTGCTG